>JAYRQY010000195.1:0-12070 GCA_041910365.1 Anaerolineaceae bacterium | reverse complement strand
GGAGAACTGGCGCAAATGGGTCCTTCGCGGCGGCAGGTATGATCCGCAGTATTTTGTGCTGGTGCGGGAGGGCGACAGGTTGGTGGGGGTTGCTCTCTCCTATGCAGAAGAGACCGGCGGCTGGATCCGCCAATTGGCAGTGGCAAAGGAATACCAGGGCAAAGGGCTGGGCGGCAGGCTGCTGCGGCATATGTTCTCGGTCTTCTCCAGCCATGGCTTGAAGTCCGTGGGCTTGGGGGTGGCTTCGGCAAACAAGACGGCCGCCCAATTCTACGAACGCAATGGGATGCGCAAGACAAGGGAGTTCATTGAATATCATAAAACGGTGGGGAAAATTGAAAAGTGACAATCAGAAAAACAAGTGTCTTACACGACGGATGTAAGGCATTTAGTCTGTCTATTGGTGAAGGTTAAAAAATCGCTGGATTGAAATTTATGGCTAAGGAGTCTTTAACCTCTTAAAAATTTCAGTTGCTTTGTAGAGCAAATTTTTGCTATCCTTGTAATCTCCGATTTCAGTAAACAAAGTAATCGCCTGCTCGTACTTTCCCTGGATGAGAAGTTTATAGGCTTGTTCGTATTTTGCCTCTTTTGCCAGAAAATCTTCTGCTTTGGCTAGTAGCGCAGTGGCGTCCTGGTACGATGTGATTTTTTGTAAAACACTGATTGCTTCCTGGTACTGCCGGAGGTTAATTAATTCGGTCGCTTTTTGATATTGGGATTCGCTGAGAAGCTCGATGGAGCGTTGATAGCCATTAAGGGATGCATAAATGGCAATTGCCTTGTCATATTCCTTATTTAATAAAGCATCTGATGCCTGGGAATACCTTATCGGCGGAAGTGCGACAAAACAAAACAGCAATACCAGCACAACTATGGAAATAATGATCGCAGTGGCTGTTCTTTTATTTATCACAACCGGAATGATGTTGGATTTGCCTGTGGTGGACATTTTTCTCCTTTCGCTACCCATAACGCTGCTGTGAAATTATTGTAAGGCAAATCTGATTGGGATTTCAATTTCTAGCGGTGTTTACAGATGTGTAATTAATGCAGTGGAAATGTACTGATCAGTTGTTGAGTATGCAATTGAGAGCGGGCAGCGGGATCGCGCAGCATCCCGATGTTAACAATTAATTTGGGTAGAGCGGGGAGCGGGACACTTGCCCCCGTAGGGGGTTCGAGCCCGCAACAAAAAAGGACCCTTTCGAGTCTCCAGAAGAGCGGGCAGCGGGACACTTGCCCCTGTAGGGGGTTCGAACCCGCAACAAAAAAAGACCCTTTCGGGTCTCCAGAAGAGCGGGCAGCGGGACACTTGCCCCTGTAGGGGGTTCGAACCCGCAACAAAAAAAGACCCTTTCGGGTCTCCAGAAGAGCGGGCAGCGGGATTCGAACCCGCGAATATCAGCTTGGAAGGCTGACGCCTTACCACTTGGCGATGCCCGCATCGAAATCCGATTATAACGCATTTTTAATAGCAGGGGACGGTTTCAAACCGTCCCCTGCCCACGTGACTATTTGATCTGGCAATACCGGTTGACGCGTGCTTCGATGATCTTGAGGCTGTCCTGCCAGAAGGCTTTCTTGCGGATGTCGATGCCAAAGCGGGCCGCCAGGTCCGCGGCATTGGCTTCGCCGGTGCTGGCGAGCAGATCCATGTAATCCTTCACAAACGCATGCCCGCGTTTCTGGTAAATGGCGTACAGCCCGGTTCCAAAGAGCAGGCCGAAGGCATACGGATAGTTATAGAAGGAAAGACCGGCGAAGTAATAATGCGGCTTCCAGGTCCACATCCACTGCTGAAGGTACTTCTCATCAAGTCCATCGCCATAGGTGGCTTTCTGGGCGTCCAGCATGATCTCGCACAGTTCATCTGCACTGAGTTCGGATTTCTGCCGGCGTTCGAAGACTTCCTTCTCAAAGAGGTAGCGCGAGTAGATGTCCACGATCACCTGTGAATCGCCGATGAGCTGGGTTTCGAGGATAGCCAGTTCTTCCTTTTCGTTTTTGGCTTCCTTCAGCGCAGCGCTGGAGACGATGGTCTCGCACATGATCGAGGCGGTTTCCGCAAGCGTCATCGGAGTATTCTTCTGCAGTTCGGTCTTTTTGGCTTTGACAGCGCAATAATTATGGAAGCCGTGCCCCAGTTCGTGTGCCAGGGTGGAAACGCTGTCGAGGGAGCCGTCGAAGTTGGTGAGGATGCGGCTTTCGCCAACGCCGGGGACTTCCATGCAGAACGCCCCGCCGCGTTTGCCGCTGCGCTGTTCGGCATCGATCCAGTTCTTCTCGAAGGCATTTTGGGCAAAATCCCGCAATTGCGGGTCAAAGCTGCCGAAATGAGTGAGGACGAAATTCTTCGCCTGGTCGAAGGTGAAAACGGTCTTGCTTTCACCGGCGGGGGCAAAGGTGTTCCACCATTGCAGTTTCTTTGCGCCAAAACGGGCTGCTTTGGCTTTAAAGTACCTGCGGAACATGGGGAACGAATCTTTCATCGCACCCAGCATGGCATCCAGCGTCGCCTGGTCGATGCGCGCCGCATCCAGCGAACCGTGGATGCAATCCCGGCGGCCGCGGTGGCGGTTGAGGGTGTTCACCTCGCCCTTGATGCCGTTCATGGCGGCGGCGAGAGGTTCTTTCACTTTTACCCAGGCTTCATTCTCTGCTTCGTAGGCGCGCTTGCGGGTGGCTTCATCATGATGCGAGCGCAGGTTGATTAGCGCAGGCATGGGCAGCTTCTGCACCTTGCCATCCAATTCAAACTCCACACTGAGCTGCGAGGTGACGATGCCCTGCAATTTGCTCCAGGCATTGGCGCCGCTGAGGCTTAATTCAGACGCCAGCATCTCTTCCTTGGGGGACATGAGGTATTTGCTTTGCTCAGCCGACTCATCCAGGAAGAAGGCATGGGCTTTGGCGGAAGGCGCGAGGTTTACGAACTCTGGAAGGCGCTTACCGACCTTGCCGATCCAGGCGGTTGCCTGCGTGCCAAGCTGCTCCAACTTGACCATCACCTGTTCCAGTTCGCTCTCTTTCTTGAGGGCTTCCTTGTTATAGGAATCCGTGGAAACAAACGAGTGGATATAGGCTTGTAATGTGCGCGCCAGGCGGACGACGGCGTTGAACTGGTCGATGAGCGACGCTGCGGCTTTTGCCAGGTCGGCAGCGGCAGATTTTTCATCGAGGTTTGCCAGGGTAGCGGCGAAGTATTTTTCGAGTTTGGAAAGGCTCTTTTCGAGTTTTTCGACATCTTTGCTGTATTCGGGGGAAGATAATGACGGGTAAACATTACTCAGGTCCCAGTGGGGTAAGGTCTTTTTTGCCATATGTGCTCCTTATTTTTTTTGATGTATGATGATTATAGTGCAAGCGGATTAATCTATTCTAAATCTCGTCACTTTCTTCCTTGAAATCCGTATACAGCTAATAAAGGAGATAAAAAAAATGGAAGCCAATATAAACAACCAAGAAGTTATCGCCGTCAGCGGATTCAATGGGATCCATTTTAAGGCGGTCGGCAAGATCATGCTCAGCCAGGGCGATACGGATAACCTCACCATCCAGGCAGACCCTGAAGTACGCGCGCGCATCCATGCGGAAGTGAAAGAAGGTACGCTTTGGATCACCCAGGAAACGGATTGGAAAGATTGGACCGGTTTCCGCCTGATCGATAAGGGGATGACGATCTATCACCTGGTGATGAAGGACATCCGCGCCATCACCGTGGCGGGGGTTGGCAGCGTGGATTGCGCGGCGATAAATTCTGACACGCTCACAGTTGTCCTCTCCGGCCCCGGCGCCCTGACGGTTGGCGAGGTGAACGTGAGTACGCTGAACTTGGAAATGTCAGGTGTGGGCTCGGTGGATATTGCCGGCAAATGCACAGAACAGAACCTCACACTCAGCGGCGCAGGCTCTTACCAGGGAACGCGCCTGGAGTCTGAGCGCGCGATGGTGAGGATCAGCGGAGTCGGCAATGCCAGGATATGGGTAAACGAACAGCTGGATGCCACGATCAGCGGGGCGGGCGGGGTTGAGTATTATGGGGAGGCTAAGGTAAACCAAAAGATCTCCGGACTGGGTGTGATAAAATACCTTGGTGCCAGGTAACTGGCAGGAGTCACTAGATAAAAGGAGCGTTCAATGCCACAGAGTAGGACGCGCAAGATCGTTGTAACCGCAGTTCTGGCTGCAATTACCATTGTCTTGGGGCTGCTCCCCTTTGGCGGGTACATCCCCTTTGCCGGCATTTCCATCACCATCCTCACCATCCCCGTCATCATCGGCGCCATATTGGAAGGACCCATTGTGGGCGCGGGGATCGGGCTGATCTTTGGACTCACATCGCTTTACCAGGCGGCAACCGCCCCCAAGAGTCCGCTGGATCCGCTGTTCGTCAACCCGCTGCTCTCGGTGCTTCCCCGGATGCTCATCGGGCCGGTGGCGTGGCTGGTGTGGAGCGCATTGAAAAAATGGAAAGTCTTTGGCTTGATCCTCACCGGATTTTTGGGAAGTTATACCAACACGGTTGGCGTATTGACAATGCTTGGTCTATTATTTGCCAGGGATTCACGGGTTACCGAGGTTTTGGGCGATAAAGTCTGGAAGGCACTTGGCGGAATTGCGCTGGCATCCGGTGCACCCGAAGCCGCCGTGGCTGCCATTGTGGTGCTGTTCGTGATTGCGGCTTACTGGGAATTTTCGATCGGCAAGAAAAAAGGCGCAGACTTGTAATTCTCATTTACTCTGAATGAATCGTCTCACCCATAGACCACGATGAGTGAGACGATTAAGTTTAACAAGATAAATGCCCAATCTTTCAATGAAAACTTCATATCCACATAACTGGTACGGTAGTTCAGGTAGCCATAGGCGCGGGCGTCCATTGCCAGGGCCAGGTTCTCGGCGCGGCGCAGGCTGATGACAAATAACGGGACGATCAGAGGAAAAAGCTGCCGGATACGGGTGATGAGCCCGCCGGATTTACTGCCCCATTCAGCACCGCGGGATGCCTGTGCCTTGGCGATGCGTTCGGCAGTTTGAGCCAGCAGCGGCACGAAACGCAGGGTGATTTGCAGCACCATCACCAGGTCCATCGAACGGATCCTGAGCTTGTTCAGCGGGCTCAGTAGGCGCGAGGTTCCCTGGATGAACTCTGAAGACGAGGTGCAATGGGATGCCAGGCTGAGCGCCAGGATAAGCGCACTGAACCGCAGCAGCAGCACCCCGCCTGCGATCAGTCCGTTGATGGAAACGCGCAGAATCCAGAAGGAAAACAGGAGCTGCGGGTCGTTTTTTGAAGAGTAGAAGAACACCTGGATAATGGCAAACAGCAGCAGGAAGGGCAGGGGGACCAGGAGTGATTTGAGGGCAAACTTAAAATTGATCCTTGCCAGGATGACCAAACTGATAACGAATGCCAGCCCGATCGCCAAACTGATGATGGAGCGTGCAAAGGTGAGCGCAAGGGTCAGCACCAGGAATATAAACACTTTGGCGCGCGGGTCAAGCCGATGCAAGACCGAAGCTCCGGGCACATACTGTCCGATGGGTACGCGGGCGAGGAAATCGAATTCGCTCATGCGCGCTCCTTCCCGAGCGCGTGGCGCACCGCCTCGAAGAGCTGCCCCGCGGTGACCACGGAGATGGGAATTGGCCAGCCTTTTGTGCGGAAGGCTGCAGCCAGCCGCACAACGGAGGGTTGTCCGAGCGCTCCTTCGGCGATCAATTGGGCATCATTAAATAATTCAGCCGTGTTGCCTGTGCGCAGCGCTCGCCCACCGGCCATGATGGTCAGGTTGGCAGCCAATTCGGCAATATCGCCCATGCTGTGAGAACTGAGGATCATCTCGATGCCATCGCGTTGGAATCCCTTGAGCGTGGCGTGCAAGTTGCGCCGCGAGGCGGGGTCAAGCCCGGCGGTAGGTTCATCCAGCACCAGAACTTTTGGCTGCAATGCCAGCGTGGCAGCCAGTGCCACTTTGCGCTTCTCACCACCACTCAGACGGTAGGTCAGGCGGTCCTTGAACAGATCAAAATCCAGACCCACAAGCTGCATGGCATTTTGCACGCGTTCGCGCAGCCCTTCACGGCCATAAAGCAGTTTGGGACCGTAGGCAATCTCATCCCCCACAAATTGCTCAAAGAAATAGATTTCCGGGTTCTGAAAGACCAGGCCGGAATACCGGCGCAGGGCTTTAATATCCAAAGTTGGATCGGATACCAGGTACGGTCCGATGCGCACCGTGCCGCTTTGCGGACGGTAGAGCCCGTTGAGGTGCTGCAGCAGGGTGGATTTGCCCGAACCGGTGGCACCGGCCAATCCGTGGCTTTGCCCGCTGGTGATGGCAAAGGAGACGTCGTTAAGAGCCTGGTGTTCCAGGGGCGTACCGGGCATGTAGGTGTGGTTGAGGTGACTCACCTCAACTGCAGCCGGCAGCCCATCGGCGTGGGGCATTTCGAGAGGTACCCGCATTTTCCCTTCGTAAGGCGGGATGCGTGAGAGCGAGTTCTCAAAGTCAGGTGAAAGCCGGGCAAGCGAGGGGTGGAGATCCTGCAGACCGGTGAGCAGCTGCAGGGTGATCGGCTGCTCGAGTCCGCAGCGCTGCAGCAATCCAACATCGGTGAAAAGGTCTTTCGGGGAGCCATCGAAAATGATGCTGCCTTGATTAAACACCAGGATGCGCTCAGCGCGGGCGGCTTCTTCCATGAAGTGCGTAATGAACAGCACGGTAATGCCGCGCTCATGCAAGGAGCGCATGGTGTTAAGCACCTCCAGGCGGCCGCGGGGGTCAAGCATGGCGGTGGATTCATCGAAGATGACGCAGTTGGGCTGCATAGCCAGCACCCCGGCTAGGGCCACACGCTGCATTTGCCCGGCTGAGAGCAAGTGCGGTGGGCGCAAGCGCTGGTCGTACATCTCAACCGTTTTTAAGGCTTGTGCCACGCGCTGCTGTATCTCCCCGGTGGGAACCCCCAGGTTTTCCGGTCCAAATGCACAATCCTCTTCGATGATCGTGGAAACGATCTGGTCTTCCGGGTTTTGGAATACCATACCCACCTGTGAGCGGATTTGGGGGTGGTTAGCCCGATCTGAGGAATCCAGCCCGGCGACTCGGACGCTGCCGGAGGAGGGCAGCAGAAGGGCGTTGCAATGGCGGGCGAAAGTGGTTTTGCCTGAACCGTTAGCCCCCACTATCGCCACCCACTCGCCCGGCTTGATGGAAACGGTGAGTTCATCCAGCGCAGGGGGCGAGGCGGGGGATGTTCCGGGATGGCGGTAGGTTACTTTGTCAAATTGGATGAGCGCTTCCAAGAGAATCCTGACCGAAGAGAGATGGACTTCCCTATTATACAAGAGGATGGAAGCGGGAACTGCGGTAATCTTGACAACCAATTGGCGGCAGTCTATACTGGTGTCAATTGAATCGTTGGTGGGGAGCCCGGCAATCCGGGCTGAGAGGAAGGCGGTGGCCTTCGACCCGTATAACCTGATCCGGATAATGCCGGCGGAGGGAATGGTTGCACCAAAACACACCCTCCCAGGCGGAGGGTTTTTTGATGTACAAACGAGCACTGATTTTTATCAATGGCGAAGTCTCTAACCTGGATTTTTTATCCGGGATGATCCTGCCCGATGACCAACTCATCGCAGTGGATGGCGGACTGCGCCATTTGCTGGCACTGAACCGTCAGCCCCACCTGCTCATCGGCGACCTGGATTCGGTCACACCCGCGCAACTGCAGGCACTCCGTGATGCGAAGGTTGAGATCCTCAAGTTTCCTGTCGACAAGGACGAAACGGATCTTGAACTTGCCTTGCTGGAAGCCTCCAGGCGGGAGTTTACAGACATTGTGTTGATCGGTGCACTTGGCGGCCGGCTCGACCAGATGCTGGCAAACCTGTACCTGCTTCTATTGCCCGAGTTGGCTGACTGCACCGTCCGCGTACTGGAACGCCAGCAGGAAATCTTTATCATTCACGGGGATACTCGCATCGATGGCCGAGAGGGGGATACGGTCTCTCTGCTGCCCCTCAAAGGCAATGCCGAGGGCGTTTCGACCACCGGATTGAAGTATCCATTGGCGAATGAAACTCTTGCGCCCGAACACAGCCGCGGCATTAGCAACCGGATGCTCAGCGCACAGGCAGGCGTAACCCTCACCCGGGGCTGTCTGCTTTGCATCCATTCCTGGGCTACGCAAAAGGAACGTAAATGAAAACCGCTTCTCACATTCTCCGATTTTCTGTCACGTGCCTGTTTATTTTGCTTACGGCCTGCAAGCCGAAACCTGAAGAAACGCCTACGTTAACAATAATGACGCATGATTCCTTCGCCATCTCCACGGAACTGGTCACACAGTTCGAGCAAACTCACCAGGTACACCTGTCATTCGTTCCTTCCGGAGATGCCGGTGCCATGCTCAACCGTGCCATTTTCACCAAAGACTCGCCCCAGGCGGATGTGATCTACGGCATCGATAACACCTTTCTCTCCCGCGCCCTGGAAGAAGACCTGTTTATCCCTTATGCATCGCCATTGTTAAAATCCATTCCTGAAGAATTTCAAGTGGATGATCAAAACCGCGCCGTGCCGGTGAATTATGGCGACGTGTGCCTCAATTATGACAAGGCGTACTTCACGGAACACAGTCTGGCAGTTCCGCAATCATTAGATGACCTGCTGCTCCCGCAATACGGCAAACAAGCAGATGGCAAAGGGCTGCTGGTGGTGGAGAACCCGGCGACGTCCTCACCGGGGCTGGCTTTCCTGCTCACCACCGTTGCGGTTTACGGGGAGGATGGATACCTGCAGTATTGGCAGTCATTGAAAGACAACGGGGTTGTGGTTGCCAATGATTGGAACACAGCCTATTACACTAACTTCAGCGGCTCCTCGGGGAAGGGTGCGCAGCCGCTGGTGGTATCTTATGCTTCAAGCCCGGCTGCCGAGGTGCTGTTCGCTTCAACACCGGTCACCGAAGCGCCGACAGCATCCATCATAGCCCCGGATACCTGCTTCCGCCAGGTGGAATTCGTGGGCATCCTTAAGAGTACTAAGCACCTGCGCCTGGCGCAGGAATTCGTTGATTTCATGCTCGGGGTGGATTTCCAGGAAGATGTTCCGCTGCAAATGTTTGTCTACCCGGTGAATACGGAGGCGGAACTCCCGGAGGCATTTGCGCTTTATGCGCAAACCGCCGCCAATCCGGTGATGCTGGATGCGCAGGACATTGGCGCAAACCGTGAACGTTGGATCCAGGCATGGACAGAGGTGATGCTCAAGTGACCAGAAGCCGTGACTGGTTAAGGCAGCAACAAGTCAGCCGGCACCTGTTATGGCTTATGCCATTGCTTTTCCTTGCGGTCTTCTTTTGTCTTCCACTGGGCAAGATCCTGATGATAATGATCACCCGTGAAGGGTCGATCTCCATCCCATCCATCTTAAGCCCATTGAAATTCACACTCTGGCAGGCGGTGCTTTCAACCCTGTTGACCTTTGTCGTGGGAATCCCCGCAGCGTATCTTTTTAGCCATTATCGGTTCCCGGGCAGGGGAGCTTTGCGATTGATGGTAACGCTGCCCTTCATCCTGCCGACGGTGGTGGTAGCCGCGGGATTCAATGCGCTTTTGGGAGCGCGGGGATGGTTGAATCTGCTGCTCATCAACGTGTTTGGTTTTGCAGCCCCGCCGATCATTGTGACCAATTCATTGGGAGCCATTTTGGTGGCGCACGTTTTTTACAACACATCCATCTTCATCCGCGTGGTTGGCGCAGCCTGGAGTGAGCTCGATGTGGAGATGAACGAGGCTGGCGCAGTGCTGGGCGCACCGCCGGTGAAAGGGTTGTTCAAGGTCACCCTGCCATTGCTAAAGCCCTCTCTGCTGGCAGCCGGGCTGCTGGTATTCCTTTTTGATTTCACCAGTTTTGGCGTCATTTTGCTGCTTGGCGGTCAGGCTTTCTCGACACTTGAGACGGAAATCTATACCCAGACACTATCTATGTTGAACCTGCGCATGGCAGGCATCCTATCGCTGCTCCAGTTGGCTTGCACCCTGGTAGTTACCGTCCTATACACCAGGGTAAATTCCCGCCGTTCGCCTGCACTCAAGCCCGGCAAAGGGATTGTGCCGAAAAGACCCGTTGGCAATGCACAAATTGCATTCGTATCGATCTTTGCCATTCTTATGTTGCTCTTTTTCTTCTCGCCCATTGCTTCCCTGGTGATCCGTTCATTGCTTACATATGACGCAGCCAGCGGGGCGAGCCGATTTACACTCGCCAATTACAGCGGATTGTATTTCAATCCGCGCCAGTCCTATTTTTATGTAGCACCGGTGACGGCTGCTTTGAACTCGCTGGGGTTCGCACTGTTTACGGTTGTCCTGTCAATGCTGCTTGGGGTCTCGACGGCTTATGCCCAAACCATGATCCCCCGGATGCGGAAGTGGTTGGATGGCGCGATCATGCTCCCGCTGGGCACTTCGGCGGTGACGCTAGGACTCGGTTTTCTGATCACCTTTACCAAACCGCCATTCGATGTCGCCTCTTTCCCCTGGCTTATTCCCATTGCGCATACGCTGATCGCATTTCCATTTGTGTTGCGGTCAGTTGCGCCGGCTCTGGCAACCATCCCACGCAATTTGCGGGATGCTGCAGCGGTATTGGGCGCTGCACCCTGGAAGGTGTGGTGGCAGGTGGAGGTACCCATTGTCAGCCGGGCTGCTCTCGTGGGCGGGTTGTATGCCTTTGCGATCTCGTTGGGTGAGTTTGGCGCAACGTCATTTTTGGCGCGCCCGGAACTGCCGACGCTCCCGGTAGCCATATTTCGCTATCTTTCCCAACCAGGTGAAACGAATTACGGGCAGGCAATGGCCATGGCAACGTTGCTATTGGTCTTCTGCTCGCTGGTGATGGTGCTGATCGAACGCATCCCGCTTCCGGGCAGGAAGGAATACTAAAGAGGAATGCAATGGATACTTTGCGCGTAAACAACATCCACAAGCAATATGAAGGGGCTCCCTTACTCAATGGGGTTTCGCTGGAGGTGCACAGCGGCGAAACCTTGTGCCTGTTAGGGCGCTCCGGAAGCGGTAAAAGCACGCTGCTGCGCATCATCGCCGGGCTGGAACGGGCAGAGGAAGGCGAGGTATTGTGGAATGGTGTAACTCTCGAAGGAATCCCAACGCACATGCGGAAATTCGGCTTGATGTTCCAGGATTACGCGCTCTTCCCGCACCGCACAGTGGCGGAGAATGTAGCCTTTGGGCCGGAAATGCAAGCCCTGCCGCAGTCGAAGATATCTGCATTGGTAAAAGAAGCGCTGGAGCAGGTTAACCTGGCTCATCTGGCACAACGGTCTGTGGCGGAACTCTCCGGGGGAGAGCAGCAGCGGGTGGCACTGGCGCGTGCGCTGGCGGCAAAACCGCGCCTGCTGATGTTGGATGAACCCCTGGCGGCACTGGACCGCTCACTGCGGCTGGAGTTGCAGCAGGAGCTGACCCGCCAGTTGCACCAGGCGGGGATCCCGGTGATCTATGTGACGCATGACCAGGAGGAAGCGGTGACATTGGGAGACCGCATTGCCATCCTGCATGACGGAAAGATCGCGCAGTGCGGGACGCCTCAACAGGTTTACCAGGCTCCGGCTACCATTGAGGTGGCGCAATTCCTGGGGCTGAAGAATTTCCTAAAGGGAAGGATTGCCGGCATTGATCCGCTGGTAGTGTCTACCGAATTGGGCAACTTCAATGCGGCTCAATCTCCATTGGCTGTTCTGGCGCTAAACGTGGAGGTCACCCTGGCACTACCAATGGAGATCGGTTCCATGCCAGGTGTTGACCATTCGACGAATACAATCCGGGGACTGGTAAAGACCTGCGTTTTCCGGCTGGATGGATTTTTGGTTGAAGTGGATTGCGGACTGGAAAAGAACTTTGAATTTATTCTCAAAGAGCCGGTTGATGTAAATTCTCAAATTACATTAGAATTGGATGCCTCAGCGATCAAACTTCTAAGAGAGTAAAAAGAAACCTCCCCGGCTTTATCGGGGAGGTCGTATCATTATTGGG
>JAYRQY010000194.1:0-18331 GCA_041910365.1 Anaerolineaceae bacterium | reverse complement strand
GAGCGACCCCAAGAATTGGGCCGATCCGGAGCCGGGCAATCCCGGCCTGCGGAAGACCGCCAACGGCGTGGGACAGCGCGCTCGCTTCCTTGCGTCTGACGCACCACGCAAGATCAAGGTGGACAAGGAAGCCCGAGATCATCTGACTTATCTGGCGAACGGAGATGCCCGCAACCTGCTCAATGCCATCGAACTGGCGGTTGAAAGCACACCGCCGGAAAAAGATGGCACGATCCACATTACGCTCGATGTTGCGCAGGAATCAATCCAGAAACGCGCGCTGGTATATGACCGCATGGGCGATGCGCATTACGATACCATCTCGGCATTCATCAAGTCAGTGCGCGGGTCAGACCCCGATGCTGCCCTCTACTGGCTGGCAAAGATGATCCTGGCAGGCGAAGATCCGCGCTTCATCCTGCGCCGGCTGATCGTGCTATCAGGCGAGGATATCGGCTTGGCAGAGCCGCTGGGGCTGGTGGTGGCTTCGTCGGCAGCGGCTGCATTCGAGTACATTGGCATGCCCGAAGGCATCTACCCCATTGTCGAAGCCACGTTGTTCTTATGCACCGCACCCAAATCCAACAGCGCCACACAATTTTTTGCGGTCAAAGAGGAAATCGAGACCCACGGTACCGGTGCAGTGCCCACGCCCCTGATGGACGCCAACCGGGATGGCAAAGGATTCGGACACGGAAAGGGCTATGAGTATCCGCATTCCTTCCCAGGGCATTTTATTCCGCAGCAATACCTGCCGGATAAACTGGTCGGAACACACTTTTATAACCCATCAGACCAGGGATACGAGGGCAAAATGGCCGCCTGGCTGGAGAAGTGGCGCGAGGCACAGGAAAAAGCCCTGGCGGAAAAAAATAACCAGGGCGGAAAGAATCCTCCAAATTAGTGCGGCCTGATCGATGGATTAAGAGTTGCCTTCCAGGTATTTAATGGCTTGTTTAACAGCCAGCGCGCGGTGACTGTAGTTGTTTTTCTCGGCAAGAACCAACTCAGCCATCGTCTTCCCCAGTGCGGGAATATAGAAAATGCGGTCATACCCAAATCCATGGTCACCGCTTTCCTGTTGAACGATCACGCCGGAAACCTCGCCGAGGAAGGTTTGGGGCACCTCACCGGGGAGCGCGACAGCCGCGGCGCAGACGAACCTTGCCTGCCATGGCTGTGGAAATGGCAGCAGCTCCTTGAGCAGCACTTCCCGCCGTCCCTGGTCGGTGTTCACCTCTGCCCGGGCATATCGGGCGGAATATAAACCAGGGCGCCCTCCAAGCGCAGCCACCTCAAGCCCGGTATCATCCGCCAGTGTGGCCAACCCGGTCAATATACACAACGCATCGGCTTTGAGAATGGCATTCTCCGCATAGGTACTGCCGGTCTCCTCAACCTCCATTCGTAAGCCCAGGTCATCCGGAAAGCATAGCTGAAATCCCGCGCCTTCCAGCAAAGACACAAACTCCTTTTTCTTTCCGGCATTGGTCGTGGCGATCAGTAACTGCATCTTCACCTTAATATTTATGAATTAATTGATAAAAAATTGACTTCACGAAGGCGATTTGTTATAATTTTTCAGAACATATTATATCTTGCTTAGCGATGGGTCAATTTGGCCAGTCAACGGTATCCTTTAAGAATTAATGTGGGTTTTTTTTACAATCTCCCGGTTGGCAGTTTTCGCGACATTCATTTCGAACCCCAGGATATTCACCTCCCCCCGGATCTTGACCTGAAGAATTTTTCCGGAATGGTGCACATGTCGCGGACGCCGCAGGGATTGCTTTGCGAAGGAAAATTCGAAGGGGTACAACCGTCCGAATGTGTACGCTGCCTTGAACCATTTGACCTGCAACTGAACATCGAGTTTGACGAAGTTTTTGC
This sequence comes from Anaerolineaceae bacterium, assembly GCA_041910365.1. Classification (GTDB taxonomy): domain Bacteria; phylum Chloroflexota; class Anaerolineae; order Anaerolineales; family Anaerolineaceae; genus UBA6107. The sequence continues at coordinate 16,441 of JAYRQY010000194.1, read as the reverse complement.
ATACAACTCACCCAATTTCACCGAGAGCGGCCTCTTTGTGCCCGAGGATGGAAACATTGATTTCGGTCCTGTGGTGCGCGAGTACATGATCACCGGCAATCCGATCAAACCATTATGCAAGCCTGATTGCGCCGGTTTGTGCATCGTCTGCGGGGAAAACCTGAACCTGAATACCTGTGAACACCAGGCAAGGATCCAGGTGGAATAGAGAATAAAATCTAAGGAGTCTCATTGGCAAATCCAGGAAGGCGGGCGCGGAGCAAAGAGATCCTGAACATGCTGCTCGAAAAAGCAGATGTGCAGGGGTACCTGACCACCGACGACCTGATGGAATTCTATCCGGATGTGAGCAAAGATGCCGAACGCATCGAAGCCGTGATGGTGGTATTGCGCCGCCACGGGGTGGAAATCTTTGATGGCGGAGAAACTGAACCCGACCTGATAGATGGAGAGACCCTGCCGCAGGCGTCAGATATGGAACCATTTTCCAACCTTGAAACCGTCTCTTCTGACGACACCATCGGCCTGTATCTCAAAGAAATGTCCCGCGTGCCCCTGCTTAAAATGCAGGAGGAACTGGAGATCGCCCGCCGCATCGAAACCGGCCGTTCGAGCAAATATGAACTGGACCGCTCCAACGGAGGCTGCCCTTCTGAGCGCAAGGTTGAATTGCTGAACCAGGTGGAGGATGGCGTTTTGGCGCGCGAGCACCTCATTAAAGCCAATACCCGGCTGGTGGTCAGTGTCGCCAAAAGGTACATGGGGCGCGGCGTTCCGTTTTTAGACTTGATCCAGGAAGGTAATTTAGGCTTGATGAAAGCCGTTGAAAAATTCGATTACCACCGGGGTTTTCGTTTTTCGACCTATGCCACCTGGTGGATCCGCCAGACCATTACCCGGTCGATCGCAGACCAGGGGCGCACCATTCGCGTGCCGGTGCACATGGTAGACCGCATCCGCCAGCTATACAAGGTCTCGCATGAGATGGAACAGGTGTTGGGGCGGATTCCTAACACGCAGGAACTGGCGGAAAAACTGGGCGTCACCCCCGAGAAGATCGAGTGGATGCTGCAGGTATCGTGGCTTCCACTTTCGCTGGAAAGCCCTATTAACGAAGACGAGGAAGACTCAGAACTTGGCCAGTTCGTTGAAGATCAGATCACGCCCACGCCCATCGAGAGCACCTACAGCAAGTTGCTGCGCGAGAAAATTGAAGAGGTATTGGATACCCTGCCCCCGCGTGAAGCACGCATCCTGCGTCTGCGTTTTGGGCTGGAGAACGGGCATAATTACACACTGGAAGAGGTTGGCGACAAGTTCGGCTTAACGCGCGAACGCATCCGCCAAATCGAAAGCAAAGCCCTCCGGCGTCTGCGCCATCCGCGTAGATCCAGGCAATTACGCGAATATCTATAATAAAACACCGCCGTCCGGCGGTGTAATTTTTTTATTCGTGCATTTTATTGCGGGCAGCCGTTTCCCTTTCCCACCGGGTTACAGCAGCCTTGATGAGCGCTTTCACATCCGGATAAGGCACGGCATCGATCCCGCTGAATTTCTCGCCGCCAAAAATCACATCAATGCCATGGTCATCGCGATCCACCAGGCGCACCCCCTTATCGCGGAGAGGAGAGGTCTTGATGAGATCGTCAATCACATCATTGATCTGACCAGAAATGGATTTTGACTTGGGTTCTTCCGGGATTAATTCTGCCGGTTGGCTTTCCCTTACCTGGAATGGTGCCACCGGTTCCTCCCTTGCAGGCTGCACCGGCGCAGCAGCCGGTTGCGGAATGCTGCGGATGGGTTCCGATTCGACAAATGGCAGCGGCTTGGTGGAACCGGGCCTGGCAGGCCGGGCGGGAATCGTCTCTTGAATGAGCGTTTCGTCACGCAACAAATCTACCGGGTTTTCTTCGACCTTTTCTTCCACTTTTACTTCGGGTGCTTCTGCGGGTTTCTCCTCAACCGCTGGGGCGGTGTTGACCCAGGAAGTGAATAACTCGGAGAGGCGAACAATCTTCTTCTGCCGATCGGCATCCAGTCCAGCAAATTCCCTGTAAACTGCCTCATCCATTTCTGCAATGAGTTTTTTCGTAGCGGGGCTGTACCACAAACGGGCGATGTCGCTGTAGCCTTCTTTTTTGATCTCTTCCACTTCCTTGCCCGGTTTTGCAGATTTATTTCCCCTTCCCCCGAGCAGGCTCCCCAGCAGTAAACCAACCAAAAGTAGAGCCGCACCGGCGATAACTAAAAAAATGGGGTCTTGAAATGACATATCCACCTCGATTGCAACCCCCCCTATTGAAGAGATCAATTGTTTAATATACTAATAATACAATATTCTGCAAGAAAAGTCATCCAATTGTTAGTTGGAACCTGGGTTTCCGGTTAGCCGCTGACAATTCGGGCAAAAGTGAGTCCCGCGCTGCCCCACCACGATACGTTCGATCTTCGCACCACAGACAGAACAAGGTTCACCAGTACGCTGATACACCTTGAAATGGTTTTGAAAATCCCCGCCTCGGTACACCCAATCGATGCTGGCGCCATTGCGCCGGATCCCTTCTTCAAGAACTACCCGGATGGACCGCAGCAGCGATTCCGCCTGGATGGCGGTAATTTCCCGGGCAGGGGTCAGCGGATGGATGGCTGAAAGGAAAAGAGCTTCGTCCGTATAGATGTTGCCCAATCCGGCAATCATGGTTTGGTCCAACAGCAGCGTTTTGATCCTGCGCGAGGTGGATTGCAGCCGGTCGAGCAGCACCGCCCCGGTTAATTCTTCCGAGAGCGGCTCGTACCCCAAAGCACCAGTCACCTCGTCAATACGGTCCACCAGCCAAACGCGACCAAATTTTCGCGGATCCTGAAAAACCATCTGCCAGCCATCCGCAAAATGCAGCACCAGGCGGTCATGCTTGCGCAGTTCGCTTCCGGCAGTTACTTCCACGCGGATGTCTCCGCTCATGCGTAAATGAATGAGGAGGACACGCTTTTCAAACTGGATGACGATGAATTTCCCCCGCCTGCCAACCGCGGTTACCATTTGCCCGGCAATCCCCTGCTGAAATTCCTCCAGGGATGGTCGTGCCAGGCTCTTTTCCCAAAAGAGCGATGTAGAGCTCACCACCCGGCCGACAATGCCCGCGCGGGCAGCCAGTGAATCGCGCACTTCACCCGGTTGTGCAACCGGATTGCGCAGCGATCGGACGATTGTTTCTACCTCGGGAAGTTCAGGCATCTCAACTGCTCAACCAGGGAGGATAATCCCGTTACTCGTTGAACAATTCCCCGACGCTGCGGCCTTCATTGGCGCGCAGGATCACCTCTCCCAGCAGCGGCGCAACCGAGAGGACGGTCAGGCGTTTGTCGAACCTGGCAAGTTTTTCGCGGGGGATGGGAATGGTATCCGTGGTGATGAATTCTGTAACCGGCAATGCAGAGAGGCGGTCGGCTGCATCGGCAGAAAAGACGGGATGAACAAACACCATGTACACGTCGCGGGCACCATTCTTTTTCACCAGGTCAACCGCCTGCACCATCGAGCCGCCGGTATCCACTTCGTCATCAACAATGATCACATCGCGTCCCTGGGCATCGCCAATCAGGGTCAGTGCCTGCGCCTTCGAATCATTGCTGACGCGGCGTTTTTCGATAAATGCGAGGGGAATATCCAGGGACTCGGCAAAATTACGTGCCTTTTTCGCAAAGCCCAGATCCGCCGTGACAACCACCGGGTTGAGCATGGATCTCTTCTTGGCTTTGAGGTAATCGATGAGAATGTAATACGCTGTCAGCACATCCCCGGGAATGGAGAAAAATCCCTGGATCTGTCCGGCGTGCAAGTCCATGAACATGTAACGGTCAGCGCCAGCCACCTCGATCATATCCGCCACCAGCCTTGCGGTGATCGGAATCCTGGGCTGGTCTTTTTTATCAGAACGCGCATAGCAAAGGTATGGCACAACCGCTGTGATGCGCGCGGCTGAATCCAGGCGGAGGGTCTGGATGAGGATGAGCAGTTCCATCAGGTTGCGGTGCACCGGCACGGAGGTGGTCTGGATGACATAGCAATCCTGCCCGCGCACGCTGGAATGCAATTGAACAAAAAGGTTGTCGTTGGGGAATTGGATGATTTCCCGCTCCATTAACGGAAGATTGATGTGAGTCGAAATTCGGGTGGCCAGTTCAGGACAGGAGGTTCCTGCATACAACTTGATATCGCCATATTTCATTCGGTCATGCCGCCCGGTATTTTTGACTGCCATATTATTCTCCTCGGCTCTTTCTTTCATCCCATTCGGGCTTCAGAATGCCCATCACAATTTCATCAATATACTTGCCGTTCTTGTAGATCGCCTCACGCAGCGTGCCTTCCTGAAGAAAGCCGGCCGCTTTGTAGCACGCAATTGCGCGCGGGTTGTTGGCATAAACGCGCAGGAAAATACGGTGCAAATTAAGGTCATCAAAACCGTGCTGCAACGCCAGGCGGGTGGCTTCGCCGCCAAACCCCTGGTTCCAATATGCCTTTTCGCCAATGAGGATGCCGAATTCACCGGTGTGGTTGACCGCATCCACCTGGTGAATACCGGTATTGCCAATATGCAGCCACTGGTCGCCCACCCGTGCCTCGATTGCCAGCACCTGGCCTTCGTGCGCAGGGCGTTTGAGTTGCCCTTCAAACCACTGTTCTTCCATTGCCTTCGAAAACGGTGAGTTCACCAGCAGGTACTGGGTCACTTCACGGTCGTTGAGCCAGCGCACAAAGGTCGGGATATCCTCCCGTTCGATTGCCCGCAAGCGTACCCTTTTACCGGTGATCATCGCTCCTCTAATTCTCTAGGGGGTCAGGCGCGTTGGTCCGCGGAAGATGTAAACAGATTCACGAATGTTATTCACCCCCAGCATCACCATCATCAGGCGGGAAAGCCCCAACCCAAAGCCGCCATGCGCGGGGCAGCCATAACGGAAGAAGTCCAGGTAGTACTGGATCGGCTCAAAACTCAGTCCCTTCTCAAGAGCCTGCTGCTTGAGCACTTCCACACGGTGCTCACGCTGAGCGCCGGTGGTGATCTCAAGACCGCAGGCGATAAGGTCGAAACTGCGGGTGAGGGTTTGGTCTTCGGGGATGCGCATGTGGTAGAAGGGGCGCACCGCAATCGGCCAATCGGTGATGAACACAAAATCATGGTTGTACTTCTCTTTGACATAGGCTGCAATCTCGCGCTCGCCCCCCGGGTCGATATCGCCCTTCTTATCTGCCGGCAGTGTATACCCGCGTGATTTAAGGATCGCGACAGCCTCCTTCATGGGGATGCGCGGGAACGGCACAGACGGCACCACCAGTTCAAATCCAAATTGTTCCTTGATCGCGTCCCCGTGAAGTTCCTTAACGCGCGAGTACACATACTGGAGCCAGTTCTCCTCCAGGCGCATCACATCTTCATGGCTGTCGATCCAGGAGATTTCAACATCCACGCCGGTGAACTCGGTCATGTGGCGGGAAGTAAAAGAAGGATCCGCGCGGAATACCGGACCGATCTCAAATATCTTTTCAAACCCTGCGGCCATGGCCATCTGTTTGTAGAACTGCGGGGATTGCGCCAGGTAGGCTTTGCGGTCGAAGTAATCCAGAGAGAACAATTCCGCCCCGCTCTCACTGGGGCTGCCAGTTAACTTTGGAGAATGGACTTCGATAAAATGATTTTTCACCCAGTACTCGCGCATGGCCATTTCAGCCGTGGTTTGCACCTGGAAGAACAAAGCGTTAACCGAACGGCGCAGGTCAAGGTAGCGCCAGTCCAGTCGGAAATCCAAAATCGGCAGGGTCTCGGCAAACGGATCGAACGGCAGGGGGCTCTCGGCAGGGTTCACCACTTCGAGAGATTCAAGCTGGACTTCCAGCCCATTCAGTTTGACAACGGGGTTGTCGATCACCTTGCCGGTGATGCGCAACGCAGTCTCGCTGCCGAGTTTGCCAATGGTTTCAGCCAGAGCCTCGTCATTGGGTTTCCAATGCGCAATCTGAACCAATCCAGAGGGGTCGCGCAGGATCAGGAATTGGATTTTCTTCTGGTCACGCAGCGTTTGCAGCCAGCCCTCAAGCAAGACCGATTGACCAATTTTTTCCCGCAGGTCTTTTATCAATGTCCGTTCCATATTCATTTCTCCTGAGCGATGATTATAAATCAATCCTTAATTATAGTCAGATTAACAAATCCACAGCCTGTTGCGGTGATAACTGGCGGGAATACACTTTGGTTAAAACATCTTCAACTTCTGGCAGGGCATGGTTAGTCTTCCAGTTTCCCATCAGGCGATATTGCAGCAGGTGTTCAAATTCAACGCGCAGCCTTTCCTGCGTGCGGGCTTCAAGAATCCCGGAGCCCGCCAGGTGTTCCCGGTGGCGGAAGATTGCCTCGGTCAGCGCTTGCATCCCAACGCCACTGGTGGCAATGGTTTTAATGATCGGGGGTTTCCAACCTGCCACAGGCTCTTGCGGCGCTTGTGCACTTTGCCGGTGCCCGGCCTTTCCGTTGGATGTAACAGAGTAACCAAGCTCCAAATTTGCTTTCAGCGCGCGCTCAGTGCTTTCCACCCCCGGCAGGTCAGCCTTGTTCAGCACCAGGATATCGGCTATTTCCAAAATACCTGCTTTAATCGCCTGGATGTCATCCCCAAAACCGGGAGCTTCGACGACCAGGGTGGTATGCGCCAGGCGGGCGATGTCCACCTCGGATTGCCCCGCTCCCACAGTTTCGATGAGCACCACATCGTATCCGGCAGCATCCAGCAACTGCACCACCCCGGCGGAGGCAATTGCCAGCCCGCCCAGGGCACCACGCGAAGCCATTGATCGGATAAAAACACCCTCATCCCCGCTTAGGTCGCGCATACGCACACGGTCACCGAGGATGGCGCCGCCACTGAACGGGCTTGAGGGATCCACTGCCACAATGCCCACGGTAAGCTGCTTTTCGTGGCGGAGATACCTTGATAATTGGTTCACCAGCGAGGATTTTCCGGTGCCCGGAGCGCCGGTGACGCCGATGAGCATGGCCTTGCCCGAATTGACGAAGGAATCATCCAGTGCTTTCCTGCCGGCGGGGGTATCATTCTCCACCGCAGTGATCTGGCGCGCCAGCCGAAGCCGGTGGTCATTGGAAGACACAGGTTCCATGCGAATTCCCCTTACCCGCGGGAGGTTAATCTTTGAATATCTTCGATGATCTTCACGGTGGAGGTGCCCGGACCGTAAACCATGCTTACGCCGGCTTTGAGCAGAACCGGCACATCTTCATCCGGGATAATGCCGCCGACAAAAAAGACCACATCGTTTTGCCCATTTTGGCGCACCAATGCGATGATGCGGGGAACCAGCACCAGGTGTGCACCCGAAAGGATGGATAGCCCCACGGCATCGACATCCTCCTGCAGCGCAGCCTCGGCAATCATTTCGGGCGTCTGGCGCAGCCCGGTGTAGATCACTTCCATGCCGGCGTCACGCAGAGCGCGCGCCACAACTTTTGCTCCGCGGTCGTGCCCATCCAGACCGGGTTTTGCCACAAGAACGCGAATTTTCCGTTCGACCATTTATTGCTCCATGAGTGAGTTTCTTTCATTATACACTTGATGACCCATGCGCATTTCGTGAAGTGAATGGCAAGTAATTAATCAGATGAATGAATGTATAATTTGTGAAAGTTCTGTCATCGAGGAGGGTGATTTGTCTGATCTTAATGAACTGCGTGAAATATCGGCACCATCAGCGCTACCGCGCAAAACCAGCGGACTGGCCATTGCCAGCCTGGTTTGCGGCGTGACCGCCTGGACGATCCTGCCAATCTTCCTGAACGCCATCGCCGCGGTCATCATCGGGCGCATGGCAAAAAATGAGATCAAAGCCAGCAATGGCAACCTCACCGGGGACGGACTGGCGACCGCCGGGCTCATCCTGGGATGGGTGCAGATCGCGTTGTTCATCGTTGCCGTTGCCATCATTACTGTCCTGGCATTAATCGCACCGAGTTTTTCAACGTAATTCCAGGCACGGTTCAGCCCTAAAGCCTGCCACCTTTTTGCAGCGATTGCGTATATATTGGTAAAGAAACAAGTTCTATAAAACAGGAGAAAAAATGACCATCCCAGAATCAAATGCACCCGTACCAATGGCACCTATGACCGGAATCAAAAGAGACAGCGGACTGGCAATCGCCAGTCTGGTGTGCGGCATCGCTGCGTGGATCTTCTTCCCGTTCCTGGCTGCAATTGCAGCCGTTGTCACCGGGCACCTGGCCAAGAAAGAAATCCGCGAGAGCGGTGAAACGCTCAAGGGCGACGGTATGGCTCTCGCCGGTTTGCTGCTGGGCTACATCCAGCTTGGATTGATCGTCCTCGGGGTTATCATCATCATTGTTGTTTTACTGCTGGCAATCCCCGCCGGCAGCGACGCGCTGAGCGAATTCACATACTTGATCGCTCCTTTGCTGTAAGCCGCTGAGAAAGCCCTTGTTATCAAAGCCAACCGGACGGTTGGCTTTGATATTCCTGCTTGCGGCTATGGTAAACTTACCCTGTAATTATTAAACGATCCTATTTTTTAAGGAGAAAATCTCCTATGCAGGTTATTTATCCGTTCACCGCAGTTGTAGGGCAGGAACGCATGCGCCGTGCGCTTGTTCTGAACGCAGTCGACCCGCGCATCGGCGGTGTTCTGATCCGCGGCGAGCGTGGTACCGCCAAAAGCACCGCTGCCCGCGCCCTGGCTGCACTGCTGCCAAATGTTAAGGTTGTGGGCGAATGTCGTTTTGGCTGTGATCCGGATAAACCTGCCACCTTGTGCACAGAATGCCGGGAACGGGTTCAGGCTGGAGAAAAATTAAGCGTCCTCACCCGTCCGACGCCATTCGTTAACCTGCCAATTTCGGCCACTGAAGACCGGGTTGTGGGCACACTGGATATCGAAAAAGCCATTCAGAAAGGTGTTCGCGCCTTTGAACCGGGCGTTTTGGCTGCGGCAAACCGCGGTCTTTTGTACATCGACGAGGTCAACTTGTTGGACGACCATGTGGTGGATGTGCTGCTGGATGCAGCAGCCATGGGCGTGAACATCGTGGAGCGCGAAGGCATCTCCTTTTCACACCCGGCGCGGTTTATCCTGGTGGGCACAATGAATCCCGAAGAAGGTGACCTTCGCCCGCAGCTGCTGGACCGCTTTGCACTCTCCGTGGAAATCCGCGGCATCCGCGAAGCCCGAGACCGGGTGAGCATCATGGAACGCAACCTTGCCTTTGAAGCAGACGCCAGCCATTTCCGCCAGGAATTTCAGGCCAAGGAAGATGACCTTTCTCAGCAGATCGAGAATGGGCGAAAACTTGTGGACCAGGTGACTTATACGCGGCAGAATCTCCTATCAATTGCAGCGCTGACCTCTTCATTAAATGTGGATGGGCACCGGTCTGACCTGGTGATCTTGAAAACCGCCCGCGCCCAGGCCGCCTTTGACGGGCGCACCTCCATCACCGACCGCGACATTGCGCTCGCAGCCGAGCTGGCATTGCCGCATCGCTTGAAGAGCAATCCATTCCAGCGCGAAGAAATGGGCATGGAAGAACTGCAAGAGCGCATTGAGCAGCTCCAGGGTGGCACCACCAGCGGAACCAAACAGGAATCCACCTCAGAATTGGGCGATGACGAATCCAACAGCCCAAAAAAAGTGTAACGCCGGAAGATACCGGCGAGCAAACAGCGGAGCAGGGTCCACCACAACCAGCAGAACAAAACGTCTTCAACAATAACAATGCCCAATGGTGGGCCGGCGGGGCTCGCATGCCGGATGGCGAGGAATTCAACCCGCGCAAACTGGATACCCCCTTGGACAAGATGATGCGCTCCTACGCCGGGCGTCGTTCGGTCACACGGACGGAACGCAAGCGCGGCCGCTATATCCAATCAAGGTACGCCAACGGAAAGATCAACGACCTGGCATTCGATGCCACGGTGCGCGCCGCAGCTCCGTTCCAGCGCGAACGCGGGGAACTGCGTGCCCGCAACCGCGTGGCTTTTGCCATCCGCCCCAACGATTACATGAAAAAGATCCGCGTACGCAAAGCCGCCAACCTCATCCTGTTCCTTGTGGATGCTTCCTGGTCGATGGCGGTGGCAGAACGCATGGCCGCCACCAAAGGAGCCATCATGAGTCTGCTCACCGATGCCTATCAACGCCGCGACCGGGTTGGGTTGATCGTTTTCCAGAAGAATAGTGCCACGCTGGTGCTCCCCCCCACCAACTCGGTGATGCTCGCTGACCAAGCCCTGCAGGATATCCCAGTCGGCGGCAAGACGCCCCTGGCAGCCGGTTTGATGATGGCCTACGAGGTCATCCGCAAGGAAAAAATGACCCACCCGGAGATCATGCCGCTGCTCATTGTGCTCACCGATGGCGCAGGGAACGTCTCCATGGGGCATTTGCCTCCGCAGGAAGAAGCCTACAACACAGCCAATCTCATCGCCACCGAGAAGATTCACAGTGTGGTGATCAATATGGAGCACGCAGCCTTTGACCAGGGGCTGGCACAAGCCCTGGCAGACCATCTTGAAAGCCCGTGCTACACCATCACCGATCTCAAAGCCGAGAGCCTTTTCGTCACCGTGCAGCAGGAAATTCGCCAGGTGAAGTCGCCCGCTATTGATTTTAAATAGCATGCCGCTGCTTGCCCCAATTTCATGGGCATGATATTATCAAACATCCAACTATGATTGCCATCCCGGATCCGATCAAAAGAAAACGCGTAAAATCCACGCTGATCATCGTCATCCTGGCGACCATCCCCTGCTATTTAATTGGATTGATCCTCGTGTGGGTGGGCAATACGGTCAAGAACCGCAGCACCGCAACCCCTGTTGTGGAAGTATCGGCAACAGCCGGTGTGGACATCGTAAGCCCCACCCTGCCCCGGCCGACAGCCATTTTTGAAACCCCCACGCCCACGCTAACGCCCACCGAAGGTCCCACACCAACTCCTAGCGCGACCTATTTTATTCCATCAGCCACGCACTCGCTGACGCCGACGCAGACCCCCAGCCCTACCGCAACGGCTACGCCAACCCAAACCCCCTCACCGACGAACAGCCCGGAACCTACCACCGCAGAACCCACTTCTGGTGGATAATTAACTATTAAGGATGCCCATGACGGATATCACACCCTTCCTGCGTTCACTGCTCGACCTGCCCGGTCTCTCAGGCTATGAACAGCCGGCTGCTGCGTTGATTACCAGGCAGTGGCAGCCATTGGTGGATGAGATTACCACCAGCCCGCTGGGCAGCCTGCATGGACTGCGCAAGGCAACCGCAGGCGGCAAAGCGCCGCGCATTATGATTGCCACGCACATGGATGCCATCGGTATGATGGTGACCAGGATCGAGCAAGGCTTGCTGCGCATCACGGACATCGGCGGCATCGATGCACGCATTCTACCCGGTCAGGCGGTGACCGTGCACGCTCAGCGTGAACTTCCGGGGGTCATCCAACTCATCCCCGACCGTTTGCTGTCCAGCCAGTCTACAGGTAAAGCCCCGGATTTCAAGTACCTGTTCGTTGACGTTGGTCTGCCGGAGAAGGAAGTGCTCAAACTTGTGAAACCCGGTGACCTGGTCAGTTTCGCCCAGAATTCCTTTGAGTTGGATGGCGGGTATATTGTCGGGCACAGCCTGGATAACCGCGCTTCGGTGGCAGCGCTGACCCTGTGCCTTGAGGAGCTGCGCAAGGTAGAACTCGCCTGGGATGTCTACGCTGTGGCGACCATCAAGGAAGAGGAGTCAGGTGTTGGCGCATTGACTTCTGCCTATCTCATCCGCCCGGATATTGCCGTGACCATTGATGTCACCTTTGCCAAAGGTCCTGGCTCAACGGATTACCGCGCATTCCCGCTTGGCAAAGGTCCCACTATCGGCACCGGAGCCAATATTCACCCGGTACTGGTGAATGCCTTCACCAGGCTGGCAAAGGAAATAGACCTGCCGTATGGCATGGAAATGATGGCCCGAAGTTCCGGTACGGACGGGATGATGATCCAGGTGACTGCCGAGGGCATCCCCAACATGGTGCTTGGAATTCCCATCCGATACATGCACACATCGGTTGAGCTGGTTTCTGTCAATGATATTTACCGGGTCGCACATCTGCTGGCAGAATTTATCCGCCGGCTGAAACCCGATTCTGCCCACACCTTATTCGAGAAGTTTGCCAATGAATAAACCTTCCGTTCCTGATTTTAAGATCACTAAAACCCATTTGGCACTGCTGGAAAAATTGAGCAACGCCAGCGGTGTTTCAGGCGACGAGGGAGAAATCCGCGCCATTATCCGCAAGGAGATCGCCCCCCACGTTGACGAGATAAAAGTTGACGCCATGGGCAACCTGCTGGCGGTCAAGCATGCCAGGGTCAGAAACCCGGTGAAAATGCTGGTAGCCTCCCACATGGATGAAGTCGGATTCATGATCGTCAATGATGAGGGAGATGGCCTCTTCGCGTTCGAGGTTGTGGGCGGCGTGGATGACCGGCAATTACTGGCCAAGACCGTGACCGTTGGCAAGGAAAAACTCCCCGGGGTGATTGGCAGCAAACCAATTCACCTGCTGGAAGATGGCGAAGAGGAATCAATTGTGAAAGTACATTCCATGCGCATTGATGTTGGTCCGGCGAACGCCAGCCGCGTTAAGCCCGGTGACTACGCCGCCTTTGCCACGCGCATGCAGCACAACGGATTCAGCATCACAGGCAAAGCCCTTGATGACCGTCTGGGCGTCTGCAGCCTGATCGAACTGGTGAAGCATGTGCCGGAAAATGTTGAATTCCTGGCAGCCTTCACTGTGCAGGAAGAGATTGGATTGCGCGGTGCGCGCGTGGCGGCTTATGCCTTCCAGCCGGATTTTGCCTTCGCGCTTGACTCTACCCCGGCTATCGACCTGCCGCGCCCGGATGGCGAAGAGAATACCCAGTACAATTGCCAGTTGGGTGCCGGTCCTGCCATTTACCTGGCAGATGCGGGCACAATCTCTGACCCCCGGCTGGTGCGCTTTTTGACCAAACTGGCAGAAGATAACAAGATTCCCTACCAGTACCGCCAGCCCGGCGGTGGGGGGACTGATGCCGGTTCGCTGCACAAAACAGGCGCCGGCATACCCACTGTTTCTGTTTCCATCCCGGGGTGCTATGCACATACGGCGAGATTGATGTCAAGAGTATCCGACTGGCAGAATACCTTGCGCCTGATGATCACCGCCGTTCAAAATATTTCCCTCGACCTGCTAAAGGTTGAGCGTTCCTGATCCGCACATTCGTTTCACGGAGAACCAATGAAAACACTCATCCAAAAACTCACCCAAATTCCCGGACCTTCAGGGTACGAACAGGAGATACGCCAGGCGATCCGCGCAGAGGTCGCGCCGCTCTCCACGTCAATCACCGTGGATGCGCTGGGCAACTTGATCGTGCGCATCGGGCAGAAATCCCCGGGCGGTCTGCGTGTAATGGTCTGTGCTCACATGGATGAAATCGGCGTTATCGCCAGCCACGTGGAGAAAAAGGGTTTTGTGCGCTTCAGCAATCTTGGCTCCTTTTTTCCGCGTTACCTCGCCGGCAGCCGGGTGCGCTTCCTGAACGGCGCGCGCGGGTTGATCAACCATGACCGCGGGGATGACAATACCAAGATCCCGGGAATGGAAAAGTTTTTCATCGATGTCGGCGCTGCATCAGATAAAGACAGCCCGGTGAAGATCGGTGATGTGGGTGTGTTTGACCGCGAGTTTCTTGACCTGGGCGGGCGGGTCGCCTCCAAAGCCCTGGATGACCGGGTGAGCTGCGCCGTGCTCATCGAGACCATGAAAAATATTAAATCCACGCCAAACGAATTGGTGTTTGTTTTCAGCGTCCAGGAAGAAGCCGGTTCCCGGGGCGCGCAAACCGCCGCCTACGCCATCGACGCGGACCTGGGGATCGCCGTTGATGTTACCCCGGCGGGGGATATCCTCGGCGTTAAAATGCAAACCTACCTCGGCAGCGGTCCGGCAATCAAGGTGCGTGATGTCGGCATGATCGCCGATCCGCAGGTGGTCAACTGGATGATCGGCACTGCCCGGAAGAACAAGATCAAGCATCAGCTGGAAGTGCTTGAAGTGGGTTCAACAGATGCCCGCACAATGCAAATTGCCCGGGGCGGCATGCTCACCGGCGCGCTCTCGATACCCTGCCGCTATGTGCATTCTCCATCTGAGGTTGTGGATATGGAAGATGTAACCCTGGCGGTGAAACTGCTCACCGCCCTGCTCAGCCAGCGCATCCAGTTATAATGGTAACCGTGGCAAGAAGAACAAAACTGATCGTTCAGATCTTCCTATTAGGCATCCTCCTCACCCTCTCCGTCACCGGATGCGAGGTGATACGGCGAATCGAAAGCGGTTTTAAGCAGGGTGAAACCACCCTCACCGAGACCCCCACGGCTGCACCGGACCCCAACGAACCTCCTCAAACGGCAACGCCTCAAACAAGCACTGCACCTGCCACGCTGATGTTGTGGGTACCCCCGCAACTTGAGCCTGTTGAAGGCAATCCTGCCGGGTTGCTCCTGGCTTCCAGGGTGAAGGCGTTCGAGAACACTTATCCCGGTCTCAAAGTGGAACTGCGGGTGAAACCTCTCAGCGGTGAAAGCAGCTTATTAAATTCACTGGCAGCCACGACCGCAGCCGCTCCAGAAGCGCTGCCGGGGTTGATTCTGCTCAACCGGTCAGATATGGAGACAGCCGCGCTGAAGAGCTTGATCTTCCCCATCCCCAATCGCACCGCCGAATACCGCTCCCCTGATTGGTTCCCGTTCACAGACAGCCTCTCTTCCCTCCAGGGGACACAGTTTGGGCTGCCATTGTTCGCCGACCCGCTGGTGCTGGTTTATCGCCAGCAAATGGTGGCGTTTCCGCCCTCCACCTGGCAGGAGATGGTCAGCCAGCCCAATCCGGTTGTGTTCAACCTCAATGATCCTTCAGCCGCAATACCTTATACGATGTATCTTTCCTCCGGTGGGAACCTGGTCAACGAAGAGGGACATCCAATTCTCGAACCAGAAGCATTGACCCGGACGTACCAGATCCTCTTCAGCGGTTCAAGTTCCAATATCTTCCCGACCTGGCTTGCCGACCTGCAATCTAATGATGCCGCATGGGAGGCGTTTGTGAAGGGTCAGGCAACGTACGCGCTGGTTTGGGGCTCGCAAGCCTTGCAATCCCCGGTGGAAAATATGGCAGTAGCACCAGTGCCGGGAGAGGCTCAAGCCACACTGGTGGATGGCTGGCTGATCTGCTTCACCAACCCGGCGAATGAACTCTCACGTTATGATATGATGCTGGCAGAGTATCTACTCAATGCGGATTTCCTTGCCAGGTTAACAGAAAGTACTGGCTACCTCCCTGCGCAGCGCTCCAGCCTGTCGCAATGGCAGGACCAAAATCTTGCCGGGATGTTTGCCGCAGCCGCAGAACAGGCAGTGGTGATCCCATCAAATGAAATTCGGCACCAAACCGGGTCCCTGTTGACCTTTTACGGCACAAGCCTCATCCGCCGCCAGACAAGCCCCATGCAAGCCGTTCTGGATACATTGGATGCGCTTGATGTAAAATAGGGTAAGCAAAGATGACTATTTTCAATAAGATTAGTGCAGCGCTCAAAAAAGACCCGGACCTGGTAAGCCGGATCCTCATGATCGTGGTTATCCTGGTCTTGCTGGCATTTGCGATCCGTTTAAGCGGAACCAAACACGAGTCCGGTGAGTTTCCTGCTGCAACGCCCACCCCTGTGCCGCTTGTAGAGAACGCGGCAGGAGCAGGGAGCGAGACACTCCCCTACGATCCACTTTCGGATTATGCCCAAACCACCGGCTTGGTGGTCGGCGCAGGAGGATTGGTACTGGTTTTATTCGTCGGAATTTTGATCGAATTGTTCAGCGAGAGAAAGTCAAAGCGCGAGTTGACGAAGTCAGACTCCCAGCAGCATTGACAAATAGCGGTCTGCAACCATTTGGATGTCAAAATGAGCCTGGGCAAAGTTCCTGGCTTTTTTTGAATAGATATCCTGCATGAACAACACCTTTTGAGCCGCGTCTGCCAGCGCATGAATATCCGGCTTCTGTAATTGCCAGACATCACCACCATAAGGAGCAATCTCGCCGCAGCCCAGCCCCACCAGTTCTTTCAGCGCACCTGTATCGTATCCGATGACAGGAAGCCCGCAAGCCATGGCTTCAATGACCGAATTCGGACAGGCAGCATTGATGTCCGCAGAGAAAAGCAGGTGCGCCGAGCGGTCAATCTCGGGGATTTCCTCACGCCGGGCAATTCCCTTCCAATTGATTTCCACCCCTGCGGTAGACACCGATTGCCTGAGCTCAG
>JAYRQY010000193.1:0-5959 GCA_041910365.1 Anaerolineaceae bacterium | reverse complement strand
GCTCCATTTCGAATGCTATCACCATCGGCAATCATTGGGACAAGGCATCCGCCAATCTTGTTTCATACGCAATTGAAAAGGGTTGGTGTAAAAGCGAAAAGGATTTCGATTTCGCCAGATGCTATTCCGAGCCGATATACACCCGGTTCAGCGACGCGCGGAACCGTCAGGTGTGTACTGCAAACGCATTAGATGGGCGAAAGGGCAGCCTCACGCCCGAGAGCATGATGGCGATGCTGCGCAGCCATTCGGTTGACCGCGCGCAGGAATGGCGGCCGGATCTGGGAATCAGCGGCGCAGATGTTTGCATGCACAGCGGCTGGGGTCCGATCCGCCTGAGCCAGACGACCGGGTCGCTGGTGACGCATCATACCGCGCACCAGACCACGCACTGGGTCACTGCCACTGCCGCTCCTTGTACATCGATCTTCAAGCCGGTTTGGATGGATGCGGGGCTTCCAGATATGGGAGTTACACCCACCGGGAAGTTTGATCCCGAAGCGCTATTCTGGCAGCACGAACTGGTGCACAGGCAAATCCTTGAGGATTACCCTGAAAGAATACAACTCATTCGCCAGGATCAGGCGGAGACCGAAAAATCTTTTTACGAAGGAGTTGCAAATTTATCCAAAGCATCAGCGGATAAGCGGCAGGCGTTTTCTTTGGATTGTTTCAGAAAGGCTGCTGCGCTTGAAAAGAAATGGGCTGAGGTGATCCAGAAAAAGCCGGTTCGTCGAAAGAACAGACTCTTGTATGCATCAGCCTGGAAAAAAGTGAACCAGGCAGCTGGCTTCCCCACATAAGGAAAGCTTTACGATTATGGTGGTTTCAACACTTTTTGAGAATAGTCCGTACGTCAACCTGCCATTCAACCTTACCGGTTGGATCGGTTGGTTTGTGCTCGCTGCTCTCATTGTGTGGGTGCTGCGCAAATACTTTGAGCTGGAGGTCACTGATACGTATTGGTGGACTTTTGGCATCCTGGCATTTTCATCCTTATTGACAGCGATCATTCTCGTCATCAAGATTCCGGGATTAAGCACCATCCCTCTGCCCAGTGTGCCGCAGGAGACGACTTATCCGCTGATCCAGGTGCTGATCGCCATTCCCTGGCTGCTGGCAGCCGGCTTGCTGGGTGTGTGGCCCACGGTTGCCTTTGCATTCTTATCCGGGATAATCACTGCCTTCTGGGGGACGCATAACGTTTTTACCCCTCTTGAATATGCCTTCATCGCGCTGCTGCTGGCTCTGGCATTGCGTCAAAATTTCCGCTCCAAACCATTTACCTGGCTGCGGACCCCACTGGGTGCCGGTGTGGGTATCGCCCTGTTAACCACGCCGCTGTTCCTGCTCACCACTTTTTTCAGCACCAATGGCAACCTTGCGGCGCGGTTGGATTTCGCGTTCACCCAATCCTGGGTAAGCATGTTGACTAATGCGGTGCAATTGGTCATCGCTGGATTTGCCTGTGAGGTTTTCCAACCTGCGAGGCTTAAGAATTGGGTAAAAATTAAAACTCTAATCCCGTCTCCTTTTGAGACAGGGTTGCAGGATCGGGTTCTTTACATCTCCTTACCGCTAGTTCTGGTCTTGCTGTTAACCCTGGCGGTGACCGATTGGGTAGTTGCCGGAAAAGCCGCTCGCGAGATGATGCAGACGAGGCTCGAGAGTACTGCCCGGATTGCGGTTGAGAATATCCCTGCGGTAATCGACACCGGACAGGGATTGATCCTGGATATGGTTACCAGCGGAATCCCGCTTGACCGGCAGGATGTGGCGCAGGATTTTTTGAAAGCAAAACTGCGTACGGTTCCATTTTTCTCGCAGTTGTACCTGTTTGATTTAACCGGCGTGCCGATCACCGGATACCCTGTTACCGAACTTTCACAGGTGAAATTGAGCGCGGAAGAGACTTCGGCAATTAACCTGGCTCTGAACGGTGTGTTGATCCAGAATTACCTGGTTGCACCGGATACCGGGGAGAACTCGGCATACGTGGTTTACATCGCTGCCATACCAGATGAATATGGCTTGCCCCGGGGGGTGATCATTGCCCGTTCAAACCTGGCCATCAGCCTTTTTTCCCAGCCGGCCATCCAGGCATTGCAGGAAATCACCGAGGAAGGCGGCGAAGGGGTGATCCTGGATGCCAGCAACCGCATCCTGTACAGCACGAATCCCGAAATTGTTTTTACCGAGTATAAAGGTCAGATCCCAAATGTCTCATCGTTCTTCAGTGAAACCGGATCTGATGGCGTCCAGATCGTTTCTTATGGGGCAATCACCGAAAAACAGGATTGGAAGGTAATTCTTTCCTTACCGGTCAGTTACGCGCAGACGCTGGCTCTCAAAACAGCCATCCCGCTGCTGGCAATTTCCTTGTTGATCTCGTTGGCGGCTTATTTCATGGTGCGTTTCATGGTAGGCGGATTGACCGCTTCGTTATCCTCGCTGGCGGAGAAAGCAGATGAGATCTCCAAAGGCGGGTTGGATAACCAGATCGTTGTGCAGGGGGTCGACGAGATTGGGCGGTTGGGTTCCGCGTTTGAGCAGATGCGCGTCAGCCTTAAAAAACGGCTGGAGGAATTGGACACGCTGCTGGATGTGAGCCAGGGAATTGCCGCGAATTTTGGATTGGAGCAAATCTCCCGCCATATTCTCAATGCGTGCCTGGCTCATGGTGCGGATACTGCCAGGATTATCTTAAGAGGGGAATACTTCTCCGGGGTGAACCAGAAATACCTGACCTACTCCACCGGTCCGGCTGGGGATACTTATAAAGACCTCGATAAGGTACTGCTTGAGCAACTGAGCGAGGAGCCTATTCTGGTCATCCCATCGAAGCCGAGGATAAAACGGCTGGTTGTGGACAAGAATTCTCCTGTGCCTTCTTCGCTGGCAGGTTGGTCTCTACGAGATGGAGACCAGCAGATGGGCATCCTTTGGGTTGGGTACGAACCGCCCCACCGCTTCCTGGATGACGAGATCCGTTTTCTCAACACGATCGCCGGCCAGGCAGTGATCGCAGTGGCGAATGCCGGCCTTTACATGAAGGCCGAGGTTGGCAAACAACGCCTGGAATCAGTGCTGACTGCGACACCCGAGGTGGTGCTGGTTGTGGATGAAGAAGATTCTGTGTTGGTTGCAAACCAGGCAGCGCGGAATGCTGAAGGAATCCTGATCTCACTTGGCAGTTCGGAGGATTCAGACTGGCATATCAACTCGCCGCTTCTACTTGAATATATCAATTCGATTCGTGAAAACAAAGAAGAGACCAGGGAGATCATTCTTGAGAATGGCAAGATTTACGAAGCCTTTGTCTCAGAGATGGAAATGGGCGAATCCAGCGGCGGCAAGGTATGCGTGTTGCGTGACGTTACTGAATTCCGCGAATTGGAAAGGTTGAAAGCGGATTTCATCACCACCGTCAGCCACGAACTGCGCGCACCGATGGGCATCCTCAAGGGGTACTCGACCATGATCCAGATGGTGGGTGAGTTGAACCAGCAGCAGAAAGAATTCGCCAACAAGATAACGAATGGACTTGAGGGACTGGACCAGATGGTGGGCAAACTCCTGGATATCGGCAGGATCGAATCGGGTGTGGAATTGCAGGTGGAGCAGGTTGCCCCAATGGATTTGATCGATCATGTTGTACGTTTGTTGCAGCCCCAGGCAGCGCAGCGCAAAGTCCAAGTGCTCCGTGAATTGACCTTATCCCAGGAGGTCCAAGTTGAGGCGGATCGGACATTGCTTCAGCAAGCGCTCTATAATTTGATCGATAATGCCATCAAGTTCTCACCGGTCAATGGCAAAGTGTTTTTACGGCTCCAATCACTTGAGGACAAGGTGGTCTTTGAAATCCAGGACCAGGGTCCTGGGATTGCCCCATTGGATATTCCGAAGATATTTGAACGCGGTTCAACCGCCGGGAAGAATGCAGAAGGCTCCGGACGGAGCGGCGGGTTAGGTCTGACGATCGTGAAATCTGTAGCCGAAAGACACGGCGGTAGTGTGTACGTAAAAAGCGTTTTAGGGCGGGGGAGCACATTTTTCCTTGAATTGCCAATTTTGCAGCGCAAAGAAGAATAATTGCCAGGCGCATTTCAGGAAATAGTGGTATACTTTACGGTTGCATGAATTTTAAGGGCTCTTCTCCTACTAATTGACGAGCGCTGTTAACTATTGCGCTTCTTATTGTTTAACCGCATAAGGTTCCCATTCAGGAGGCAGTTTAGTGGAAACAAAAAGTTTGGTAGCTCTCCAGATAAATCTTGCATCACCCGAAACGATTCGAAGCTGGTCATACGGTGAAGTATTAAAACCTGAGACCATTAATTACCGCCGGCTGCGCCCTGAAAAGGACGGGCTTTTTTGTGAAGCAATTTTTGGACCTTCGCGTGATTATCAGTGTTACTGCGGAAAATACAAGAATCCCCGCTACAAGGGCATCATCTGCGACAAATGCGGTGTTGAGGTAACCCGTTCGCTGGTTCGCCGCGAGCGCATGGGGCATATTGACCTGGCGACCCCGGTTGCGCATATCTGGTATACCCGCCGGACGCCATCCTATCTTGGGTTGCTCCTGGATATTACGCGCCGAAACCTTGACCGCGTGCTGTATTTTGCCCAGTACATCGTCACCTATGTGGATGAAGATGCGCGCCAAAAAGCCCTGCGCCGCCTGGAAGATGAGATCAGCAATTCTGAACGCGCGCAGGCAAGCGAGATCAATGCCCGCATCCTGGATGTCAAATCGGGACGGGACAAGAAAATTGCGGAACTCCAACAGCGTAAAGTTGATATTGAATCAAAAGCGGATGAGCAAATTGCATCCATGCTGGCACCGGTCATCGAAGAAGGGCAATCCCTTGAGCGGATGCTCACCGATAAGAACGGACAAGTTCTTAAGAAAAAGGTTCTGTTCGAAAAAGCCTCCCTGTTAATTGCTGAAGCAGGCGACACCGTCACTTCGAAACATATTGCCAGTGTCCAAAAAGCCGTCAAGGAATCTCTCGAAGAAATTGAAAAAGGCTATAAAAACGAATTAAAGCGTGACCTCGAACAAATTAAGATGAGCATTGACCAGATCAAAGCCGAAGCTGATGAGACAATGGAAGCTCTGCGCAATGAACTGGAAGATCAATCCACGGTCTCTCAGGATCAAAATGCCCATTTACGCGATGAACTGCAGGAACTACACCCATTCACATTCTTGACCGAGACCCGTTATCGTGAGTTGAAATCACGCTGGGGCCAGGTTTTCCGCGCAGATATGGGCGCTGAAGCGTTCTATGATATCCTGCGCCGGCTTGACCTGGATAAGCTCGCTGAGGACCTGTGGACCGAGGTACGTACTTCCAAGAGCAAGCAAAAACGCAAGAAGGCTACCACCCGCTTGAAAGTTGTTGAAGATTTTCGCCGCTCCGGCAACCGCCCGGAGTGGATGATCCTGACGGTTCTGCCGGTGATCCCTCCTGATCTGCGACCGATGGTTCCGCTGGATGGCGGCCGGTTCGCCACCTCCGATATGAACGACCTGTATCGCCGGGTGATCAATCGCAACAACCGCCTGAAGAGGCTTTTGGAACTTGGCGCCCCGGATGTGATCGTCCGCAACGAAAAGCGTATGCTCCAGGAAGCTGTGGATTCATTGGTTGATAATTCGCAGCGCGGCAAGGCACTCTCACGCCGCGGACGCCGCGAGTTGAAGTCCTTGAGCGATATGCTCAAAGGCAAGAAAGGCCGATTCCGCCGTAACCTGCTTGGTAAACGCGTGGATTATTCAGGTCGTTCAGTGATCGTGGTCGGTCCGCAGCTCAAACTATACCAATGCGGGCTTCCGAAGACGATGGCGCTGGAGTTGTTCCGCCCATTCGTCATCAGCCGATTGAACAAGCGCTCTTACACCACCAATGTGAAAGGTGCCCGGCGGCTCATCGAGCGCAACAAGCCTGAG
>JAYRQY010000192.1:0-3851 GCA_041910365.1 Anaerolineaceae bacterium | reverse complement strand
TAGTGGAGACACGAATTTTGGATAATAATTACACCAACCAGGAGACTCGGGGTCAAAACCCGGGTGAGTTAATGGCTCGTAAACCTTACCGAAAACCGGAATTGCGTCAATTAGGCGATTTGCGCACCCTCACCCTGGGCGGGTCGCCCGGTACCGGGGATAGCGGCGGCGGTGTCGGCGTGCAGTTCCCCATTGGCCGTACAGGAACAGGGCTCCCGATTTACAACCCCGATGGCTCGTTGCAGTCACCGGATGACCCAGTGATTGAACC
Organism: Anaerolineaceae bacterium; assembly: GCA_041910365.1. Lineage (GTDB taxonomy): Bacteria > Chloroflexota > Anaerolineae > Anaerolineales > Anaerolineaceae > UBA6107. The sequence continues at coordinate 3,580 of JAYRQY010000192.1, read as the reverse complement.
CTGAGGTTTCTACTCCGCTGATGACGTGTTATCGTCTTGCCGGACAGGAATTCAAATTTCTCCAACCGGTTCCAGGATTACAACCCTTTCTTGTTTCAACGGATCAGAGGACGGCTGAGAAAGCCGTCCCGCTCGTTAAACCGCCGGATGGGATGAGCGAGGAAACGATGTCCTTTGCCTTACCCGGGGATTTGGTCTGTCAAACCACCGGCTGGGTTGGCGGTGGGCTGCGCGGTGTGAAGGTGTATACCCACGAGGCCGGGACTCGATTGGAAATTGACGGGGCTGGCGGATATTTCATCAGCCGCGCTGGCCAAACCATCGGCAAAGAGAATACATTGGGTGAATTGACCCGGCTGGATTATGAGGTGCTGATCGGATCAGCATTCACCCTGGCGCTGGCAATGCGCGGCGTGTGGAGCCTGCACGCAAGCGCTGCGATTTATCAGGGCAATTTGGTGGTCTTCCTGGGTGAATCCGGCCAGGGGAAATCCACATTGGCTGGATATTTGAATGAAGCCGGCTGGGAGCGCGTTGCGGATGATGTGCTGCCGGTGAAAAACCTGCCAGGCGGCCTGGCGGCATTCCCCCGCTACCCCCAGTTGAAATTGGATGAGGGTTCTCAACCCTGGCGGCACCTGCCGGAGCAACTTCCCATCCGGTCTTTGTGCCTGCTTCAGCCTGCTGCCAGCAGGATTCCCCCAGCCATTACGCCGCTTGCAGCCGGCGAAACTGCCATGGCGTTACTGGCACGTACCGCCGGAACAAGGTTGTTCGACGCGGAACTGCTCAAACAACACCTGGCATTCTGTACTGAAACTGCCCCACGCGTGGCTGGTTTTCGGCTCACTTACCCGCATAGCATCGAGGCATTGCCAGCCGTTAAGGAATTGCTGGAGGGATTATGCTGAGCTTAAGCAGCTCCGTCCGGATTCCGGCGCATGTGATGTTCTCAGTGGTTGGCGAAGAGGCTTTTTTGCTGAACACCCGCACAAACCGCTATTTCCTTTTGGATGCAGTGGGAGTGCGCCTCTGGGAATGCCTGAACGCCGGTCAAAGGCTGCAGCAGGCGTACCAGGACCTCCTGCTTGAATACAAAGTGGACGGGGCTCAACTGCAGCAGGATCTTATGGAGTTGCTCGAAAAGTTACAGGAGAACGGCCTTGTGGAAATCATTCAAGCGTAAAGTTGCCGCTGCCTGCGCGCTCTCTGCTTCCGATTGGCTGCTCGTGGTCCGCGCCTGGGGGTTGCTGGCTTATTTTCACCTGGCGCTCAAACAGGTGGGTTTTGACCAGCTGCAGAGACGGCTTGCATTAACTGAGGCGAGGAACAACACACCATCACGGACCCTGGCAATTGCCTGGCGGATGCAAAAACTGATCTCGCTGGCGGCGCGCTTGCACATCTTCCGCATCACGTGCCTCACCAGGTCCTGCACGCTGCAGTGGCTGCTGCACAGGCGGGATATTAATTCAGAGATGCGCATCGGGGTGAGCCGGGCGGGAGAGGAAATCGGCGCGCATGCCTGGGTGGAAGTGCTGGGAGAGGCTGTCGGCGAGCCGGGGGATATTGGGGAGAGGTTTCCACCGCTTCACGCATAGACCTGCATTTCCCGTCTGTTGTGTTACGCCGCCCCTATGAATTTTCAGATTTGATAAGGAATTCCCTCCATTTTTATGCGATTTTTACTTGACTTTTTTTTTGAACTTGTGCTATTCTAATAGAGACCTTTCAAGTAAAAAATCAATATGAGGGGACAGGCGGATGGGATTTTTGTCTGCCAGCAAGGCTATCTTAAGCACGGGGGTTAATTTGGTCAATTGCAATGCCCGGATCCATTTATTTAATGGCTGCCTGTTGACAGCCTACATGTGTTTCTCCACTAATTCACATTTAGAAAGGGACTAAATATGAAAACCACTTTGAAATTCTTCAGCATCATTCTCATTATTGGGCTTGCGCTAACTGCAAAGCCTGTAAACCAGGTATTCGCTGATGCAAACTACCAGGTTACACCCGCATCAACCGATTGGGTTTTTCAAAACGACAACGGCACTACCGGAGACTGGAGTGCCGGGTTTGAAGTCGGACCTGGAACACCACCTCTTGGCACTGGCAGTGCGACGATCGAGCTGACCAGTTCAGGCGCAGGGATTGTGCTTGCGGCTCAGAAATATCAGGGAGTCAGACTGGCAGACATCACCACGCTCAGGTACTCTACGTACACCAACCTCTCTCCAGCTGCGATGACCTTCCAATTCAATTATGACCCCGATGTGACCACCATTGAAGCTTCGACCTGGTATGGCCGCATTACCTATGAACCTTATATGAACGGCACCGTAACGAACGGGGTCTGGCAAACCTGGGATCTACTCAATGGCGGTAACGCCTTATGGTGGGCTTCTCCCAACGGGAATTCAACCGTGGATGACACCTGCCCGCAGTCAGCTCCTTGCACCCTCACTGCCCTCCTGGCAGCTTTCCCGGAAATCGGCATCCGAAATGATGCTTTATCTGCGGTCCAGTTTAAGGCAGGATCCAACTGGAGCGGTTTTACTGGGAATATTGACAACCTTGTTTTTGCAACTGCTGGCAATACTGACACCTATGATTTTGAAACCGTGCACGACTGGTATGTCTCAAATACAGGTTCAGACAGCAACACGGGGTATCAATCTTCACCTTTTGCAACCATTCAACATGCGATTGCAATAGCTGTTGCAGGCGACACGATTCATGTGGAAGCAGGGAAATACGTTGAGGATGTTAATGTTAACAAAGGCATAATCCTCAGCGGCGCCGGTGCCTCAACAACAAGTATTGTCGGCACCACTGGCAGCGCAACCCCATTGTTCTTCAGCAGCACAGGCGCTACAGTGAGTGGATTTACGATTACTCATGAATATACACCAGCAGAACTTGCTGCATGGACGTTCAATAACAGTGGTGTAATTTTTGGCCAATTAAGCAGCGGAAACACGCTGCGAAATTGTACCGTATCGCTTAACCGCAATGGAATTTATCTGAACACGACTCAAAATAATACCGTTGATGGTAATCTGATCACGAACAACCGGACAGGTATCAACACGACTGGCATCATTAACGGTACTCAGATCATCAATAATATGATCTCAAACAACTGGACCTTGGGGTACGTTTATTACCAATCCGGCGGCGGTACGGCAACTGATTTTTCAACGGTTTCAATCACTGGGAATACCTTTGATAGCAATTGGTACTCCGAAGTCCTGGTTAAAGACGCTGGGAATTCATTCGGAATTGTGAATCTGAATGGGAATACATTTACAGATGTACCAAAGACATTCTCAACGTCGGCATCCACAAGTTTTAATGAGCCGTCATTCGCGAATCAGAAACCGAATGTCCCAGGCATTGGCGGAAGCGCGGTCAAACCCACGTTCGAGTACCCGACCATCCGTATCTACAATAGCAGCGCGGCAAGTTTAGAACTAGACGGGACCGCTTTCATGGTTGCACCAGATCAGACCATCCAGGCAGCCATCGATGCAGCAGCAAGCGGTGATACCATTCTTGTGGCGCCCGGCACCTACAC
>JAYRQY010000191.1:0-2630 GCA_041910365.1 Anaerolineaceae bacterium | reverse complement strand
GTGGGGATTAACGCGTTGATCTCACCCCCCTTGTTCACATGCCGCCCCAATACACCACCGGCAGTATTGCCTGCCAGGCTTACAAACGCAAACACCCAGCCCAGGATGTTCCCTTCAAATCCCGAAAATGGGGAGAAGTAAAAAAGAAGCCCGCCAAGGTTTATGACCACGCCGACCCACTGAAGCCAGGATGGATTTTCTTTGATCACAGCGGCCGCAATCATCGCGACAAATAACGAAGTTAAGTTCAACACCAATCCCACGGTTACAGATGGCAGGTAAGACAATCCCAGGAACTGCCCCCCTTGTCCGCAGGCATACCACAGCACACCCAACACGATCAGTTTTATCCACGTTCTGCCGGATAAGGTTTTCATTTCCATTCGGATTGACTTTCTGAATAGAAATGGCAGCAGGATCAAAGTAGCCAAGGAATAGCGCAGCCCGGCGAACGTCAAACCTGGGATGTCTTCCAGACCGATCTTGATGAATATCCACGAGGTTGCCCAGATCGTGGTAACCACCAGCGCAATAATGATGGCTTTCAGGCGTGAAGGGGGTGTTTTCATATGTTACAAGTTGGAAGGTTTCATTTCCCTTACCTGGATTTGCTGTGTTTCGTTACCGTTGTAACTATTAATCTCGATGGTAAAGGCAATATCAAATTTAGCTTTCTTAAGCAGCCAATCGTTATGCCATTGTGCCTGGTTGAATGCGATCGCCTGGTACACAGGTGCATGCGGAATGGTAAAACGTAAATGCGTTTTTTCCTTGCCGATTAACTGAACTTCGGCAATTTCTACATTTTTTAGTGCCAGCATCGCTGCCGGATTGCCCATGCCGATAGGCTGAAGCTTTTCCAGCTCCGGATAAATCTTGTGTGTCAGTTCTTCCACCCCTAATTCGATATCGATCTTCAACAATGGTCGTAGATCCATCCCATCCAATTCCCGGTTTGCGATCTGCGTCATCTTGCTGATCAATTGATCTTTGAAATCCTTATGCACAGTAAAACCGGCAGCCATCGAGTGGCCGCCATGCCGCAGTAACAAATCCGCGCATTCATCCAGCGCCCGGGTGATATGGAAGTCCGAAATACTCCTGCATGAAGCCTTGATGAATTCCCCCTCAATGGAGCCCACAATTGCCGGCCGGTAATAGCGCTCCGTCAGTTTTGAGGCAACCAGTCCCACGATCCCTGGACTGATCACTTCATCAAAAGCTGTGATCAGGTTGGTAACCTCTCCCACTGCCAGGGACTCTTCTGCCTTTTCCTGCGCTGCCCGCGTAGCCTGCTGCCGGCTGGCATTCTGATCGTCCAGTTCCTGCGCCAACAAACCAGCTTCCCCTGTCTTATCGGTCATCAGCAGATCATAAGCTTTGAGAGCCGATTCCATCCGGCCTGCGGCGTTCAGGCGCGGACCCAATCCAAAAGCGATATCTCCAGCACTGATCCGGCTAAGATCCTTACGAGCCACCCCGCACAATGCGCGGATGCCCTCCCTGTGCCCATAACGGATCTGTTTTAACCCCTCGCGCACCAGTGCCCGGTTTTCATCGACCAGGGGCACGAGATCAGAAACTGTTCCCAAAGCCACCAGGTCAAGCCAATCTTTAGCGCTCCACTCCCCCACCTTGCGGGATTTAAAAAGCGCCTGGGCAATTTTGTAAGCCAATCCGACCCCCGCCAATTCCTTGAACGGGTAGGCATCTCCTGCTTGTTTGGGACAGATGACTGCAAGGGCATCTGGTAATACATCCTGCGGAAAGTGGTGGTCGCTGATGATGAGATCAACCCCTACTTTCTTTGCATATTCCGCTTCACGCGGCGAACGGATGCCGCAATCGACAGTGAGAATCACCTTGGTTCCGCTCTGCGCCAGCGGGTCGATGGATTGCATGTTCAATCCATAGCCCTCTTCAAATCGGTTGGGGATATGCGGGACAACCGATGCGCCAAATTTTCTCAGCACCTGCACCATTAGAACGGTAGCTGTGACCCCATCCACATCATAGTCGCCATACACCGCGATCGGTTCTTTTTGATCGATTGCCTGGAGCAGCCGCTGGACAGCGACTTCCATACCCGATAATAAAAATGGATCGTAATCCGGATTCTTTGCGGAAAGGTAGACCTCAGCTTGTTCAGCAGTGGTAACGCCGCGGTTGAATAAAACCTGGCGCAAAAAACGGGGGTATTTCTCAAGTTTTTTGCTGATGTCGTCCGGAATTAATGGATAAGTCCACCACTTTTTTTCCATCACAGAATTCATGTCTTCATCCGCTTTCTAGTCAAAATAGTAAAACCTGGGTACCCGGGCGGCTAATCCGCAAACCACATCATAGTTGTTTGACCCCCATAACAGCCCGACTTCCTCTGCGCCGATTTGTTCTTCTCCCTGCCTGCCAACAAAAACAACCTCATCCCCAACCCGCGCTCCAGGAACATCATCCAGCTGCCACAAGGATTGATCCATGCACATCCCGCCTACCTGATGAACGCGCCTGCCATTTACGAGCGCAAGGTTACCCAGCCGCCGGCGCAGTCCATCTGCATATCCCACCGATGCCACCCCAATGCGTTCATTTCCGGTGGTGCGGTAACGATAGTTGTACCCAACCCCTTCGCC
>JAYRQY010000190.1:0-6343 GCA_041910365.1 Anaerolineaceae bacterium | reverse complement strand
GGGTCATTCTCTTCCGGCGTGAAGGACAACGCTGTCTGGAATTCCAGCGGCAGGTTCCCTACGCGCACATATCCACGCCCAGGCACCGGGCTCAGATCTGCCGGCACGCCGCGCCCGACAATATCTGAATATTCCGTGGGGTCCGAAAGTTTGAGGGTAAAGCGTTCCGTGATCAGGTTATACAGTTTACTGGAGAGCGACCCCGGCACATCAGCGGAAATGAGGAAGTAAACCCCATACGCACGCGATTCACGCACCAGTGAGATCAACGGCGTCAACAAGCCATCGTAATACTCTTTGAACTCCGCAAAATTGTCAATGACCACCAGGATTGCCGGCAGCGCTTTTTGCGGATGGCTCATATTGTAAGAATCAAGGTTATTGGCCTTTGCCTCGCTGAAGAGCACCTGGCGTTGATCGATGATATCGCTCACTTTGCGCAATACACGCGTTACCCGTTCCTCTTCCTCGGCGGTGATCACCGCGCCAACATGGGGCAGGTCGCTCATCACCGACATTGCCCGCCCGCCAAAATCGAGAATATAAACATGCAATTCATCCGGCGAATGGGTGAGTGCCAGGCTGGTGATGACGGTTTGCAGGAAGGTGGTTTTTCCGCGCCCGGATGAGCCGAATACCACAGCGTGACCATTGGTGAAGTCGATGCGCAGGGGTTTCTCGCTTGCCTGGTAGGGGTTATCGATAAGTCCGATCAACGGGCGCATAGCGCTCTTTCCCCATCCAGCGCCTTCCCATTTGAAGTCTCTATCCCAGAAGGTGATGGCTTTCTCGTTCAAAGACATGCCTGCGGTCTTCTCTGAATCTGCCACGCGCAACAGGTCAAGGTCGGCATCATTGATATACGCTGTATCCAGCGGCGTTTGCAGGCTCAGCAGGTCAGACCCCACTTGCTTTGGTAAAAATGCCGGCCACGGACGCCATTGCGGTTTGGATTCCTGTTTCGCCACTGAATCCATCATGTCCACGATAACGTCATACAACTTGGGCGGCTCGGTCGATTTTTGCGCCGCAGATTTCTTCGCCCGGTCCAACCAGATGACATTCGGCTTGGCGGTTTCCTCTTGCGGACCTTTATAATCGATGCCCGAGTACGCCGTTTGGATGAGTTCAATGTTCTCATTGCCAATTTGCAGGTAACCGCGCCCCGGAATGCCCGGCGGAAGAAATGCTGCATCGGCTCGCCGCAGAACCTCGCGGCTGTCATCGGGGGTTTCCACGCGCAGGCAGATGCGGAACTTGATATTGGCGCGCATTTGATCCGTTACGCCAACCGGTCGCTGCGCCGCCAGGATCAGCGTTACCCCAAGGGCACGTCCCAGGCGGGTGATGCTCTCCAACTGGGCTTTGTATTCTGCGTTCCCAGAGATCATTTCGGCAAACTCGTCGATGATGATGAACAGGTGCGGGTAAGGCGGCCGCTCAGGCTCCAGGTTCAACCCCTTGCGGCGGTAATGCACGATGTCCTTGGAATTGGTATAGGTATTCAGCCTCTGGCGGCGGTCCAGTTCAGCGATGATAGAGGTGAACACCCGCGCCGTTGCCGATTGGTCCAGGTTGGTGACAATATCCACTTTGTGCGGCAGCTTTTTGAACGGTTCAAATGCCGAACCACCTTTATAGTCGATCAAAACGAAATTCAGCACATCCGGGCTGAAATTGAGTGCCAGCCCCAGGATCATCGTCATCAGCAGCTCTGATTTACCGGAGCCTGTGGAACCAGCCACAATGCCATGCACCCCATCCGCCTTGGCGGAGAAGGTCAATACGCGCGGCTCGTTGCCTGAAAGCAATCCGATTGGCGAGAATAGCCAGTCCGCCTGTTTCGGATCCATGCTGCGGCGCCAGCTTTCCTGTGTCATTTGCTGGTATTGTTCGAGCGTATTGATGCGCAGCATTTCTGAAAGGGTTACCGTGGCTGCCAGGCTGGAACCGTAAGCCCGGCGCACATCCACCATCTCCAGATTCCTCGAAAAATCACGCGCATCTTTTTGTGTTGCCACCAGTTTGGTCTTGCCCAGGTAGCGGATGGTGTTGAAGCCGCTTTCAGCATAGCGGAAAACTGCCGAATTCTCATCCTGCGGGTCTTCGTCAACCTCGATGATGGCTGAACAACGGCTGGGAATCTTGGCCCGCTCTGGCACCAGGAAGATGATGCCTGCGCCCAGCATCTGCCCATCCATCAGGATGGTGGATATCGCCGCCTCGCCTTCCAGGTCCTTCAGACACGACCAGGCAGGCGCAGGGCTTGAAACATCCACAACCACCAGCAGGAATGGGATCTTAACATCGGCACCGCTTTCCTTATCCTGCAGGCGCATGCGCCGGCGCTCCAGGATCGTGCGCACGTTTTTCCAGAACAAGCGCATACCGTCGGCTTCATTTTCCAGCGGTCGTTCATCGTCCTCAAAATAAAGGGTTTCCGTATTATCGGCAGCCTTGCAGTGCGGCAAAGCATATGCCCAGCGCCAGTGCTGGCGGGTTTCACTCGTTCCCGCCACGTACAGCATCGTGTCCTGCGGCGAATGGAAAGTGGCATAATCCACCAGCATCGTCCGCACGTAATCATGCACCTTTTCATCCGACCTTCCCGTGATGCCAATCGAATGCCGGATGGTTACGCCCTTGGATTCCTGGGTCTCTTCCTTCTCCTCCCCCTGCTCCTTCTGCTTTTTCTCAACTTTCTTCTGTTCAGTTTCATCCACCTGGAAGAATAATGGGACGGTTACCGGCACGTCGTACAGCAGCCGCGAATCCTCCGCCAGGCGGGTGGCTTCGCGCATCAATGGGCTGGATACATCCTCATCTTCCGCGACCTTGTAGATGACCGTGGATTGCCGTGTACTCACCCCCATGCGCAGGTGCAAAAAATCATGATCCTTCGGGCGCCGCTCCCACAACCGGGTGCCTGAGCGGATCTCTTCTTCTCGCACAGCCGCTTCGCGATTGAGGTCGGCTGCAATCCCCAACGTCTTATCCGGGTTGGGGTAGTTGGTGTAGTAATAAATGCGCTGTGCCTCGTGCTCGCTTTCCATCTTGCGGCGAAGTTCGCTGATGCGGCGTTTGTACGCTTCGGCCGCTTCTTCTCGTTGTTTTCGGTCCTTGCCATTCGTGTAAATCGCCAATGAGAGTGTAGCCACTACCGAAAGCAGCATCGGGATCATCATGGCAATATTGTTCGAGCCCTTGTTCATGATCGACACGATGATATATCCCACGATCATCATCATCGGCAGCAGGGCTTGCTGCAGGATCTTGCTAAAATCCCGCTTGGTATCCGGCGGGTTAGGAATGTTGTACTCCCCGGATGGCAACTGGGGTTCAATTCGGGGCGGATAATCGATATAGATCTTTTCAGCCATAAGTCATCTCCCCGTTCATACAGGAATGAAAGACATTGCTAACACAAGCAAGAGTGAGATTGCCAGCAATGCCCCAAGAATGATGAACAATACTTTCCAATTTATCCGGAACGGTTTCCGTTCAGCCGGGATGCGCGGTAAATTGGTTTGCAAATACTTGACCAACTGCAGCACATCCGGAAAGCGCTGGTTGTAGTCGCGTTGAATGCTGCGTTCGGTGATTTCCGGGATATTCTTCAGGTCGATCCTGCCGGTTGGCTTTGCCTGCCCAGCCAGCACATTCTTTATCACATTTTGGTCTTTCTGAAGATGGTATTCATAAGCGGGTTTTCCGGCAAGCATTTCGTAAAGGAGCATACCCAAACCATATACGTCGGTTGCCGGTCCCACCTTGCCTGACCGGTCTGCAATCTCCGGCGCGGTATACGCCGGAAGATTATAGTTGTCGTTCCAGAGCTGGTTGATGGTTTGCCCGGAATCCCCCAGCCCCAGGTCAAGCAGCAAGGGTCTCGGGATGCCCTGTTTGTCATAACGCACCAACACCACATCGGGGTTGATGCACAAGTGGAGTTTACCGACCTTGTGCAGGTAGTAAACCACATCTGCAACGCTTAAAGCAATCCACCCCGCATGCTGGTACCAGGGTTGTGGATTCTTAAGCAGGATATTCCTAAGGATTGCGCCGTCCACAAATTGGAAAACCTCATAGTATTTCAACTGCCCATTGATGACGATCCAGCCGTAAGGATGGGCTTCTATGGTTCCCTGAGGATGCGCTGGAAGCAGCACCGGAAGCAATGGATGCTGCCCGATTTTGGTTAACTGAAGGAACGTTCTGGCTTCAGCACGTAATTTTTCTTCGCAGCCTTTATTTGCGACCTTTAACAGAATTTTTTCTTCGCCGCGAGAAGCCTGGTAAACAATGGCTGAGCGGGTGATCACGATCGGCTGGATAATCTCGATCGGTCCGAACCATTCACTGTTATCAAAGATCTCCGTGGCATTTTCTGCAGGACAATACTTTTCCTGGCACCACAAATTAAAATCTTGTGAAATCACATTACAGCGTTCGCAGATTCTCTTCATAGAGCCTCGAAATAAGAATGAGGACAGATGATTTCAGGATGTAGATCCGCGCTTTCATTTTTCAGATTTAACTTGAAAGCGCGGACCTACAATTGTCTCCTGTTGAGCAAACGGGTAAAACCCAGGCTGGAACCTGTTCGGATTAAGGTTCACAGGCAGCAGCCTGCGGGTACTGGTTAGCTAAACCGCGATCTACCAGAGGTATCCCCGGTTTGGTAGGCAGTGATCGCCTCGCCTACGTCCACCGCCAACTGTTCGAGTTTGTCCGACTGTTTTTGCATCTTGGGATAGATCCGGTCTAAAAACCTCGCCTGTGCCTCCGTTGCGCCAAATGAAAAGAATGCAGTTGCATGGAGCGCTTTTGCCAATCCGCTCAGGAATTTCGCAATTCCCTGGAGGATATCAGAAAAAGTTTTAAGCTGCTTTTGAATGTTCTGTACTTGCGGAACATTCATAAAGACTTCAGCACTAGAATCAGCCATTATCATCTCCTTTCGCTATTAGATCTTGTTCACTTCATCCATCAAACCGGCTACCATCTGATTGGTAGACTGCATCGCCTGGAACATGACATCGCTGGCTTTCTGGATCCCGGAATGCCACTGCTTAGCAACGTCTTGCACCTGGGTGAGCTCATTTTTTGTGTTCCCGGTCAATTCTTCCACGAACTTATCGGCTCCACGGCCTTTCCAGATGCTCCCGCCTTGCACATTTTTGGCGATCTGAGCAATAGGATTCAGGATCAAGTCCTGGATTCCGGTAATTTTCATCAACCAGTCGCCGAGGAATCCCATTACCATATCTTGTGCCCAATTGAATACATCCATGATTAACCTCCTAGAACTTTCCTACAGCCTGACCATCAGCATTGCTCATATCTGATGATGCGCCGCGGATATCCCTGGCTTCCTGCATGAAGTTCTCTGCCAGAACGGCCAGTTTTCCGCAAAACTGCGTCAATACTTCACCGAATGTATCTCCCGGAGGTCCTTTTAAGGCACCTTCCTGCATCTTCTGAGCCCATTTTGCAGCTTTAGAAGAGGTATCCCGAAGTTCATCGGCAACTTTTTCGCATTGTTTTGCCATTTGTTCAAGTGCAGCATAATTCGTACGAATTACATCAGCCATTTTTCACCTCCTCTAATCAAACTTGAAGAACGCTTTAGTGCTCAGGTCTGCCTGATTTACGTGAGTGCTTACCTTCTGTGCAATATCGGCCATCTTTCCCAGAACTTCCGCTACCAGGCGCAGCTTCACCAGATAGAGGTCATTCATTTCATTGTGGAACTTTACTGCAGCATCACCCTGCCACTCGTCGCCGGCTAGTCCGTCAGCCATGCTCTTCGTCTTGGTTTGCGTGCTGGCGATCTGCGCCTGTTCTGCGCGCATCTCTCTGATGATCTGGTTGATTTCACTGTATTTGAGCTGTAAAATATTAGCCATCTTTCATCCTTTCTTTAGATTTGATCTACAACTTTGACCAATCTTGACGTAACGAGATTTCCATAAAGGTTACGGCATCGACAACACTGCAAATTGTGGTTTGACTTATTTGACCTCCTTAATTCCACCTCTTGTTCATATTCGCAACACGATGTAATCAAAATCCTAAAAGGCTTAAAGCGCCTGATAAAAACTGGTTGTTAATCTTTCACGCCCAAATCAGTTTACCCTTCTGGTTTTCTTTGCTCCTCTACCCGCCTTGCCAAGGGATGCCGCGCCACCACCGGCAACACCGGCAACCCCAGCCACTGCGCCGGCAGCCGCACCTGCTCCTGATTGTTCAACTTCTCCGGTGCCAGTTCCTGCGCCTCCCCCCTGGGTACCTCCGGCTTGCCCGGAGCCTCCGCTGGACCCGCCCGTGTAAAGATGGTCAG
>JAYRQY010000189.1:0-2365 GCA_041910365.1 Anaerolineaceae bacterium | reverse complement strand
GACGAGAGCGTTTCCTGGCTCTACTTGAACCCGCCATACGAGTTTGACCGGTTTGAAGGCCAAAAGCGGCTCGAATGGGATTTCCTCAAGACCACCACCTCTAAACTGATGCGCGGTGGTTTGTTGACCTATATCGTCCCCCAGAAAATCTTGGGAATGATTGAAGTTGCTCGCCTGCTTGCCGGGCATTATGAGGCCATCACGGTCTATCGTTTCCCGGATGGATTGTATGAAAAATTCAAGCAGGTGGTGGTACTGGCTTACAAACGTAAGCTTTATCAACTGCCCACCGAAAAGGAGGTTCTCTCGCTGCAAAACCTGGCCACTGAAGAACTTGAACCCATTGAAACTGCGGTTGAACCAATTTATGAACTGCTGTCAGCGCCTTCACGAGGCGCAAACGGCAAACCGATTGTATTCAAACGCACCGACTGGGAACCGGAAGAAGTGGTCGAGGCCACGATGGAAGCAGGCGTGCAAAAAACAAGTGAATGGTTGGATCTGATCCATCCGACGCGTGGATTAACACAACTCGCCCAACCGGTCATGCCGTTGAAAAAGGGGCACATCGCCATGCTCATGGCCTCTGGCATGATGGGCACCGTGTGGCTGACGGATGAAGATGGAAAGCCTATGCTGATTAAAGGGCGGGTCATCAAGGTGGTCGAAAAGACCGAACAGCCGGATACGAAAGATGCAGATACCGTCATCGAGACCTTCAAGGACAGGTTCGTTACCACTGTTGCGGTACTCCGACAGGACGGTATCCAGATCATCCAGGATGTGAAGGGGCTTTCTGACTTCATGAAAGCTCACGGTGAAAAAATCGCCGCCCATGTACTGGAAACCTATAAACCGCTCTACAACCTGGACCCGACGCCGAAGGAGATCGCTGTTCTGGATGCGATCGGCACGCAGCGTAAACCGTTGCCGGATCAGGAGCGGGCTGGATTATTACCCGCACAGCGCCATGCAGCAGCGGCACTTGCGCGCTCTATTCGCAAAAACGGTGTAGCCAACTGCCAGGCGGAAATGGGTTCGGGAAAAACAAGCATTGGATCGGCGGTCATTGAACTTCTGGACGCCTACCCCGCCATTGTCATTTGCCCGCCTCACCTGGTGCCCAAATGGATCCGCGAGATCGAAGAAGTGATTCCAGGGGCACATGCACGTGAGTTGCGCCGGATTGGGCGTAACAGCGATGAGGCTTATGATGTCAATGACGTGCGCGATTTTCTGGATCAATATCGCCAGGCAAGTGAAACGGCAAAAAGAACAGGAGGTTCAAAACCAAAATGGGTTGCAGTGGTGGCGCACACTTCAGCCAAGTTCGGAACAGGTTGGCAGCCGGCAGTTGTCTGGCGTAAAACCAGAGATCCGTTAACCGGCAAAGTCGTAAATGCTTGCGCCTGCCCAAGCTGTGGCAAGTTGGTGATGACTGAAAAGGATGGCTTTGTCATCCCTGTAACCGACCTGAACGAGCTGGCAGAAAAACGCCAGTTCTGTCGTAATCACGTTCCAGGTTGGGAACTGGACCCGGATGGGAGGATCAAATTGGATGTAAATGGTGATCCGGTGTGGGGTTCACACGCATGCAAAACGCCTTTGTTTGAGTTTGCCGGCGCCCGCCGGCACAGCATTGCGGATTACATTGCAAAACATGCTCAGGGTAAATTTAAACTGTTAATCGCCGACGAATCGCATCAGTTTAAGTCCAAGAGCTCCGACCGGGGAGTGGCTTTTCACCAGTTAATCACCGCCGCAAAGTGGACGTTGACCCTCACGGGGACGTTCTTCGGTGGAAAAAGTACCTCAATCTTTTGGCTGTTGCACCGCTTGAATCACGGCGTCCGACGCGACTTCGCCTTTCATGACGAAAAGCGCTGGGCAAAGCTGTACGGTGTACTCGAAACCACTCGCCGAAGGAGACGGGATGATGATGCCGATGAGGATGGCGTATATACTGGCAATCGCCGGTATCGCAATCAAGCGAAAGAACAACCGGGTGTCAGCCCGGCCATCGTCAGCCGCTTGTTGGACACCACCATTTTCCTGAGCTTGAAAGACCTGAACCTGGCGCTGCCAGCTTACAAAGAGGAGGTGGTTGCCCTGGATATGCTCGACGATCAGGGACAGCAGTACCACAGCATGGACAGTAGTCTGAAACAACTGGCTGTCCAATCCAGCCGTTACTTGTCCACATGGCTGCAATGGAGCCTGGCGCGACCGAATTCAGCTTTTCGGGATGAGGTCGTCGTTGTGGATGAGGTGGATGGTGAGGATGGCAAGTCAGTCCGCAAGGTGCCGCTGATGGAACTGCCAGCAATCAACCCAAATGGTCACAAGTGGCTGCCAAAAGAAAACT
>JAYRQY010000188.1:0-9343 GCA_041910365.1 Anaerolineaceae bacterium | reverse complement strand
GGGCTTGATGTGGGTGCCACCGAGTACGTGCGCAAACGCCTGCTCGAAGAAAAAGAGAATGGCACCGCCATTTTATTGCTCTCAGAAGACCTGGATGAGGTTCTGGCACTCGCAGACCGGATTGCGGTCATTTACGAAGGCTGCATCAAAGGCATCGTCCCTTCTGCAGAGGCAACCCCGGAAAAGATCGGCCTCTTAATGGCCGGCGCATGTTAATCGCATGGCATGATTAAGGAGATTCTATTGTGGGTAAATTGAAGATCGAACGCGCGGCGGCCCCTCTGTGGGCAAAAACCTTAATCCCCATCGTGGCGGTTCTGGTCACGTTCCTTGTAACATCCGTCTTGATACTCCTCGCCAAGGCGAATCCGTTTTTGGCATATTATCACCTGTTGATCGAACCGCTCTCCTCACGCTTCTCGTTCCTTGAAGTTCTGGTCAAATCAACCCCGCTGATCCTCACCGGCATCGCCGTAACGGTTGCATTTGCTTCAGGTTACTTTAACATCGGTGCAGAAGGTCAGCTTTATGCCGGCGCCATTGCAGCCGCCTGGGTAGGCTCAACCTTTGAGAGCCTTCCAGCCATCGTGGTCATTCCATTGATGATGGTGCTGGGATCGATAGGCGGCATGCTTTGGGCTTTGATCCCGGCTCTATTGAAGATCAGGCTCAAAGTGGATGAGGTTGTGACCACGCTGTTGATGAACTCCATCATGGTTTATGTGGTTTCGTGGCTCCTGAATGGTGTGTGGAGGAACCCGGAGACCGGCGCGCAGCAATCCCCCGAGTTCTTTGAGGCAGCGCGGTACGTTAAATTGGCGGCCAGGTCGCGCCTGCACCTCGGGTTCATCGTAGCGCTGGTGGTCGTGGTTATCATCTACATCCTGATCAAAAAGACCCCGCTTGGGCTTAAAATGCGCGCCAGCGGCGCAAGCAAGGCCGGGGCGCAATTTGCGGGGATCAACGTCAACCGCACCATGCTGATTGCGGCATTGCTCAGCGGCGCAATTGCCGGGCTGGCCGGCGTGGGTGAGATCGCCGGGATTCATTATCATCTCATCAACGAACTTTCCAATGGGTACGGTTACACCGGCATTATTGCCGCTACCCTTGGCGGATTGAACCCCATCGGCGTTCTATTCGCGGCATTGTTCATCGGACTAATCGGAACGGGGTCATTAAATGTCAGCATGGCGCTGCATGTGCCCGTCTATCTCGGGGACGTAGTGCAATCCACGCTGCTGCTGGTTACCCTGGCTATGTTACTTTTACAGAACTATCGCATTAAGAGGAACTAGATATGGATGATTTCCTGGTAAGTTTAATCGCGGCGACCTTGCGGGTTGCCACACCGCTCATTTTTGCCACCCTGGGAGAGCTTTTTTGTGAGCGCGCCGGCATCCTGAACCTGGGGATCGAAGGGATCATGTTCCTGGGCGCATTTGCAGGGTTTACCACTGCCTCGCTCACCGGATCCTTGTGGCTGGGGCTGCTCGGCGCAATCATCAGCGGGATGCTTTCAGGCTTGCTGCTGAGCTTTTTTGCGGTCAGGCTGGGCGTCAATCAGCACGTTTCGGGGTTGGGGCTTACGCTGCTAGCCACTGCTTTGTCCTTATTCTTGTTCAGAGTGATCTTCAAGGAAAATCAGAACCTGCCGTCCGTTGTGCCCTTCCAGCAGCTTAACCTGTTTCCAAACCAGCCGATCCTGCACGAGATCTTCTCACAGTATCTGCTCACCTATATTGCCATCGCCATCATCCCGGTGGTGTGGTTCATCATCTTCCGCACCAACTACGGGCTGCAAATACGCTCGGTCGGCGACAACCCTGAAGCCACCGATGCGGCAGGGATCAATGTATACCGCCTGCGCACCTCCGCCCTGGTCATCGGCGGCGGGTTAATGGCGATAGGCGGTGCGTTCTTGTCCATCGCCCAACTGGGGAAGTTCACCTTCGGTATCATCGAGGGCAGAGGCTGGGTGTGTATTGCACTGATCATCTTCGGCAACTGGCACCCGGTGAAGGTACTGTGGGGTGCGCTGTTATTTGGCGGTGTGCAAGCCCTGCAATCGAGATTGCAGATCACCGGAATAAAACTACCCTATGAACTCTTTTTGGCACTGCCCTACATTGTAACCATCATCGCGCTTACACTGGCAGGCCGGAACGCATCGTACCCGGCAGCGCTGCTGAAACCCTATAAACGGGAGTAGGAATAACAGGCGTGAGGAGACCCCTTACGCCTTTTTTGTCGCCCGAATCGGGCATTCTTGTTCGATTATTTAATATGACAATCAACCAGTCACAAACCTATAACTATCACTTGAAACGCCAGGCAAGCAACTCTAAAATAACTGTGTTTGGATGTTAATTAATTAAAATCAGACGGAGGTAGTAATGGTTCAACCAAAAGTTGACAGTGCTCAAGAAGCCTTTATCGAACACTTAAAGGATCTTCGCAAACAGAGCAAGGCAGGCGGCGGAGAAAAACGCATCGAAGCCCAGCATGCCAAAGGAAAATTGACCGCACGTGAGCGCATCGACGCCCTCCTGGACGAGGGATCCTTCCAGGAGATCAACGGTCTCATGGTCAACCGCCATACCGATTTTGGTATGGACAAGGAAAAGACCCCGGGAGATGGCGTGGTGGCTGGTTTTGGAAAGATCAACGGCCGCCGCGTTTGCGTTTATGCCCAGGACTTTACCATAATGGGCGGCTCATTCGGCGAAATTGCCGGCCAGAAGGTTTGCCACATGATGGACCTGGCCATGGACGCCGGGGTTCCAATCATTGGATTAAATGATGGCGGCGGCGCGCGCATCCAGGAAGGCATTTTCTCCCTGTATGCCTATGGTGAGCTCTTCTACCGCAATACGCAGGCTTCGGGCGTTGTACCGCAGATCTCGGTCATCCTCGGCCCTTGCGCCGGCGGCGCGGTGTACTCCCCTGCACTGACCGATTTCGTGGTGATGACCAAGAACATCAGCAATATGTTCATCACTGGTCCCGAAGTGATCAAGACAGTCACCCATGAAGTTGTGGATGTTGAAACCCTGGGCGGCGCTATGACGCACTCCTCCACCAGCGGTGTGGCGCACTTTGCCGCTGATGACGAAAAACAGGCGTTTGCTTTTGTAAGAACTATTCTCTCTTATCTCCCCTCCAACAATTCTGAAACCACTCCTGCGGTTGAGGTGACGGATGACCCCTGGCGCATGGACAAGGAACTGGACGCAATCGTACCGGCAGACCCATCCGTTGGCTACGATATGAAAGACATCATCCAGCGGGTATGCGACCGCGGATCCTTCTTTGAGGTGATGGGCAACTTTGCGCAAAATTGCATTATCGGGTTTGCCCGCCTGCATGGACAATCGGTTGGTATCGTTGCCCAGCAGCCTCTTTTCATGGCTGGCTCGATCGATATCGATGCTGCCGACAAAATGGCGCGCTTCGTCCGCTTCTGTGATGCATTCAATCTTCCCATCGTCACCTTCTCCGATTCACCCGGTTTCCTCCCCGGTGTTTCTCAGGAACATGGCGGCATCATCCGCCACGGCGCCAAGATCGTGTATGCCTTCTCTGAGGCTACTGTGCCCCTGCTGACCGTTGTCACCCGCAAGGGTTATGGCGGCGCTTACATCGTGATGAGCAGCAAACATATCCACTCAGACATGGTGTTTGCCTGGCCAGGCGCAGAAATTGCCGTTATGGGTGCCGAAGGCGCAGTTGCCATCCTCTATCGCAAAGAACTTGCTGAAAAGAATGATGGCGGTGAAGAGCGCAAACGACTGGTGGCTGAATTCCGCGAGAAATTCTCCAATCCCTATAAAGCAGCTTCAGCCGGATTCGTGGATGATGTAATCCTGCCGCACGAAACACGCCCGCGCCTGATCGCCGCGCTTGAACTCCTGCGCGACAAGAAATCACATGCTCCAGCCAAGAAACATGGCTGCATGCCCCTGTAGTCCTGCTGAAATGAGGAGGTGTTATTTTGACTGATTTTCAAACAGGTTTAATGATCAGCGTGGTCGGTCTCGTTGTAACCTTCACTGCTTTGGGCATCTTCATAGGCGTGATGGTCCTCCTGCAAAAGTTGTTTCCGGTCAAAGGGAAAAAAGCGGAAACAGCCGTGGAAGAGCCAAAGCCAGTTGAGATTAGCGCTAAGGCAGAATCTGGTGAGGAAGAGATCGCTGCTGCCCTGGCTGCTGTGACCTACCTGCGCGGCCAACGTGCCGGACAGTTGGGGGCTTCCCTGCTTTCCGGACCCGGACCTTATCGTACAACCCGTTGATCCCAAAATCACGATTAATCTGCAATCGTAGGAGATGAATAAAAATGAGTAAAAAACTGCAAGTAAAAGTGAATGGAAAATCATTTGAGGTCGAGGTCAACGATTTCTCCGGCGGGTCAGCGGATGTGACCGTTAATGGCACTCAATACACAATTGAAATTGAAGAAACTGGCGGAGCAATCGCTGCACCGGCAGTAAAAGCCGCAGCCCCTGCGCCTGTTAGAGCCGCTGCTCCCGCAGTGCAATCTGCGCCTGTGGCAATTGCCGCAGCCGGCGCAACCGACGTGATCAGCGCACCCATGCCCGGTGTGATCATGGACATTGCCGTCAAACCAGGTGACAAAGTTGCTGCCGGTGACACCGTTTGTGCCCTCGAAGCGATGAAAATGAAGAACATGATCCGCAGCCCCCGTGAAGGAACCGTCGCTTCCGTTGAAGTAACTGAAGGTCAGCGCGTCCCGTTTGGCGCGGTGATCCTCCGGTTCGCATGAGGTTGATATGGACCTTTCGCGACTTCTCGTCTTGTTAGACGCATTCAAAGCCCTTCACTGGCAGAACCTGGTGATGATCGGAATTGGCGGCGTCCTCATCGCCCTTGCCATCATCAAGGATTATGAGCCAACGCTGCTCCTGCCGATTGGGTTCGGCGCTATGCTGGCAAACCTGCCCCTCACCGGTGCCACTGAAGCCGGCGGCTGGCTGAAGGTGCTCTTTGATGCCGGCATCGCCACCGAGCTGTTCCCGCTTTTTGTTTTCATCGCCATCGGCGCCATGACCGATTTTGGTCCGCTGCTTGAGAACCCAAAAATGGCGTTGCTGGGTGCAGCCGGGCAATTTGGCATCTTCATTACATTGCTGCTGGCAATTTCCACCGGTTTGTTCACCCTCAATGAAGCTGCCTCCATCGGCATTATCGGCGCAATTGATGGTCCAACCGCCATCTATGTCTCATCAAAACTCGCTCCCCAACTGCTGGGACCCATCACCGTGTGTGCATACAGCTACATGTCCCTCGTGCCCATCATTCAACCCCCGGTGATGCGCTTGATGACCTCGCGCAAAGAAAAAACCATCCACATGCCGTACACGATCAAGGAAGTATCCCGTGCCACGCGCATCCTCTTCCCCATCGTTGTCACAGTGGTGGTTTCTCTCATCGCCCCCAAAGCCTCACCGCTCATCGCCTCCCTCATGTTCGGCAACCTCATCCGCGAAAGCGGAGCCGTTGAACGTTTGAACAATGCAGCGCAAAATGAACTCGCCAACCTCACCACCCTGTTCCTCGGGCTGGTCATCGGCTCCACCATGGAAGGCGTCAATTTCATCAAACCCACCACCTTGCTCATCCTTGCGCTTGGGCTCTTTGCCTTTGTGATGGATACGGTTGGCGGAGTGTTACTGGGCAAATTGATGAACTTCCTCTCCGGCGGCAAATTCAATCCATTGATCGGCGCCGCTGGCATCAGCGCCTTCCCAATGTCTGCCCGCATCGTGCAGCGTTTCGGTCAGGAATATGATTCAAGCAACTTCCTTTTGATGCACGCGATGGGTGCAAACGCTGCCGGTCAACTGGGCAGTGTCATCGCCGGTGGTGTCGTCCTCGCCATCATGGCTGGTGTTCTTTAATCCAGGTCAAACCTGGCTCTTAAGAAAATGATTAAAAAAATCGACAATCATAGAAAAGGAGACTAAAAATGAAATTACTTGATCTGACCATCCCCCTGGGAATCGGGACTCCCCCCTGGCCGACATATGAACCCCTCCAGGTGAAGTATTTCAAAAGGCTTGCACCAAATGGCGCTAACGGGCAACTGTTGACCCACTCCAATCACCTCGGCACGCACCTTGATGGTGAGATCCACTTCTACACCCCCGGCAAAGACATGGCATCCCTGACCATGGATTACCTGGTGCACGATGCCGCCATTGTTGACCTGAGCGATGTCTGCGGTGATTATGATGTGTATACCAGCAAAATGGTCACCGACCGGGTGGAAGTGAAAAAAGGCGACATCCTCGTCATCCATACCGGTTACCACCATTTCGGCTGGGATCAACCCACCGCCGATGAAATCCGCTATATGGTAAAGCACCCCGGTCCTGACCAGGAATTTGCCGACTGGGCCAAGAAAATGAAATTGCGCTGGATCGCCGTGGACTGCGGTTCCGCCGACCACCCGATGAACACCATCATCCGCCAATGGATGCCCCGCCAGACCAAACAGGCTGAGTATGTGTTCAAAAAGAAATTCGGCAAATCCCTTGAAGAGTTCTTCACCGAAGAGAAATACCAGCTCATGCACATCGATATGTTCCCCAACGAGATCATCCATGCCGAATGCTTCGGCGGCAATATCGACCTCATCCTCAACCGGCGCGTACAGGTTGGTTTCTTCCCGTGGCGTTTTGTAGACGGCGAAGCCTCCATCGGACGTGCCGTGGCTTTCCTCGAGGACAAGGAATACGATGACCTGATGAAGAAAGCCGCCGCCAAACTGCCAAAAACAAAATTCGGTGATTTTTACGAACCCAAGCACGTTGAAAGCCTGAACAAGTTAAGCAAAGCCAACATGGCATAAGCCTCTTGGAATACCATTAATTAACAAGGAGAAATCAAGTGAAATTCGAACTTCCCGAAAAAGCATCTCAAGAAACCCTGGAAATTGATGCCCGCGAAGTGGAAGCCCTCCTGCAGGGTCCTGCAATGCAGCTTCCCAAATGGCCGGGCGCTCAGGTGAAATTAAAAGACGGCCGCCTTCTGTACATCCGCGAAGCCCGCCTTGACGAAGCTCCAAAGATGATGGAATACGTCAAGCGCCTGATGGACGTGGATCATGACTTTTATGATATCGTCGGTGCGCGCGTTTACTCCGAAATCCTCGGCTGGTTCCGCCATCGTTTGAAAGACCCCTATACCCTGGTTGGTTTGATCGACGGTATGTGGGTTGGTTTTGCCAATGGCCGTGTGATGAATGAAGACATCAACATCAGCCTTCACACCATGGCACTTGCCCGCGGTGGGCGCATCGGCGCAGTGATGTATTACGCCAAAGCCTACTATGCCTTCGAGATGATCAAGAACACCGAGTGGTGGGCAACCTACGAGTCTTACAACGGCTGGCTGCGCTGGGGTCTCGGTATGGCTCAGCCTTCGTACCCGTGGCCCGATGTTCAACACGAGTTGGGCGGCGCCCGGGTGTACTATGTCACCAAGAAATACTGGGACACCACGGTCAAGAATTACGTCCGCGAAATGGCCGGCGCAGACCTGGACTTCAATGTCCCGGATGCAGTCCGCAAAGCCAACGAAACCATGATCGTTCCCGAGGAACTCCTGGTCTAGTTATTGCTTCACAGTTGTGAGAAGGAGAGCCCTTGCGGCTCTCCTTTTATTTATCACAGGCAGCAGCAATGCCCAGCGTGGTATCGACACCTGAAGAATGGCCAAAATGAATCAGCAGTTCCGGTAGCCCCTCCGCCATTTCCTCCCCGGCAAAGAGGCAATCGATCATCTGCAGGAACGGCTCTTCCGCCCAGCCGCGCCCGGCAGCACTGATGCGGTTGACCGAGATGGTGGTGGTTTTTTGTATTGCCAGTTGCACCAGCGCGGTGATTAATTCTGAAAGGAAAGGTGCACTCCCCCCCGACGCCTGTATCAACCGGGATTGATAGAGTACAAAGCCTGAAAGCCAGTCGTCGCCGGAGGGGGTCAACCCACCGCCCAATCCAAGCAGGTTGCCGGCGGCTTGCAGGCAGGTTTTCAGGTCTTGCTGCCGGTAGGCTCCGCTGAAGCCTCTGGTGTTCGCGCTTATGCGCAGCATCAGCGATTCCGGCAACGCTGGTTGATGATTGTGGAGAAAAAGCCAGCCTTTGCCAGGGTCGAGGGTGGATATTTGATCCAACAGCCGCCGGACCTGCGCCAATTGGGAATCTTGCGTTGTTCGGATGGCTGGAGGCGGTGCAGGAATCCACACTTCGGCATTTTCAAAAATGATCTTCACTTCTGGATCAGGAAAATACAAGGCTCCCGGAATTAATTCAAAACCGGAAGTTATGGTTAAGGTTTTCATCAGGCGCTCGAACCCGGGAATGAAGAGGTTGAAAGGTCCTTTGTATGGGGTATCTGTGATGAACAAGATTGAATCTGCGCAATGCAGAAAGATTCCCTTCGAAGTGATCCCCATCACCTTCCCAGGTTGAAGAGAATCCAGAACTTCCCTGGCGATCCCGCCGACGAAGGTGCAAAAAAAGGTGCGCGGGGTCATTTGTGGAACACCGCCATATTCCCCAAAACGCCCCAGGAGTTGAGGAAAACCTCGTAGGGAACTTCGTAGAATTTTCCGTTGTTGACATAGCGGACAGAATCGGCATCGTAACCAGTGAGGATGACCACATGTTCGTATGCAGCCACGATGGTCTTGTTCCCCGCCTTGTCAGTATATTCCGCCGGGATGCCGCCAATCATGTTTCCGATGACCCACACAATGACGGGATTGCCGGCAGCGATCTTTTCCTTCACCTGTTCCAGGGTAAGCCCTTTGCCGCCTTCAGCGTCAACGCCAAACTCCTGCAGCAATTTCGCCACCGGGGCAGCGTGAACACCGTAGGCATACGGCGGTACCTGCCCCCAGGGACCATTGGGGTCACCAACAAATCCCAGGTCGGGGTTATCTGATACAGGCAGCGCAAGTTGAAAATCAGATTCGTAGAGTTGGACGTCGTAATACCCGGCCAGGTCAACCGCCGCTGCCGCCTCGCAGCCCAGGTAAAAATACTTGGCATGCGCGAGGATCTGTAAATAAGCGCTTTCGGGAATTGGGGTGGGCGTTGGCGGGAACTTGATGGTGGGGGTGGCGGTGGGGGCAATCGTGGCAGTACGGGTCACCTTCGTGGAGGTCGGTACCGGAGACCCCGGCGTGGGCGTGGGGAAGTATGCCACCCTGGGGGTACTTGAGGCATCTTGAACCATCAGAGAAGGAGCTGCCTCTGGTGCCGGTTGCCCCTTGCCCCTCTGAACGGAAACAACGATGACCACAATAATGAGCAGCG
>JAYRQY010000187.1:0-1751 GCA_041910365.1 Anaerolineaceae bacterium | reverse complement strand
CTATCGACCCATGTTCCCTTGATTAAGCAGCGATTCAATTTGGGGCAGGTGGGTAATTTCATGGGAAGCAAAATAGCTTACCTGCTGTTTGATCGAAACGACGCCAAATTCCTGGTGTTGTCCCGTGCGCCACCAATCCACAAAGGGCAAGCCCTCCAGCCTGGCGAGGATTTTTGCCCGGGTTGCCTTATACTCCTCGAAAATCTCAAGGGTGGATAGCGGATGATCTAATTCATTTTTCGCCCAACTCCAGACGGCTTTGGCCTCCAGGACAGGATGCTCTTCCTTCGCAAAAAGCTCCAGGCGGTAATCCAATACATCCTGTGCATCGCGCATGTGGGTGATGATATTTCGGATGGCCCACCCGCCATCCTGCGGTTCCTGGGTCATGGCCTGCTCAGGCAATCCATCCAGGAGAGCGGCAACTTTCAGCGGTGTCTGGCGCAGCTTTTCCAGGGCTGTGGGTGGGTCCAGCGCTTCGAGCCAATAAATCGGAGCGAACCATTGAAAGGTATCCGGCCAGGCTCCGCAGGTGGGACATTTTTCTGTAACCGCGCCTAACACGATCTGTCCACAGGTGCGGCATACGTAAGGGTGGGGTGTTTCGATGATGGATGGGATGCGGCCTTCAGTAAGTGCATTGGCGCCGCACCGGAAAGCAGCTAGCAGTTCCTCGCTCATTTCCAGTCGGGACAATGCCACCGCGACCTTTTCGATCTCTTCAACCAGATTTTGCCGTCCGGATGAGAGCGATGATTTATAAGCGGCCTCCCGCCCCAGGGCATCGATGGTGGACCGAGCCAGCTTGGCCAGGTTGTATTGCCCCTCGCCTTCCAAACGTAGCGCCAGGGTTAACAGGGGCAGCAAAACTTGAGTCCATTCTGATCTTTTCATTGTTTCAATATCCTTATGTAGTCCACCTTTATCGTTGCCTTTGTTTCGGTCGGGTCGAGCCGAATTTGGGTGACCGTCCCATTCCAACTGCTCACCTTAGACATATCCAGGGTATAAGTATGAAATTCTCCGTCCCCGTCGAGCGCGAAACGCAGGGATTTTTGTTCATCATACGCTTTCTTGGATGAGGTAATAAAGAAAATCTGGGCAGAGTCCCCTGCAGAAACAGCCATACGGATTTTGATGGTTGGAAAAGACTTTGCGTCAACGGTAAATGTTGGCGAACCCAGGTAAGGATCACTGCCGGTGGTACTGGTGATCAAACTGCCTTGTTTTACCTGGAATTCAGTAAGCTGGTTCCATCCTACCCAGCCGTCCGAATTTCCTTCAGAATCGAATTCCCACGCCTGCCCATTGATTTCCATTTTGATAGAATCGATCTCCACAACACCAGGATCAGATGCCGATAGCCCTAATTGTGTAATTACACCCTCATTCCAAAACGGGTTTTCCGAAAAATTAAAAACACCCGCCTGGAACTTGCCCGGAGTGAATGTGAGGCAAGATGACTTGTTCTCATCCCAATTTTTATACCTGGCAGTGATGAAAAACATACAAACTTTTGCGTCACTATCCTTGACGCGCGCATTAATGCTTACCGTTGGCGCAATAGCTCCGGATATGTTCAGGCCAGGATGAGACTTCATCAGGTTATCGGGGGATAAATTAGCAGAAAGGATACCGTTCTCCACCCTATCCTCTGCGGATGCGCTCTGCCAACCTTCGAACGAGTTGAGGTCGAAAGACCAGGTGGTGTGCGGAAGCAAGTCGTAGACGATGCCGCGAGCGCTCTCGAT
>JAYRQY010000186.1:0-3174 GCA_041910365.1 Anaerolineaceae bacterium | reverse complement strand
GCGAAGGTACCATCAAGTCCGGCTTTGATCACGTTGAAAGTAGTGATGTCCATCAATTTCATGATGGAGGTCAGGGTGATGTCAGCATAATCGGGGGCGGTCAGGAACCAATCGGAATCAACGCCCATGATGTAGGCATTTCCGCGTTCCTTAACTGCTGCAGCAGCGCCGAGGCCAACAGGTCCGGCAACAGGCAGGATGATGTCAGCGCCTTCGTCCATCATGGAGATGGCGGTGTCCTTGCCCTTTTGCTGATCGCTGAAGTCATTGGTGAAGGAGCCAGTCTGCGCTTCGGGATCCCAGCCAAGGACTTGCACGGTGGTTCCGTGCTTCTCATTGTAGTAGGCAACGCCGCGAGCGAAACCATCCATGAAGATGGTCACGGTCGGGATCTGCATACCACCGAAGGTTCCCACAACGCCGGTCTTGGAAACGCCAGCGGCGAGGTAACCAGCGAGGAAGGCGGCTTCATTGGTCTGGAATGCCTGCCCAACAACATTGGGGATCACAGGAGCGTAGCCGTAGTCAACGATGGAGAATTTGGTATCGGGGTTGGCTTCTGCAGCGGCTTTGGTGGCATCGCCCAGAAGGAATCCAACGGTGATGATGATATCGCATTTTTCTTCAACGAACGCGTTGATGTTCTTCTCGAAATCGGCAACTTCTTTGGACTCAAGATACTTGCCCTCGATACCCAGTTCGCCCATGGCATCCTGAACACCCTTCCATGCGGTTGCATTGAAGGATTTGTCATCCACACCACCGGTGTCGGTGACTTCGCAGGCCTTGAAAACAGGTGCAGCGGTTGGGGCTTCAGTGGGGGCTTCGGTGACGACTTCGGTGGGTGCCTCGGTCGGCGCAGCGGTGGGTGCAGCGGTCGGTTTGGCGCAGGCGCTCAAAGCGAACACGGCTACCAACAATACTGAGACGAGCACATACAGTTTCTTGGACATTATTTCTCCTCCTACAGAGATTTTTGATTGCGGGATTTCCTCCCGCACGTAATATTTAGTATAACTGTATTTTTTTTACAATGCAAGTAGAGAGGCTTGAAAAGGCCGGGTTGCCCCGGCCTAACTTGTTGATTATCCAGCAGAATTTCCCATTGCTTCTTGTTTGAGCTTCTCTTCGTGAGCGCGGTCGCGCACCTTGAGCATGGACAGGAATGCCAGGAAGATAAAGACCGCCCCGAAGATGAACAGCACGCTGTAGTTGTATCCGGTCTTTTCCACCAGTACGCCACCCAGGGTCGGGCCGAGTACAGCCGCTGTCTGCGAGAAGAAATAGTACAGACCGGTGTATGCGCCGATGCGTTTTTCATTGCCATGATCATAGACCAGCGGCAGACTGTTCACGTTCACCCACGACCAGAAGAACCCCACCAGCACGAGGATGATGATAAAGGAGACAAGCCCCTTGACCACGGTGAAGCTGGCGATAAACACCACCAGCAGTGCCAGCAGACCGTAGATGATGGTCTTGCGGCGGCCTAGTTTTCCGGCCAGGATGCCCGAGGGGATGCAGAATGCCAGGAAGGACAGGTTTGCCACAGAGGCAACGATGGAAGCCGTCCCTGGTTTGATGCCCAGGTCAAATACGGCAAAGGATGACAGCCCCGTCTCGATGGCATTGAAACCTGTGAACCAGCAGAAGATTGCCACCAGGATGAACAACGCTGACCGGTCCTTGTTGGTGAAGACGAATTTGAGATTCGGGATCAACCCCTTAACGCTTTCATCCATCGCGCTGCTGCCGTCAGCTTGCTCATCCACCATGCGGTCCTTGGGTTCTTTCACCCAGATGAGCACCACCGCCAGGGCAACCACCATGGTGATAGCCCCTGCAATGAATGGTCCGCTCCTGCCAAAGGCATTGTAGATAATGCCCCCTAGCACGTAAGAAAGCACGCCTGCTGCCCCGCCCATCAGGTTGATCACACCGTTGGCTTTGCTGCGTTCCTGCGGCTTGAAGAGATCACCCAGCCATGCCACCACTGGAGAGCGGAAAAGCGCCATACCAAAGTTCGTCACCAGGATGAATACTGCCACCGCTGTGATGGTTTTTGCCATCGGGATGGAAAGAAAGCCCAGCAGGGCAATAGGCAGCCCCAGCAGGATCCACGGTTTTCGCCGCCCGAAGCGATTCCAGGTGTGGTCACTGCGGTTGCCTACCCACGGCTGCACGAAGATGTTGATGATGTTGTCCCAGGTCATGATGAACATCGCCATCGCAGGTCCCAGGCCGAATCCCACGAAGTTGGCGACTGTGGTACTGAACTCGGGGTTCCCCACCTGGAGGATCAACGGCACCCACTGGTTAAAGATCGGCCACAGGATGCTGATGCCGAAGAAACCACATGCTACCAGGAATGTTCGCCCCCACGGAAATTTCGTTTTCACCATTTTCTACTCCTCCTAACTAGATTTTTGGTTGCTGCACATCTTTATCGTCCAGAAGGTCCGGACGGTGTTTCAGGGTTCGTGCCAGTGATTGCTCCTTGCGCCATTTGGCGATGGCAGCATGGTTGCCCGAAAGCAGCACCTCGGGCACCTTCCAGCCGCGGAACTCCTCGGGGCGGGTGTAATGCGGGTACTCCAGCAGACCTGCGCCGAAACTGTCATCATACGCGCCATCCGGGTCACCCAGCGCACCGGGGAGAAAACGCGTCACGGCGTCAATGACCGAAAGCGCAGGCAATTCACCGCCGGTGAGCACAAAGTCGCCAACCGAGATCTGATCGGTCACCAGGTGTTCGCGTACGCGTTCATCCACACCCTCGTAACGCCCGCACACCAGGGCAATGTGCTTCATCCTCGCCAGTTCCTGTGCCACGGCAGTGGTGAATGGGCGTCCCTGCGGGCTCATCAGGATCACCGGGCAGGATGGGGGGGCGCCCAGCACGCTCTCTACCGCCGCGAAGATGGGTTCGGCTTTCATCACCATTCCCCCGCCGCCGCCGTATGGGGCATCATCCGTCACATGATGCTTATCTTGCGTGTAGTCCCGGATATTGTGTACATCCACAGCGATAATGCCATTCTCTCTGGCGCGCTGCAAAATGCTGCTGTTCAGGTAGGGGAAGATCACTTCGGGGAAGAGGGTGAAAACATCAAAGTGCATTATTCATTCTAGCCAAAAGGCGGGCAGAAGGCAAGTTAAATACTTCTGGATTTG
>JAYRQY010000185.1:0-8302 GCA_041910365.1 Anaerolineaceae bacterium | reverse complement strand
GGTGCACCAGATCGAGCAGGGAGAAGGGTTCATCATGCTGGCTGAAAGATACGCCACAAGCGTTGAGGCGATCAAGGCGATCAATTATGCCCTGCCTGAAACGTTGCTCTACAACCAGATCATCGTCATCCCGTTAAACACCACGGATGTTACCAACCTACCGCCTTTCTCCGCGTACCAGGAACAAACCGGAGGGGTGACCATTGAAGAACTGGCGGACAGGATGCAAATTGACCCGCTGTCTCTCAGAGTTTATAACGATTTGCCTGAAGGGTACGTGGTCTCTCAGTCGGAGTGGCTGCTGATCCCCCACTAGCAGGAGTTGAAAGCCAATCCAGATGACGAATATACTGTTCGTGTGCAGCGCTAACAGGTTCCGATCTTTGATCGCGGCCGCGGCATTAAGGTCGCTGGCTGCAAAAGACCCCTCCGCCCGGGAGTGGAACATTGCAAGCGCTGGAACCTGGACCACCCGGGGGCTTCCGCCGGTTCCAGAAGCGCTCAGCCTGGCAAAGAAACTGGGGTTGCGGATAAGCCCACACCGCTCGCGGGAAGTGGATAAGTCGCTCCTGGATCAGGCTGACATCGTCATTGTGATGACCGAGAGCCACCGAGAAGCGCTGGAGTTGGAATTTCAACAGGCGCGGGAGAAGGTTTTTCTATTGTCGGAGATATTTGCCGGAGAGGTCTATGATATCCCGGATCCATTTACCCAGGCTGAGGATCCTCCGGAAGTGATTGGGAAAGAAATTTACTCATTGATAAACTCCGGTTACCAAAGGTTTGCGGAGATCGTGCGACAGGTCAAATCTAAATGAAGCAAAAGAAAGCAGGCGCGAAGTGGGGCGTTTTGCTGCTCGTTTTGGCGTGCCTGTGCGCCGGATCTTACTTCCTGTGGACGGGCTCACTGTTCGGGAAAAAACTGCCTGAGTTTACCCAGGAGAGCAGTGTGGGCGTGGCTGCTCCAACGGTTGTGGTGCCGGCGGAGGTGACGCTGGATGCCCCGGTGCAAACGCCGGTGACCGCCGCGTCACCGATCGTGCTGTTAACACTAACGCAGCAGCCGGAGGATGTGAAACCGGTGTGCGGGCAAAAGCAACCGATGACCCTGTTGGTGTTGGGCATCGATGAACACGAGCAGTCGGATGTGATCCGCATTGTGCGCGTAGATTTCATCGAGAGAAGGATGCTGGTGTTATCCATCCCGCGCGACTTCTGGGTGGCCATCCCCGGCATGGGCGCCCATGGGATCACTGATTCCAAGATCAATGCAGCCTATGGCTATGGGGAGTTTTTTTTAGGGGCGGGGCAGGGGGTGGTTGAGAGCTCGAACACCATCTACCAGAATTATGGGATCACCTTTGACCGCTATGTGGTCTTTCACTTCTCCAATTTCGAGCAGATGATCGATGCGGTCGGGGGGGTAGATGTGGTGCTGGATGCGCCCATCGGGGCGTATGGCACGGCAGGCACCACCCACCTGAACGGGACGTCTGCGCTTGAGTATGCCCGGAACCGGGATGCGGATAATGATAATTTCCGGGTGCTGCGGCAATCAGCGATCATCAAGGCATTATTCGATAAATTGCGGCAGCCGGAAAATCTTGCCAAACTCCCCGGGCTCGGCATCAGGTTCTTGGCGGATAAGACCGTGCTCACCGACTTGTCCCTGGGGGACGTCTCGACCTTCGTGTGCCTGGCAGGGGAGCTCTCCGGGGCTTCGCTGGTACTGAAGGAGATCCCGGCTGATTTGTACATGCCAGCCCACACCGGAGATGGGAGATATATCGATATTCCGGCACCGGAGGCAAAGTTGTACATCCAGAATTTGGTGATCAACGGGGATTACTGATAAAAAATTGAATTCCTAGATGTTGTTAAAAAACAATAAAAAAACTGCATTTGTAATCAAATGCAGTTTTTTGTTAACATTTGCAGAATTATTTGAGTGTGATTAGGAATTGAGAAAACGCCTTCGTTATCCGGCGTCGATCATATTTCTCCATGACTACTTTCCGCCCGTTTTGTCCCATGCGAATTCGCAGCGTTTCATCCCGGGCAAGTTGCGTAATTGCATATGTAAGAGCTTTTGTGTCACCTGGCGCAATTACCACTCCGCAATCTGCATTGTTCACGATTTCAGCGGCTTCATTGCCGGCGATTAAGATGATCGGCTTGGCAACTGCCATCCCCTCATATAGTTTTGAAGGAACTGCACCAGTCAACTGAATTTTCAACGGAACGATGAGCATATCCGCAGAAGTCAACAGATTTGGGATCTCGGTTTTTGGAATGGGGTCAAGGAAAGTAATATTCCTTAGGTTAAGTTCCTGTGCCTTCTTTTTGAGCGTTGATTTTTCCGGTCCATCACCGACTAGCTTGAATTCGATCTCCGGATGGTCTTCTTCAAGAAGTTTTGCAGCATCAATGATTTGGTCCAATCCTTGGGCAAGGCCATGCAAACCGGTGTACATAACTGTAATTTTGTTTGAGTTTATTTTTGGTCCAATCTGATAAGGAGTAGGATCTACACCGTTGGAAAGGTGATAAGTTTGAATTTCGGGAAATCTGGCTCGAATATCCTCCAGGATCGTCTTCGATTGACCGGTTACTACTGCTGCCTTTCGATAAAAAAAGGATTCCATGTTGCGGCTGAGCCAGTGTGTCAGGCTGCCTTGCCGAATAATGCCCAATTCTACAACCGATGCTGGCCAGAGATCTGCGACATTAAAAATCCATCGAGATTTTTTTATCCGGCTCAGCCAATAACCTGAAAGACCGAGAAACAAGGGAGGACTTTCGGTAAAAATGAAATCGGTTTTCGGTAGGAAGAGCCCTGTAACAAATGATGAAAAAACGAATGAAAAATAATTAGAAAGCCGTTTAATAAATCCTGAGCTTTGTGTGGGGTAAATGTAAGAGCGATACACCAGGATTTCTCCCAGCCGTTCTTTGCGGTAAAGCCCTGAATATCCGGGGAAGGTTTTACCTGTCGGGTAGTTTGGCATGGCAGTGAGAACTATGACCTCAATACCAGACCTTTGCAGCTCCTGAGCAATATCAGAAAGCCGCGTCTGCGGCGCGCCAATCTCAGGGAGAAAGTATTGGGTATGGATGAGGATGCTGATTTTATTTGGGGAGTTCAATCGCGTATTCTGAAACCCTTATCGATGAAGCTTGCTGATGACCGCT
Source organism: Anaerolineaceae bacterium (assembly GCA_041910365.1). Classification (GTDB taxonomy): domain Bacteria; phylum Chloroflexota; class Anaerolineae; order Anaerolineales; family Anaerolineaceae; genus UBA6107. Next base: position 5,110 of record JAYRQY010000185.1, on the reverse strand, counting down.
TTGAATTTCCCTGCTTGAGTCCGGGGGATTTCATTAACCTCTTCAACGGTTACCCTTACAGCCTTGCTCAACCGTTGCTGAATTCGATTGATGATGTCGAGCGTATCGCCTGGACCGTAACCCTTGGAGGGGATCACTTTTACATGAATATGGTCGATGGCTTCCTGGATAATCTGTCCCTCGATTACATTTGGCTGATTAACAAAGATTCCATGGAAGCGTACCATTTGCCTGCCGTCAGGGCCAACCACCACATCCTCGATTCGACCGACGACCTCCTTGATCACAGGCATCGCGCGCCCGCAGGGGCAGGTTTCACTATCCCAGGTTGCGAGGTCGCCCAACCGATAGCGGACCATTGGCTGAAATGTGCGGAAACTGGTGGTGACCACTTCGCCGGTTTCACCCGGATTGCAGGCACTTCCATCCCGGCGCAAAATCTCCACGATGCCCACATCCGGGCTGATGTGGAGGCGTCCATGTTCGCATTCACTGGCGAAAAGCGAGTTCTCCACGGTACTGTATTCCTCGTATACCGGGCAGTGCAAAGCTTCTAGTATCACCTTGCGCATCTCTGGTGTCAGTTTTTCGCTGGTGGTTATGATCGCTTTGATCGGAGGTACTTCCAATCCCTTTTCCAGGATGAATTTCGCCAGCAGAAAATAGGAAACGGCATAGCCAGTCATCCACTGGATTTTGTGTCTCTTTAGTGCTTCGACATAAAAATGAGCGTTTTCCGGACGCAGGTGGAATGGTGAGAAGTAAACCTGCTTCTCAACAGTATTGAACCGGTAGTAAGGCCCCTTACTTTCGGGGTCGGGTTCCACCATGCGGCCTGAAAAGGTAGCCCTGGGCAACCTGAAAGAGACTCCTGCCCAATTGGCTGAACGGACTTCTCGGACGGCAAGAGTATCGCGGATCTCTTCGGCTGTCCAGCAGGTGGCAATTGGCGTGCCAGTGGAACCGCTGGTGTAGAAGGTCCAGCGGTGGTGATTCTGTAAATCCTGCCGGATGAATTCCAGCGGATTTTGCCTGAGCGGCTCTTTTTCCAACAGGGGGAGTGGTGTCAGTTCTCCTTGGAGCGCAGCCTGCATCTGTGCATTTGACCACGTGCGCTGGTAATACGGCACTTGCCTGGCTGCAACGGCTAAAACCCGCTTGAGCTGTGCCTTTTGATATTCAGACCAGGCGTTGCCGTCAAACGATTCCCGGACCTTGTATCCTTGCTCAAGTTCCGGGTAATTGCCGCCAAATCGCAACCAATGCCAGTAGAAACCGTAAAGGCTGACCGTTGCGTTCTGCAGTGGCAGGGGCAGGCGCGTATAAACCTTGTCATAGAGAGACATCAGGCAAGCACCTTGACCATTCTTCCCTGCCACACCCCGGCATCATCGTTAACGCGCTCCCAGCCGCAGCGCTCATAAAAGGCAACTGCCTGGCTGTTGGTGGGATGTACCGTCAATTGCAGATGGTTGAATCCCCGGGAGAGCGCTTCTCTTTCCACGTCGTTCATGATCAGTTTGCCAATACCGTGTCCCTGCTTTTCAGGATCGGTGGCGATGGACAGGATGCCGAAGTGAGGATATTTGCTGAGGTAGGTGGTGGGCACTGGCTCACGCTTGCCGGCAAACAACCGAAAAGCCATCTTTATGCGGTCGATCACCAGCGGACTCACGATCAGCCAGGGGTGGGTGAGCACCCAGCGGACGAGGAAGCGCTTGTTGGCTGCCAGAAAGCCGGTGAGCGAGCCACGGAATATACCGGCAAAACAAAAACCGAAGAGCATATCCTGCTCATTGAATGCGCCGACCGCGTAACAAGTGTGCGGACCGGTGAATTGCCACGCATAATACCTGCGGATGGGCTCAAGCCCGATCCTGGAAAGTGCGGAATCCCGGAAGGCTTTTTGATGAAGACTGGCGACCTTTTGCAGGTCTGCCTCTCCTAAAAGCCGAAGCGTAATTTTACCGTTTGTATTCATGCGATTGATTCGATTAACCTTTCCCATTGTGGAAGGATAACAGACCAGTCGTACTGCTCCGCTTTCGAACGGGCATTTCTGCTGAGCTTCTCTGCCAAACCGGGCTCTTCGATTATCCGCTTCACTGCACTTGCCATGGCATCAGCATCATTTGGGGGCACCAGCAATGCCTCCTCCCCATCCTGCCAAAGGTAAGGCAGTTCTCCGACGTTCGTGGTTACGATGCACAACCCGCACGCGGCAGCCTCAAGAACGGATACGCCGAAGCTCTCATACAATGTGGTGTTCAGGAAGATGTCTCCCCGGGATAAATACTCTCCAACCTTGCTCTTCGGAATTGCGCCGGTGATTTTCACGGATTCGGCGAGACCATATTCATCGATTTTCTGCAGGACCTTTTTGAAGCTGCCATCGCGTTTGTCCGGTCCGATCATGGTTAATACGGCGTTGGGATAATCCCGATGCAACTGATTCAGGCACTCGATCGCCGCCTCAGGAGCATAGATGGAGTGGAAAGCGCGCAGCCAAACCAGGCTGGGTTTCACAACGTTTTTCGTCGAAACCGGATACCTGGCGATATCGATGCCGTTGGGAAGGTAAATGATCGATGAACGGGTTTCTTGAAATGCGTGCTGCAAATACCTGGATGGCGTCGTTACCACGTCTGCTGCCAGGAGCAATTTCTGAATGACCCGCGGGTGATGACGGGAAAACTCTGGAAGTTTGCCGCCATGTAGGGTGAGGATCACCTTCTTACGCAAAAACTTGAGCAAGCCCGCGGATATATACGACCATGTAAATGCGAGCCCGCTATAAACTTCAACGCACGCGATATCATAGCGGGATCTTTGGAACTTGATGGTGGCGATCATATCCAATAAACGCGAAAACCGGCCTGTTTTTGCCGAAGTGGTAATGACGGTGTGTCCAGCCCGCTGCAGTCGGTCGGACAACTCTTCCCCGATGCTGCGGACGCCCATTGATGCAGATAAAAAATTGCCGACAAATAGCAATCTTGACGGCACCATTACCGGGTATCCTCTACCGGATAAGTCCTGCCAAACATCATCGCGTATTCATCCGGTTGGCCAGGTATTGTGTGATGTGCGTCATCATCTCAACCGTCCGTTTTTCGAGCGTGTTTTCGCGGGCAAGTTCCCTGCCGGCGCGGATCATCTGCTGCCGGCGTGCCGGGTCGCTGATGAGTGTGCGCATGGCTTGGGCGATGGAAGAGACGTCCTTTGGCGGGATGATCTCGACCGCGCATCCGGCGTAATCCGGGATGGAACCGACGCTGGTGGCGATTACCGGCAGGCTGTGCGCCATGGCTTCCCAGATGGTGCGCGGGAAGCCTTCGGAAGATTGCGAGCTGATCACATAAATATCTGATAGTTTGTAAAACTCAAAAAGTTCGGCACCCGCCTCTTTATATCCATGAACAATAACCCTTCCGGATATGCCCAGTTCATCTGCGCGGCTGCGGAGTTCTCCCAGCACCGGGTCAGATTTATCTTCGGGTCCGACGAGATCATAGACCAGGTCAACCCCTTCGCTGACGAGAATGCCGATCGCTTCCAGTGTGTCCAGGATGCCTTTTGTACGCTCCATCCTGCCGGTGTACAAAATATGATACGGCGGGTGCAGGCAGGTGTCCTGGCGGATAAAGACGTCGGTCTCCGAAAGGGTGGTGGTGCGGGTTTCCACCAGCAGCGGCACGGCACCCTGCAGTTTTTCATACAGCAAATGGCTGTTCACAAAGGTGAGGCTGCGCCTGGCGATTTCCCGTTGCCTGCGGTCAATACTTTTCCATAACAGGCGGATGGTTTCTTTGCGCACCCCACTTTGGGGCATGCTATCAATGCCTGCCAATTGATCCCCCACAAGCAAAAGCGCCAGCGGGGTGGGTTCGAAGGCATCGGCAATCGCCGGGAGCAAGGGAGTGGGACCGCGGAGCAGCATGCAATCCAGTTTGCCGCGCCACCGGCTGGTGATCTTTTTGACGCGCGGGATGGAGAGAAGGCGCTTTGGCACAGAAACGTGCGGTCCGATATCCACAAAGACCACATTTGGTGATTCAAGCCGGTACAGCGATTGCGGCATCTCGTGGGGCAGCGGGGTATGAAAAAACCCCACCAGTTCATCGCAATGGCGCGCCAGGCTGTCGATGAACCTGCCCAGGTAACCCGGCATATAAATTCCGCCATTGGATTGGTACGCCGGAAGGTGGTAATGAAATCCCAGGCGCATCAAACCTGGAACCCCTTGCGGTGCAGCATGATTGTGGCAGCGGTCAACCCATAGATGAACCAGTTGCCGGTGTTGGTGAGCGAACTGATCGCCCACATGTGGATGCTCATCTGTAGAAAACTCAAATACACCGGCAGGATCCAGTAGATGTTTTTGCGGAGGGATGCAATGGCGGCGCTGCCCCCCCGAATAAAAAACACCAGCAGGAGCGCCCCGAACGGGATCGCCCCCACCAGCCCGGTTTCCGCCAGGAAGGCAATATAAGAATTATGCGCGGATTTTTGATTGAAACCCTCCTGGCTGCCGTATGAAAGGTAGCGGGGAATTACAAGCGGGACCTCTTCCTCGGTAAAGCGGCTGGCGCCGATGCCGATGAGCGGGGATTCGCGGAAAATGTATAACCCTTTTTGCACCATCAACTGCCGGATGAGGTAGGATTTTTCCTTATCCAGGGATTCAAAACTCTCAAACCGGTTCAGAACGGCCTGAGAGGCTTTGGGGAAGGCAGTCCAGAGAACGCTGCTGAGAGCAACCGTAATGATCACAATGACCATCAGCCCGGCGAACTTGCGCGGCTGGGTGGTGAATAATAAAAGCAGGCATAATCCAATGCCGATAACAATGGACACCCAGGAACCGCGTGACCCGTTGATGGCGGCTGCCCCCCATAGCACCAGGTTGCCCCCCAACGCCATCAGGCGTTTTATCCCTTTTTGCCTGAAGACCATGATCAGCAGGAATGGGGAAAAACAGGAAAATAGGAATCCGTAAGAGTTTTGACTCATAAACCGGGTTCCCGTCCATGCACCCAGGTTGCCGTATAGTGCAACTTCAAGCCAGCGCAGCAGCGCCAGCCCCAGCACGCTCCACCCCAGCACAGGG
>JAYRQY010000184.1:0-9269 GCA_041910365.1 Anaerolineaceae bacterium | reverse complement strand
GGTGGCAAGGAATCCGATCCACTTCTCTTTGCGGAAAAGTCCAGCTATGGTAGCAGTCAGTCCAAAAAGGACCATTGGAAATTGCAGCAGTAGAACTTCAACCAGGAAGGTTCCGAGGTTGGTTTGTGCAATTTGCTTCCAGGTCAACAGGTATTCGCTCAGGCTGCTGCCCAACCCGCTGATGCCGCTGGCATAAGCCAGGAATTGCGTCGCCACAAGCCCCATAAGCAATGCGCCGGGCACCAACAACCTCAACCAATCCAATTTTTGCTTTTGGACCACCGGGAATAAAACATTCCTGTACGTAAAGAAAGCAGCCAAAAATATCAGTGCGCCGATCCAGATCTCTGTACCAGAACACAGGAACAAGCCCCAGCACAGGCTGGCAAGGAGCTGTTTCCGATCCCGGAAAAAACCCAGTCCTGCAAAAAAACAGGTGATTCCCATCATCGAACTGGCAGCCGTTCGTGAGAGGCTGATCATTCCCGGGTCGATGACCAGAAATGCCGACAGGATCAATGCGGGGTTCCGTCCAAGGAGTTTCCGGAATTGGTAAGGTACCAGAACCAGCAGGCTGCCAAAAAGCGCAGGCCAAAAACGAGCCGTGAAATCAGTAGCCTCAGTCAGCCGAAAAAGCGCGGAGGTGAGCCCAATATATCCAGGCTGCCCACCCAGTATCGCTGGCACACCCTTTGAAATCTCCAGCGCTTGCAGTGCATAAACTGCTTCATGATCCGAGAGGCTGATGTTGCCCAACCCGCCCATGCGAAAAGCGAGCGCGATTAGTAGAAGGACTGCATATATGCCAATTTCGAGTGTGAATTTTTGCCTTGAATCCGTTTCACTATTCAATGCTTTAGTCTCCCATCTCTCGCGGGACTTCATAAATGGTCACCCCGCCATTGGTATACACGGTATTCAACAGGGCATCGAACTTGGATTGAGAAACTTCGTACTGCGTTCGTTCCAGGTCACCCAGAAATACATAGCGGATATTGTATTGCTTGAGGATTGCGATAGTCTCCTCCTGAAGGTCGGTCTCGTATAACCGCTTAATCTCTTCGTAGCGGTTACCCATTTCTTCAGCCCCGCCACGCCACTGGCTTTCGTGACCAGGCCAGCCTAAAACCGTTGGGAAACCCGTCCGCGTGGAGATCCTGGCAAAATCAGTATAACTTCCGCCAACCGCTTCAGCAACAACTCCCGTTTCCTGATCTTCCAGCCATTGCATTGCATAATAATCATCCAGCATAAATCTGGATAGATATTCATTCCCGTCCAGCGTCCATTCTGCAGGGGAGAAATTATTCGTCTTGTTCAACACCATTAATACCGGATACGCCAAGCCCGCCGTTATAAGTACCGCCCAGAAGATGGAAAAAAATGCATAACGCCAGCGTTTTAAGGCAGTAAACAATTCATAAGTGATAAAGGCAGCCGCAAGTGACCAGAACATCCATGCCTGGAAGTAGAATTTAAAGATCGTATTCATGCGCCAGCCGAATTGATCGCGCAGGTAAAAGAACTCGGGGAATAACGTCAATCCTCCGCCGATGAGGATCATAAACAAGATAAGTATCTTAATGTTTGGTCTGGCTAATGTCTCCGATTCTACTGTGGCAGGTTGCTCAGCCGCACCTTTTTTGGTGAAAATGGGAACCAGGTTCCCGACGGTCAGGAAAAGGAGTGCGGCGAGGGTGATCCAAGTTCCCGGCGATTCCACCCGCCTCACCACCGCCTGCTGCAAAATCGTGGCCGTAGAGTTGTTCTCATGTAATCCCGCAAAAGCAGCCTGGCCCGCCATCAATTGGCTTCCGAGTGAAGCAACCGCAGGATTTTGAGAGGCAGCCAGCGTAGTACCGAGCCCGGGCGCGCCAAGAACAACCCACCCCCAGACCATGGAAATCACGAACAAACCCAGGAAAATGATTGCAATTACTTTAAGCGAGGCAACCGCTTTGAATGGGAACGCTTTCTCTTTCCATTGAATAACAAGCCAGATCAAGATCAGGCTGAGAAAAACCCCGAACATGACCCAGAAATTTACTCCCCGTGAAATAAATTCCAGGCTGGGGAGCAATCCGCCTGCCTGAGACTGGAAGCCCAGGTAGAACGGCAGGAACAACACAGCGCCGCCAATCCCCAGGAACAACCCGCATCCCAAAAATTCCCAGATTCGGCGCACAGTCCATCCGTGCGCCCGAATACGCGTGTAAATGAGCACAAGCGCAAACAATCCCACGTAAATCGGGAAATCCCAGGTATTGAAGAAGGCCAGACTGCCCAGGATGAGAAGAACCAGCCATGTCTGCCAGCGTTTGAGCCATGCCCATGAAATGGGAAAAGTGAACCCCGATTCCCCGATGGTGAGAAACACATTCAATGCCAGTGCCATCGCCAGAAGGCAGAACGGCATCGCCAGTAAATGCGGATGTAAATCCGAGATCAGGTAGGTAAAAAATGGGAACTCATCGATAATCTCGATGCTCTTCCCCGAGATGCTGATATCCTGCATCACCCGGGATCCCCGCCACCAAATCCAGCTATACGGCCGGTTGGGAATCCACGAAACCGGCTGAGTGGGAGCAAGATCCAATTCCTGGATTCCAAGCCATGTCCAAAACCGGGAGGTCAGCGTACCATCCACGCCTGGTTTCCAGAAAACCCTGCGTGCATAAAGAACTTCAAAGAACCCTTCGAGGTTGCCTACGAGGAGCAGGAAGAACGGTCCGAATAACCCTCCGATCCTTTCCTTGCCCGTTATTGCAACCTGGAAGCCGTTCTCCGCTCTACCCTCGCGCTGGCTTTTCCAGGCACTGATGAGGTCGTAAACAATCCCATAAGCTGCTGCACCCGTCAAACCAAACCACAACGACGAGCCAAGGTTGAATGCCACTGATGACGCCACCCCGGTGATGCGGATGAGCATCGATATCAGCACATACCCGAAGTAATAATAGGAGATGGCGTAACCTGAAAGCCAGGGGTCTTCTGGCGGAAAAGCCGTTGACTTGAGGATTGAATTGATGAATGCCAGTTCCATCGGCTTTTCAGTATATGCGGCATCCGGGTTGGCAGCACGCACCACTGTCCAGAATGCGAACAGTACAAAGAAAACGCTCTCCGCCACCAGCATCATGCGCCAATTGTGGCGTATCCAGCTTTTGAGTTCAAACCATTTTCCTTTTCTGAGCTGGAGGAAAGAGCACGCCGTCAGGACAACCAGGCTGATCAGAACGCCCCCGAGGTCATTCTGGAGAACCCCTAGCGAACCTAACATCCAGAAAGCAAATCCCCAGGTCAACAGGCTGAGCGGTCGGATAAGGGCATAGCCGCGGCTGGTGAGCCTCGGGAAGAATTGAAACGCAATTGGAAGGGAGAGAACTCCGACCAGCGAAATTGTGAGATACCAACGAATGAAAGCCAGAATATCGCTCATTTGCGCCCTTGCCCGTTCACCGGATCACCTGGTAGATCACTGTGTCCAGTTCGCGGTAAACTTCCTGCCAGTAGATGCCATCGTATCGCTCAAATTTTAACAACCCATTACCCGGGTAGTAGGCTTGTTCCTGCTGCCCCAGGATGATGTACTCAACATCATACTTCTCCAGGAATTTGAGCGCCTGGTCGATTTCTTCAGTTTGGTAAAATGCAGGGATTTCCAGCAGGCGGTCTTGAATACCATAATAATCGATGGCTCCCCGCTGCTGCCTTTGGTGCCAGTTCCAGCCCAGTACTCCCGGAAGCCCTGTGTAAATCGTGTAGCGGTTGCCCCAGCGGTATTCCACCGTATTGGTCTCCACGATCACCGGCGAGCCTTCAACATTTTCCTGCATCCACTTAATCGCCCGGTAATCCTGGCTGAGATCCATCTCCCAGTCCATATCCCAATAGGTCGAAGTCTCCATGAACGCCAGTCCGTCCAGGGTTTTGGGCGTGAGTTTCGACATGCGGTCACGCATTTTGTCCGCTGCCGCAGTTACGGGATAAAGATACACACCGATCAATAGCAGCGCCAATACAACCTGCCAGGCTACTGAATTCCGCTCTTTCCATTTTGTACTGATTGCCGGGATGAGCCACATTAAAGCCGCAGTTGCGCTTATGGTCAGGAGAGTCCATGCCTGGTAATAGAACTTGAAAACTGTGTTCATCCGCCCCACATCCCCCACCAGAACGAATATCTCCACAAAGAGCGTCAATACCAGCGCGGTGCCGATTATAAAATGGACAAAACGTTTCGCGTCGGTAATCCCAGGCCTTAACAGGAGCACAAGATCCCATGCAGCCAGTATCCCGACCAGCCAGCCAATTTTGATTCCCAGCGCAGTAAGCAGGATGAGAATGGCGAAAAAGAGGATCACCAGCACCTGCAAATAGGTGAGGTAGGGTTGAATTTTTTTGATCGATGACGCCGGCGTCGACGATAGCCACTCATGGGTTTCCCAGGAGAACCAGCTGATGAGCAGGAAAAGCGGCAATCCCCAATGCGTCAGGTAGGATGCAAGCGGTGAGTGTTCTCCGCTCCACTTTTCGATTGTTCCATACGACTGGGCGTAGTTCTGCGAGAACGGCAGGAATAACACGGCCGAAATTGCCAGCATAAATCCGGCAATCGCAGCAAAAATAACGCCCTTCCGCAGCCAAATTGGTTTATTTGGAAGCAGCCAGGCGGGTGGTTGGAAATACCGGAACACCGCGTAACAAAGGGCTACGCCGAGTAGTGCTGTATAAGTTGGCCAATCCCATGTGTTGGTGGTCTTTAAAACGCCGAGCACCAATCCCGCAAAAGTCAATGTGATCGCCAAATCAATTAAATTTCCGATTTTGGCAAAATCGACTTTGCGCCATTGGGTAAAGAGGATGGCAAGCACCAGTCCGAGCACCAGCATCGTGATCGGTAAGGCGATCATATGCGCATGCAGGTCCGCATACGTGAAGGTGAAGAACGGGAATTCCGTGATGGTATCGCCGGGCAATGCCCGTGAAGGAACCCAAAACCATTCGCCGAATCCAATGGGAAGTTCAATGTTTCCCTTGGCGTAAGCTGCCAACCCCTTGAAGAACCACGAGATATGCTCTTTCAAGAGCGCACCTTCGATGTCCCCTCCCGGAGCGGCGAGTTTTTGGAATGATTGCCAGAGGAGGCGCACCGTCCCCAGGTTGCCGGCGATGAGCGTGAGGAAGATGCCCGTCAGCCCTGCAAAAAAGCTGCGCCGATCGGCTGTCTTCTCCTGCTGCGGTAAAGAATCCTCAGGTAGCTGCATCGAGTGCCGGAGCAAGTTCCAGCCAATACTGAAAACTCCCAGCCCGGTAAATGCAAAAAAGGTCGGGATGATCAGGTTATAAGCCACGGAGGGCACGATGCCAAGGAGCTTGGTCGGAACCGCCGCAATCACGAAGCCAAAGTAGTAATAGTTGATGTAACCGCCGGAATACCATGGGTCATATGGCGGGAATACTGTGCTCTTCAGCACCGCCGTAAAATAGGAAAGGTCCATCGGTTTTTCGCCGCCGCGCCATGGATGCCACAAATCAGGGTTTCCCCAGCGGATGTACAGCATCAACCCAAAGAGGAGCAGCCCGATGACTTCAACTGTAATAAAGTACTTCCACTTGCCTTTCAATTCCTGCCTGAGTTGATCGCGCTGCCGGTAAGCCAGGTATCCATTCACCAATACGATCCCTACCAGGCAGAGTACTATCGTCAATTTAGAGAACTGCCCGCCAACCGACGCGGCCAGCCAGGTAAAATATGCCAACAAAACGATCCCAGCGATCCTGGCAAGCGGATACCCTTTATCGGGCAGTCCCTTAAAGACCAGGCGCATCAGCGGGTAAACCATTACGCCAAGAAGCAGGATCACCAAGTACCAGGTCACCATTGCCAGCCAGGGATGCAAATTCAGCAGCGAATCGGCCGGGAATAGCTCAGACCAGGTCCCTCCTTCCGTTTGAATGACTTGCTGCTCATCAGAGAGAAGCAGGTTTCCGGTATGCTTGCTGGCTTGGGCTGGGGTTAGCTGGACCACATTGCTTAGATCCACGCTCCCCAAAATCTCGCGCACCTTTTGCTGGCTGTAATCCTCTGTCTTTTGGAAGATCAACACCTTCGGGTGGTCATACACGGTAAAGGCTTCTTCAGCCAGTTGATCGTTGATCGAGTAACTTCCCAGGCTGGGATCACTTTCAAAAACTGCCGTGAGTTCAAACCCCAGTTCACCGGTATACATTTCCGGCTTGGCATTTGCGTAACATTTAAGGAGTTCCTGCCCATCGGGGCAGCCTAACAAAGCGCGATAGTATTCCGTGGTTAAGGGGTACCGTTCTGGCACGCGCACCGTGGTGCCCCATTGCCGGTTGGATGTGATGACGATTACATCGGATTGGTCCAGCGAGGAGTAAAACCGCTGCAGTTTTTCCTGGTTTTCGATCCAATAAATCTCCAGGTTGCGGTTGTTCCCGTAAAGCCCGGTTTCATAACCAAATGGTCCATATCCTGATAATCCCAGCGGGATGGCATCATCCCAGGATGACTCCAACAGCAACGCATCGTTAAAGAGCCCTAACGCGCCCTGCGAATCATCCAGTTTAATTTGCAGGGTATATACCTTCCCCTTTTCCAGAACCGCCGGCGTTTCAAATTGAATCCACTTCGTGTCTCCCCGGGGATCGTCCGTCATCAGGAATGCGTCCGTCAGGCTGCCCTGACCCAGCATTTGGTTATTGTTTGACGGATCAACGATGGTGACCGTGACCGTTTTGGAAGAGGAGAATCCCAAAATATCAATGATATGCCCAAATTGGATCGAACTCACGCTGCAGTCCGTTTGCGCCGCGAAAGAAACTTCGTATGGCGAGTTGCTGGTCAGCCGCTTTACAGGCTGCGTAAGATACTGCACCCGGCTGCCTGTGCCCGACTGCATGTCCATCCACGCACCGCCATTAATTCGCAGGATCGTGTTGGGCTCAGCAGGCTCGAGAACGATTTCGTAGTACGTTCCCCTGGCCAGGTTCACGCCCTTGGGAAACGCAATCTTAACCTTGTCTCCCTGGTCATCACCTGAAGTATCAAAAATCGATTGGTAAAATCCTACGCCTTTATACGTCGCCCCATTGAGTTCCGGCTGCCGGATATACACCACAAACGAGACCGGAACGGTAAGCTCCTGCATTGAAAGAACATGCTCGATGGTAAACCTGGTAACAGTTTCATTCTCATCCGGTGTGTACCCATAGATGTACGGGGAGCCGCTTGAGATATATGCAGAGTTAAGGTATGCGATCGGCTGCATGAACTGCATCCCGGATTCAGGGTCTACCTGCAGGTTAATTGCCGCGGGAATATGTCCGTAGATCCACTCGCTTGCCGCCACCCGGGTAACTGGTTTGGTGTAGATGCGGGTAAATGAGAAAGCCCACAACGCGCTCCCGGCAACGGTGACCACTGCCAGTATCACCGATGCGATCTTTGCCCAATTCACATTCAGGCGGGTGATCTTTGGCACGCGTTTGGGTTGAAATTCCCAGAGCTTAAAAACCAGCCAGGATGCCATCAACGCCAGCCCCGGATAGATCGGAAGCTGGTAGCGCATGGCTTTTACATGTGTGGTGGATTGAAGGATGAAAACCAGCCCAACCCAGCCCAGGATCAGGATGTGGCGTTTCCAATCTCCTTTGAGAGATCGCCACAGCATCCAAAGAAATCCCGCCCATGCCGCTATCCCCAGCGGGATGCCGAGCCCCCATTCCACCATGTTGGTCCAGGAGAAAGTGATCGGCCTGCGCGCCCACTGAAGCGCATACGGCACATCGACGTTGCCGCTGCTGATGTTCCTTATTTCCTTTAGACTGTTGAGCCAATTTTGGTTGATTTGCAGGCCAAAGAATCCCGGTCCCATAAACGAATAGGGTTGGAAAAATCGGAAGGTAATAAAGGCGATGATGCCAGCCAGCACCAGGTTGCGCAGGATAAACGGTACGCTCTCTTCCCGTTTCTCTGCTGAAAGGTTAAGGTACTGGATCAATGCAGCCAGGGGCAGAGCTACTGCCAATGCATAGACACTCACCTTGGAGGATAAGGCCATCCCATACAACAACCCAAACAACCCGTAGGGGATGAATTCCCGCCAGCGCAGCATCCACCAGTGCTTGTTCAATGGTTTTTTTAGTTCTGCAGTCTCCAAATCACCGGGCTCGCGGGAAGTGCTGATGCAAATAGCAGCAAACAATGCGGAATAAACGAAGAAATTTGTAAAGGTATCCACCGCAAAGTAATGCGATAGCTGGATCGGCAATACCGATAAGGCAAGGAATAGCGCTGCCACCAACCCCAGTTTGGAATTACGGTACAAGCGCTTTCCGATCAGGTAGAGCATGGCAACTGTGCCAAGATCAAAAATGCCCGATAACACCCGGCCAACCACATTCACCTGGTCGTACCCGGCTTGCCCCACCCAACCCGCCACATAACGCACGATGAAAATTGGCAGGGTACCGTAGACATAAAAACTATAGCCCCGGTTGCCTGGGTTTAGTGTTGAATTGGCAGTATCAAAGTATTCCCCCAGGTTCTTCACCGGTTCGATGCTGGTTTCCACCATTGTCAGAAACCGCTCATCCGGGTGGAGATGATGATTATCATCCCACTTGATCCCCACCAATCTAAAATAAGCGCCAATCACCAATACCAGAATTAATAGAATATCCCAGATCCAGGATGCACGCTTCTTTTGGGGTTTCATTATTTCAGGTTTAGATGATACAGCCACAATTAATACTCCAGGTTCTAAATCCCGTCACGGATTTGCGCAAACAGGTCTTCGTATTCCTTTGCCACCATTTCGGGGTCATAAATTGTGAAAGGTTGCTTATTGACGAGATAGTCGCTTTTATGGTCGAGCACTTCCAGCACTGATGCAGCCAACCCATGTGAGTCGCCGATCGGAAAGATGCGCCCCATGCCATGCCGGAGCACCGGTTGGCGAACTCCCGGCAACTCAGAAGCCACACTGGGGATTCCATTCATCATCCCCTCGATTTGAACCAGACCAAAAGCCTCGGTCGAATTCAAACTTGGCAGTACCAGCACATCCAGGTTCGGGAAAAATGCTGCCATCTGCTCAGGGTTCAGTGATCCCAAAAATCGCCAATTCCCGCTCTCCTCATACCTCTTGATGCATTCGGACAGCCGGGCAAAATAGGCTTCTTCACCAATGATATTTTTATATGGCCCCACAAATTGAACCAATGCATTCGGATAACGCTCG
>JAYRQY010000183.1:0-10171 GCA_041910365.1 Anaerolineaceae bacterium | reverse complement strand
TTTCCATCTTCCTGGAAGACCGCAAGCGCAAGATCAAAGCCGATACCATTGAACAGATGCGCGCACTTTCGCCGCAGGATTTTGAAACCCTGGTAGCCGAAACATACCGTGCCCAGGGACACAAGGTGGAGGAAGTCGGCTCCACCGGCGACCATGGCATTGACCTTGTTGTTCATACCCGCCGTGGCGAAGTATGGCTGGTGCAATGTAAAAAATATCGCGGCAAAGTCGGTGAACCCGTGGTCCGCGATTTCTATGGTGCGCTCCGGGCGGCTGAAGCCGATGCCGGCGCCATCGTTACCACCGGTTCTATCACCGAACAGGCACGCCTGTGGGCTGAAGGCAAGCCGCTGCATCTCTATGACGGCGAGGAATTCCTCAAGGTTTTTCAGACCACCAAGATCAAACGGGTTTTGCCGGCCGAGGCACGCAAGAGACCCGCTGCTGCCGCACCCATCCCGGCTCAATCGCCTGTGCCCGTCCTAAAGCCGCTCTACGCCACTGCATTTGCACATGAAGCCGCGGCAGTGAGTGCGGGCGTGGAAACCTATGAGATGGAAGACAAACATCCCTTCTCGAACTTCAACCAGGCACCGGATTGCCCCGCCTGCGGTGTTCCTATGGTGCTGCACACCGAAAAGCGCTTGTTCCAGAAGCCGAAGGAGTACTATATCTGCCCCAACGCGCCTTCCTGTACGGAGACGCTGGATATATAAACATCAACGCCCTCTCCGGAGGGCGTTTTTTTCTCACTAAGTTCACAAAGAAAACCTTATCCTGGCAAATTCCCATTAATGATCCTGGTGATCCCCTGCTTGATAAGCGGTGCGCCAAAATTTATCAACAGTCCCAACCGCTTATCTGATACTTTTAAATAGGTGAGAAGTTGTTTTTTATGAACATCAGCAACCTGCTCAACTGATTTTAGCTCGATGATGACAGCGTCTTCAACGATAATATCTGCCCGGTATCCAATATCAAGAGAGAGCCCCTCGTAATTTACCGGCATCATGATTTCCGTTTCGATTTTCAAACCACGATTCCGTAATTCATAAGCGAGGATTGCCTGGTATGCCGATTCCAGTAAACCTGGTCCAAGCGTGGTGTGAATCTTGTATGCTGCATCTACGACAATTTTGGCAATTTCGTTCTCATTCATATTGTATGATTCCTTTGATTGCATAATGAAATGTGATGAAAATCATACCGCAAGTCAATCCATTTATTTTTTATTAAAAGTTTTCTTTGTGTCCTTTGCGTCTTCGTGAGAGAAAAGATTAAAAACAGGTTTTCCTTAGTGCACTTTGTGTCTTTGTGAGAGAAAAGATTAAAAACAGGTTTTCCTTAGTGCACTTTGTGTCTTTGTGAGATAAAAGAATTACTCAGGTTTCCTTTGTGCCCTTTGCGGCTTAGTGAGAGAAGAGATTTAACCCAGGTTACCTTTGTGTCCTTTGTGGCTTCGTGAGAGAAAAGATAAAAACAGGTTTTCCTTTGTGTCCTTTGTGTCTTCGTGAGAGAAAAGATAAAAACAGGTTTTCCTTTGTGTCCTTTGTGTCTTTGTGAGAGAAAAGATTAAAAACAGGTTTTCCTTTGTGTCCTTTGTGGCTTCGTGAGAGAAAAGAATTACCTCAGCAATTCTTCCAAAATCTTCCTCGCCAACGCTGCATCCGCCTGCCCGCGCATCTTCTTCATTACCGCGCCGGTGAACCAGCCGATGAGCGTCACCTTGCCGGCCTTGTAACTGTCGACCTCGTTCGGGTTCTCGGCCAGCACCTCTTCGCATACTTTACGGATGGCGCTGTCGTCGCTCACCTTCGCCAAACCTTCAGATGCAACGATATCAGCAGGGGTTCTACCAGTCTGCTGCACTTTCCCCAATAAAACCCGCCCGGTGGTGATGTTCACCGTGCCCGCGTCCACCAGTCTTAAAATCGCTGCCAGAGCAGCCGGTGTCAGTGCCATCGTCTGCGGGTCAAGCCCCTGTTCGTTGATCATGCGCAGCACTTCGTTCATCAGCCAGTTGGAGACCTTCTTTGGATCGCCGTTATAAGCCTTCACGGCGGTCTCATAGTAATCGGATAGTCCGCGCTCGCCGGTGAGGATCTCGGCATCATATTCCGGAAGCCCATACTGGGTGATAAAGCGCTCGCGCCTTGCCAGGGGGAGTTCCGGGAACCCGGTGAGGATTTGTTGTTTCCATTCCGCATCCAAATTCACGGAGAGCAGATCGGGCTCTCTGAAATACCGGTAGTCTGCTTCGGTTTCCTTGGAGCGCATCTTCTTCAAGGTGCTCGTATCTTCATCCCATTCCAAGGTCCAGGCTTCGATGCGTTTGCCGTCTTCCACTTCGCGGATTTGGCGTTCCACCTCTTTTTGGATGGCATCCTTCACTGCCTCGATGGAATTTACATTTTTGATCTCGCTCCGCGTATTCAGGACAGTTTCACCTTTTTTGCGGATGGATACGTTGGCGTCACAGCGCAGGTGGGCGCGTTCCATGTTGGCTTCTGAAACCCCGATCCAGCGCAGCAACTGCCGCAACCGGATGAGGTATTGCCCGGCTTCTTCGGCGCTGCGGATATCCGGAGCGGTAACCATTTCGATGAGAGGGACGCCGCAGCGGTTGAAATCAACCATCCTTTTTCCGCCTTCTGTTTTGGTCTTGCCGGCGTCTTCTTCCATGTGAAGATTCCAGATGCCCACACGGCGCACATACGGCTGATGGTCGGCAGTCACCGTGCCCGGGATGGGTACGTCCATGTAGCCGCCCTTGCCGATAGCCTGGTCGAACTGGGAGATCTGGTATCCCTTGGGCAGGTCAGGGTAAAAGTAATTCTTGCGGTCAAAGTAGGAAACATCGCGGATTTCCGCGTTCATCGCTTTTGCCAGCCGCACCGCCTTTTCCACGACCGCCTTGTTCAATTTTGGCAGCACACCGGGCAGCCCGCAGCACACCGGGCAGATGTTCGTATTGGGGGCGTCTCCCCACGAATCCGCTTTACACGAACAGAAGATCTTGCTTTCGGTATTGAGCTGAATATGCGTTTCCAAACCAATGATTGCTTCGTAATCGGTCATATTTCCTCTTTTCCAACCTTAACCTCTAACTTCTACAATGAAAAGGCTTCCCCCAGCCTCATGTACAACCTTGAAAAGGCTGGTAAAAGCCTTTTCAAGGTTAGTTGTAAATTTTCTTTTCTATAGCCAATTCCACAAATTCCTTGTAGTTTCTGGAGCCGCCAAAAATCAACTGACATTCATCCAGAAGATTTCGAGAAGGTTTGGATAATTCAATCCATTCTTTATAGTCCGAATGCCCCCATTCTTCTGGGCGATTCACCAATCCGGCTGATACTGGATTAACGTGAATGTATCGGATTGTTTCCATCAAATACTCCTCGCTTTCCACATATCGCCTCTTTACACTTCCTTGAAAAAGGGTACCAACTCTTTCCATTTGTTTGTTTACTGCTTGAACATAGGTATTAAATACTCTTTGAATATACCTTGATCCCTCGATCTCTTTTTCGTGCTTAAGACGAATATGATAATGATTTGGCATTAAACAAAAAGCGAGCAATTCAACATGGTAATCTTGCAAGTGCCTCAACAGGATGTTTTTAAGGTATTCATAATTATTTTCTGAAAAGAAAATCCTCTCCTTGTTCACACCGCGGTTGTAGTAATGCACGTAAGGTGATGTAAGTTCAATCATGATCAAGGTGTCGCCAGATTCAGGGTGAAATAGCCGCCATAGGTGCTGTTGGAATTACACCAATAACCCACCCCGGCGAAGGTGTAAGTTGGGTTGAGCATGTTCTGACGGTGACCTTCGCTGCCCATCCAGCCGCTCACAGCGGCACTGGCGCTATTATTGCTTCCGCTGCCGGCATAAATGTTTTCCGCAGCCGCAGAGTATGAAAACCCTGCTGCACTGATACGGGAAAACGGGCTTGAACCATTTGAGCCGGTATGGCTGAAAAAATTATTGGTTGCCATATCCTGGCTGTGATTACGGGCAGCGTTGAACAATGCCGAGGAAGAGGATAGCGCCGGCACTCCCGCCTGCTCGCGTTGATAGTTCACCATCGACAGTACCGCCGATTCGATTGAGGTGTCTCCGCCATTGCAGCCGCCGCTGCCTGCAGTTGGAGGGATGGGCGTACTGGGGGGCGAGGTTGGCTTGGGTGTAAATGTCAGGCTTGGCACCCTGGTATTGGTGATGGTGAACGTCAGGCTCAGCGCAAGCGTTGGGGTTAAGGTCTTGCTGGGGGTAACACTGCTGGTTGCGCTGACCATCTTTGTGGTGGTTGCGGTCTTACTGGAAGCCGGCTTGGTGGCTGTTTTTGTGCTGCCTGCGGTTGCCGTTATGTAAAGCGTGGCGCTCTCGAAAACAGCGGGCGTCAGCGTCTGTGAAGGCTCGATCGTTGGGATGGAGGTTTCGGATGGTACGGGCGTTTCAACTGCACCATCAGTTATCGCTGGTATTGCGGTAGAGGCTTCCGGGACACTGGCAGCACTGACCTGAGTATCCTGCGCCGCCACGGTTGGAATGAAAATTGTGGCAACCGCAGTGGGGTTTGGGAATGGATTAAGATACGTTTTTGGGTTGATGAAGATGGACGCAAACACGATTACCAGCAGGATGGCGGCAATTCCGATAAAAAATGTCAACACGTCCCAAACGGATAGTCTTTTCATTGCCGACTGCCAATTAATCCTTTATCGCAGAACTTCGGGCAGAACCTTGCGCCAGGGGTCATCAGCGGTAGCCAGTTCGTATGCCCGTCCGATGCGCAGCAACTTGTCTTCGGTGTAATCTGCGCCAAGCAGCTGAATGCCAACCGGCAGTTTTTCGTCGTCCAACCCGCCCGGCAGTGAGAGCCCCGGGATGCCGGCATGGTTGCCGGGCACGGTCAACTGGTCGGCATACTGCATCAGCACTGAATCGCCATAGACGGCATCCATGTGGAAAGCAGGCGTTGGGTTGGTCGGGGTCAGCAGCGCATCCAGACGGTATTTGCCATTCGGGTCAAATATCGTCTCAAAATCACGCCGGATGAGGGTACGCACGCGCAGTGCCTTCTGGTAATACTGTTCGCTGTATTGCGCCGCGCTTGTATACATGCCCATCAGGATGCGCAGTTTCACCTGCGGTCCAAAACCGGTGTTGCGTGTGCTCCGGTACATCTCCTGGAAGTTGGAACCCGGTGCCAGGTCGCGGATGCCATATTTCACCCCGTCGAAGCGGTGTAGGTTGGAGGCGGCCTCCACGCGGCTGATGACAAAATAGACCGGGATGCCGTATTTTGTGTTCGGCATGGGCACATCTTCAACAATTTCTGCGCCCATTGATGCCAGTTTTTCCGCGGCATGGCGCACGGCCCGCTCAATATCTGCCGGCAGTTGCTGGTATTTGATCTCCCCGGTTTGCAAGTCCGGGTACGTCAGGCGGAAGTAATCCGGCGAAAGCCCGATGCGCAGCCCTTTGACGCCTTTCTGCAATGCCGCCATGTAATCTGGGACCGGTACCGCTGCCGAGGTGGAGTCATTCTCATCGTGCCCGCCGATCACCTGCATCATTGCGGCGGCGTCGCTCACATCATGTGCCAGGGGTCCGGGGCAATCCAGTGAGGACGCGAATGCGATCAGCCCATAACGGGAGACCCGTCCATAGGTGGGCTTGAGCCCCACCACGCCGCAGAACCCGGCTGGCTGCCGGATCGAGCCGGCGGTATCGGTGCCGAGCGAGAGCGGGGCTTCCCCTGCTGCTACGCTTGCCGCGCTTCCGCCGGAGGAACCTCCCGGAACGCGCTCGGTTTTCCAGGGATTCCGCGGGGTCGGCCGATAGGCACTGGATTCACTCGAAGACCCAAAGGTGAACTCATCCAGGTTGACCTTGCCGAGCATCACCGCGCCGGCTTTTTCCATGCGCGCCACTGGCGTGGCAGTGTACGGTGCGGTGAAATTGGAAAGGATCCGGGAAGCGGCCGTGGTGGTGGTTCCTTCCACGCAGAAGATGTCTTTAACGGTGAATGGCACACCTGCCAGGGGACCAGGGTCCTCTCCGCGGGCGATGCGCCGGTCAATTTCAGAGGCTTTGGCGAGGGCGCGTTCGTCAGTCACAGCGATGAAAGCATGCACTTTTGCCAGGTCGTCTGCCGTCAGCTCGCCAGCGTCCAGTGAGCCAGGCCGTCCGTCCACTTCACCGATGCGCCGCAGCGCAGATTCCAGTATTTCCACCGCCGAAGCCTTCTTTTGCTTCAGCAGGGAGGTCAATTCCAGGGCAGTCAGGTCACAGAGTTCCATAGGATTCACTTTAAGGAGATATGTTGGATATCGGGCACGACGATCAGCCCGTTCTCAAGCTGGGGCACCTGCGAGAGGATTTCCGCAGTATCTTCACACGACTTGGTTGTATCCGGGCGCAACGCCGGCCGCGCTGCGGCAACGTATGGCACACCGTGCAGATTGGCTTCGAGCGCATTATCAATGGGAATGGACGCCAATTCATGGATGGCGCGCAGCTGGTTGTTAAGCTGCCTGTGTAAGTAGGCTGCTTGTTCCTGGCTGAGTTCCAATGCTGCCAACTCCACCAGCCGATTAAATACTTCAATACTTATCTGATCATCCATAGTCACATCCATTCAACTATTTAATTGTTACGAATTAGTGATTGTAACACCACCCGTATCCGGTAACAATTACGGGGCAGGGGTGGAAAACGGTGTGATGGTGGGGTACGGCGTTGAGGTCGCGCGCCGGGTTGGTTCAATAAACGGCGTGGGCGTCCAGGTGGGCGGCAGCGAGAGCAGCGTTGCTGTTGGAGACGGGATCGAGATTGTCGGAATAGCCGTTGGGTTGGGGAACGGGTTGAGGTCAGTATCGGGATCTGCAAAAATTGACCAGTATACAAAAATCAGGGCAATTGCTGCCACCAGGGTAAGGATCGTCAGGATATCCCATTTAGAAAGTCTTTTCATTGCGCGTTTCCCTAAAAGTCAGTATAGCCAACTTTATCTTGTTGTCAAGTTCACTTGCATATTCATTTCTTCAGGAAAATAGCCGCCCCGCCATCCTCATAAACCAGCGTGTACCCCGGGTCGCTCCTCAACAAAGCCGCCAGGGCGCTGTCATATTCCACCAGTTGATGGGGGGAATCCTGGATTTTGAGTTTGCGGATATACAGATAATCAAAATCCCTGGCGTTCTCCTGCGCCCAGGTTTCCACGCAAGCCGGGGTTTGATCCACGCAGTTCTGCAGCGAGCGTGCCTCAAGCACTGCCTGTGTGTACCGGTTATCCGGCAGCCATTCAGTCCCCTGCACTGTTGCCATGCTGACCCTGCCGGTGAGCGCCGGGAACCATTCGGAGACCGGGTCCTGTGCCCAGAATTGGTCAGTGATGATCACGAAGCGATCATCCAAACTGGTGTTTTCCTTGATCCACGCAAAGGCATTTTTATCTTCGGAGGCGATCCGGATGTAGGTGTAACCCCGGATCACAAGCAAGGCTGAGACGACCCATTGAAAGAACAGGATGAACAGGAAGACCTTGGAGGAAACGGACGAGAGCATGGTCGCTGCCGCCGGTTGCCCGGTCCGTTCTGCCTTGCGCGAGTCCATCCATTGGGTGACCATGAGGAAGGTATACCCGGCTAAAATGGCGATGATGCAGGCAATGGTTATCCGGGCGCTGCGTGGCGAGATCACAAATGAATAGAGCAGCCAGGCAGGCAGGAAATAATTCTTTTTTGACAAATACACGAATAAACCAATGAGTGACAGTACTGCAATCGAGGCAATCCCAAGCTCTTCCGTCAGGCTGAAGTTGAGCAGCACATAGAATGAAAAACCGGTCTGCTCCGAGGTTAACAAGGCGGCTTTGAACGGTGCAAATCCGTGGGTCGTTAACACGGTTGCCCACCAGGGAGCAGTGAATGCCAGGGTTAAGCCAGCCATCAGCGCGGTTTGAAGGAATCCGGTTTTATTCTTCGAGAGGAAAAACCAGAAGAGCGGTACGCTCAGCGCGGTATGAAAACCGGTTTCAGGATGCGAAAGGATCGAACAACTGAGAAACACGGCTGCCAGGATCAGATATTTGTACTTCTTTCTTGCAAATAACCTGACGGTGAAGAACAAGGCGAAGATTGAAAAGAAAAACGAAAGAGCCCGGGTGACGCCGCCGCCCATGATCGCCCAATGGAACGTGGTCGGAAGCACTGCAAAGATGAGAGTCGCCATTGCCAGGTGTTTATCGTCAGTGGTGAATTCCCGGGCAAGCAGGTAGAACGCGGGGATGGTGAGAATGGAAACAACCGCCGGAAAAATCCGGTAAACATCCAGCAAAGACCAGCCGAACAACTGGCTCAACCCGCCAGTGATAATAAATGCCAGCGGCGGATAGGCAAAGGGAATATCCAGGTGGTTGTAACTGGTGAACAGCGGCAAGCGGAAATGATTGGCGACCAATTCCTGCGTCATCTTGTAAAAAAGCCCGCCATCATTGAGTGGAAAATCCGCTGCCAGCACCTGTGCAAGGCGGATGTATCCGCCAACCAGCAGCGCAATTGAAAGAAACACGATGGATGGTTTTATCTGATTCAGTTTTTCCCTGGCATTGGAAATGGATCCCATAACCTGTTCCCTTCGCAGGAGATGTTACAAAATTATACAGGACAAAGGTTCCCGCATACGCGAAATTTACCAGACCTTTTGATTTTGAGAGGTCGTGTCCTTATTTTCGGCTGAAAATGGCTGTTCCTTCAGACTCATAGACCAGTGTATAGCGGGAGTCCTGCGACAGCAACGCTGCCAGCGCGCTGTCATACAAAACCAGTTCCCTGGCACCCTGGATTTTCATCTTGCGGATGTAGATATAATCAAAATCTTTGGCATAGGTTTGCGCCCATGCCTCGATGCATGCGGGATTTTGGTCGTTGCAGAATTGCAATTCGCTGGCTTCTTCAATGGCTTGCAGATACCGGCCGCTTCCAAGCCACTCTGTTCCCTGCACCGTGGCAATACTGATCCTGTCGGTGAGCGCCGGGAACCACTCTGAGACCGGGTCAGATGACCAGAAGTGGTCGGTGATGATGACGAAGCGGCTGTCGCTGTTGGCGTTCTCTTTTACCCATTCAAAGGCTTGCACATCCTGCTCATCCAGCCGGAAGTACGAAAATGGTCTGAGGACGAGCATTGCCGAGGAATACCATTGGAAGAAGAGCAGCGCCAGCAACACTTTGGCATAGAGCGAAGAGAGAAAGGAGGGGGTACCGTTTTTTTCTTTTTTTGAATCCAGCCATTGAACAAGCCAGCAGACCGTCTGCGCGGCAAGCACTGCCACTACAGGTGCTATGAAGATCTTGGCGCTGCGTGGCGCGATGGCATAGGAGATTACCAGCCAGGCAGGCAGAAAGTATTTTTTATGCGCCAGGGCAAAGAAAATCCCCACAAAAGCGAAAATTGCGATTGAAGCCACCTGCAATTCATCGGTTATTTTGAGGTTGAACAGGTCGAAGAAGGAATAACCATTCTGCTCCGCGGTGGAAAGGGCGGCAATAAACGGCTGAAATCCGTGTGCTGCCGCCACGCTGCCCCACCAGGGCGCAGTGAGTGCCAGCGTGATTACTGCCATGAAAACAACCTGCCAGGCAGCCTGTTTTTTACGCGAGAGGAAGAACCACAACACGGGCACGCTGAACGCCGCGTGAAAACCGGTTTCAGGGTGCGACAGGATGCACAGGCTCAACATCAATCCGCTGAAGAAAAGGTCGCGCAAATGTTTTTTGGTGAACAATTTATATGTAAAGTCCAGCGTAAGGAGGGCAAAAAGGAATGCCAGTGAGCGCGTGACCCCGCCGCCCATGATCGCCCAAACAAAGGTGGATGGCAGCAGCGAGAAAATGAGCACCGCCAGCGAAAGCTGGTTGTCATCCTCGGTGAGATTGCGTGCCAGCAGGTAAAAAGCCGGGATGGTGAGGATGGTGATGATAGCCGGGAAGAGGAGGTAAATATCCAGCAGGTCCCAGCCGAAAAACCGGTTCAACCCGCCGGTGATGTAAAACGCCAGTGGCGGGTAGGCAAACGGAATCTCCAGGTGGTTGTAACTGGTGAAAAGCGGCAAACGGAAATGATTGGCAACCAGTTCCTGCGTCATCCTGTAGAACAAGC
>JAYRQY010000182.1:0-2172 GCA_041910365.1 Anaerolineaceae bacterium | reverse complement strand
GCGTGATCGTGGTGGGTCTGCTCTTCATTGTCTATGAGTACACCTCTCTGCTGATAATGGTTTTGCTGGGGCTGATCGTGCTCTTCAGGCGCAACAACCTCAACGCCGGCGAGATCACCGCCGCGCTGCTGATGCTGGTATTTGCCGTGGGTATCGCGGGGCTGCTCTACTTCGGTTACAAATCCCCCCGGCGCCTGGGAGAGATTTTGGCAAAACTGGGGAGCATCCTCAACCGTCCGCTGCGCCGGCTGATGCACCGGGACGTTATCAAACCTGAAGCAGCACACGCCTATGCGCATGATATCGGCCGGGGTATTTCCGCTTTGCAGCACAGCCGGACCAACCTGATCCGCCCGTTCATTTTTGCCATGCTCAACAAAGCACTGCTGTGCGGGGTGCTGATGAGCCTCTTCCTGGCGTTTGCCATCCCCTTTTCCGCCGGCACGGTCATCGGCGGTTTCAGCATCGGGCAGCTTTTCTACTATATCTCCCCCACCCCCGGCGGCATCGGCGTGGTGGAGGGGCTCTTTCCGGTCTTCCTGCGCATCCTCAATGTGCCTTATGCCAAAGCCACCCTGGTGACGCTGGTTTACCGCCTGTTCACCTTCTGGCTGACCTTTGCCATCGGCTTCTTGTGTTTCCGCACGCTGCAAAAGCAAACTCCACCAGAACCCCCCGCATCGGATCAGGAATAGTATTTTCCCTTGAGAAGGATTCAGGGCAGGTTGGAATGATTGTTGCATCCTCCCAAGGTCATTAATTCTTGTCCTGGATCGAGGTAAGTTATGGAGTGGCTGCAGATTGATCGAATTGTGTTTCCGCCGGCTTTTGGCCAGGTAGACCTGTGCTATTTTGATTACCGCAGGCAGCCCAATCACCGGGTATATAATTCATCCATGATCGAACCGCAGCCATCACCCAAGTTGTCGGTCCGCAATGCATTGGTCTGGATCGCCCTGGCGATGGCGGTTGCATTTGTCATCATCAGTATTTCCGAACTGGAAAACATCGGCAACGCGCTTCAGCGCGGCAACTGGCTGTTCCTTGTGCTCGCTTTTGGGCTGCAAATCCTGGTGCTGTGCAACAATGCCGAAACCTACCGGTCGTTGTTCCGGCTGGTGGGGGTCAGGGAATCTTGGCGCCACCTGTTCATGCTCAGCACAGCGTTTTCCTTTGTCAACCTCATCGCCCCCAGCGGCGGTGTGGGCGGGGTGGCGGTTTTCATGGATTCCGCCAAACAGCGTGGGCAAAGCCCGGCGCGTGCCATGGTGGTCGGCATCCTTTACGCCATTTACGAATACATCTCGCTGCTCTTCATCGTTTTTCTCGGTTTTGTCACTCTGTTCCGTCGCAACGCCATCTCCGACGGCATGAGCGGGGGCGAAATCACGGCTGCCGTTCTGCTTCTGGCTGCCACCATCGGCTTTGGCATGGTGCTCTACATTGGCTACAAGTCCTCCGAGCGGCTGGGAAATCTGCTGGCGCGGGTTGCCAGGCTGATCAACCGGCTGCTCCTCCGTTTCACACACAAGGTTGTGTGGGATCCCGAAAAAGCCCGCACCCTGGCTCTGGAAATCGGCGAGGGGGTATCCACCATCCGCGACAGCAGGTGGCGCGTTTTCCGTCCTTTGATATATGCCATGTGCAACAAGCTGATCCTCATCGCCCTGCTGACCTCGGTCTTCATGGCGCTGAACGTTCCCTTTTCAGCAGGTACCGTTGTAGCGGGTTACGGCTTCTGCCAGCTTTTCTTTTATGTATCCCCCACCCCCGCAGGCGTTGGCGTGGTGGAGACGCTCTTCCCGGTCATCTTAAAGATGCTGTCTGTGCCAATATCCGAGGGTTTGTTAATCACGCTAATTTACCGCGGGCTCACCGTGTGGCTGTCGTTCGGGGTAGGTTTTTGGTCCTTCAGGAAATTGCAGCAGATCTATTCTGCGCCGAAGACTGGCTCCTCCAACTGAAATTCCTTTTTCAAAAGTTGAATTTCACTCAAGCCGGCAAGTCTTGAAAGAGTTGCCGCATTTGAGTAGCATACTCTTTGAACGCACTTCTTCCTTTTGGGGTCATAAAGATTGAAGTATTGGGCCGTTTGCCTTTAAAACTTTTTTCGATCGCCACATACCCGCCCTGCTCGAGCTTTGCCAGATGGGAGGAGAGGTTTCCCCAAGT
>JAYRQY010000181.1:0-2870 GCA_041910365.1 Anaerolineaceae bacterium | reverse complement strand
GGGGATTATAGCGATTGCGCCGGCGCATCCATCACCGTTATCACCGCCGGCACGGCACAGCGCCCCGGCGAGACCCGACTCGACTTGGTGCAGCGCAACTTTGCCATTTACCAGGATACGATCCCGCAGGTGGTAAAAGCCAATCCTGATGGCATTCTCCTGATCGCCTCAAACCCCCTTGATGTGCTCAGTTACGCTGCCATGAAACTTTCGGGTCTGCCGTCCAATCGCGTCATTGGTTCCGGTACAATCCTTGATACGGCGCGCTTCCGCTACCTCCTCAGCCAGCACGCGGGTGTGGATCCGCGCAGCGTGCATGCCTACATCATCGGTGAACACGGAGATAGCGAAGTGCCCGTGTGGTCGGCTGCCAACATTGCCGGTATCAGCCTCACCGAGTATTGCAAGATGAATTGTGAGTCTTTTGAACCGAGTGTCTACGAGGATATCTTCGCTCAAACCCGAGATGCTGCGTACTATATCATTGAACGCAAAGGCGCGACCTACTACGGTATCGGCATGGGGTTGGTGCGCATCTGCGAAGCCATCCTGCGCGGACAAAATACCGTGCTTTCTGTCTCCACCCTTATCCACGATTACTATGGAATTGATGATGTCTACTTCAGCCTTCCCTGCGTGATCGGCCGGGAAGGGGTGCAAAAATTCATGCGCCTGCCTTTGGATGAAAAAGAGGTCGAGGGATTGCAGAAATCGGCGAAAATCCTCAAGGAAACCTTGCATACCCTGGGGCTTTAACGAAAGTGTCTTAAAACATTAAGCCTTGTTTGCATCGAGAAGAAAGCCGGTTTCGGGACTGGGGGAAACAAAAGGGTGTGTATAAAAATTAGGTGGACGACCGGCCGCGCCAACTTCAGGTTAATTGTTATGGTTGTAGAGGTTCATCATATGACCTACAACTCCGGGAAACGGTAACGGTAGCGTCTCCGGGAGTCTGATTTCGACTCCCGGAGCTTGCACTGAAGAGAAAACTCCCGGAATCAAAATCAGATTCCGGGGGGTGTAAGACTTTCGGGAGTTCGTGAACCTGGTTATTTCTCGCCGGCCGGTAACGGCGGAATTTCAACCGCAGCATCAGTCAGCACAGGGGGCATAGAGCCGGCTGCCGCTCGCTCACGGTAGAGCAGCGTCCACAGATTGGAAGTAAAGACATAATAGACGCCGTTGATCAATGTGAGCGGTGAGGCGATCACCACAGAGAAAATCGGGAGACCCACCACGGCGGCAATGATCCATGGCAGCACTTCCCCGGCAAACAAACCGGTGATAACGTGTGCGACGGCTGCAGGAATGGCGGCAGCGATGAGCCCGGGGATGGCGAGGACAACGTACGCCGGGATGAGCAGCACCGCAACGACCATCAGGGCAATACCAAAAGCCATGCCAATCCCAAAGAGGATCAGCCAGGTGAGCACCGCCTGTTTCCAGTTCTGCTTGAACATCGCCCAGCCCTGGCGGAAACCTTCCCAAACTCCCAGGTCATCAAAAGCCACCTTGCGGATGATGAAGTGGCGCACGATGCTGATCACCAGCATCACGAACCCCAACGCCATCAGCAGCATGCCAACGATCACCATCCAGACCACCACCCCGGCGTTGATCGCGCTCTCGGGGTTCTGCCGGTTGGCAATGAAGTACATAGCCAGTCCACCCACCAGCAGCAGCACGATCCCGCCCGCTGGCGTGCCGATGAGCAGATCGACCAAAAAGATGCGCCAGGCGCGCCGGTTCCAGCCCAAGCGCCAGCCTTCCTTGAAGCGAACCCTGGCTCCGCTCTGCTCGTGATCGTTCACCATGCGCATCAACGCGGTATCTGCCGGGTAACGAACCAGCGCTCCCAACAGTCCAAAAAGCAGCGCAATCCCGAACATAATGCCGATAAAGATGAGGATCGTCGTCATTGCCCGGGCTGGGGTGGCAAAAAGCGGGGCTACATTGGCATTGTACCAGTCGGCAACCTTCTGCATTTGCGGGGAATACTCCCCCGATGGGAAGATTTGCCCGAAACCGTTGAAATCCTTGAACTCATTAAATTCAGAGGGTGCGCTGGTGGAGTAACTGAATCCGCCGTTGCCACCGCTGCTTGCGCCGCCGACGAGCACCACCAGGAAGCCGAATATCCACAACACCTTGTAATTCCAAACGATCTGAAAAGCGCGTTTTATTAACCTGCCGGGTTCAAACATTGCCATCTCCATTTCGCGGAGAAATACCGCGTGATTTTCTCGTTAAGTATACGCAGGATGAAGTCAATGGGTTGTATACGGATGCTCCCCAGGCTTCATCCGCCGCCCATCCCCAGGGAAATCCGCCCGCGCTCGGGCTCTACCTTGAGGATGCTCACCTCCACGATGTCCCCCACCTGCAGGGCAGTGCCCGCCGGCACCTGGGTGCGGTGCAGCAGCCCATCCTGTTTGACGCCGATATCGATGAATACCCCAAAATCCACCACGTTGCGTACCGTGCCTTTCAGCCGCATGCCAGCCGACAGGTCTTCCATTTTGAGTACATCCGAGCGCAAAATTGGCGTGGGGGCATCCTCACGCGGGTCGCGCCCCGGACGCACCAGCTGCTCCAGGATATCGGTTAATGTGGGGACGCCGCAGCCGATCTCGCCGGCCAGTTCAGCCGCCGGGCGGGCACTGAGTGCGCTCACCGCTTTGCGGCGTTCCTCCTGCCCCGCGGCGGGTTCAACCCCGGCGTAAGCCAGCACGGTGTTGGCAATTGCATAACTCTCAGGGTGGATCGCGCATGCGTCCAGCGGGTTGCTGCCGCCGCGGATGCGCAGGAACCCGGCGCACTGCTCATAAGCTTTGGGTCCAAGCCCCGGCACGGCACGGATGTCTTCGCGG
>JAYRQY010000180.1:0-2746 GCA_041910365.1 Anaerolineaceae bacterium | reverse complement strand
TTTCGTCCTTAGTCAATAACTCCCGCTTGGTTTTAAGTTACAATGATTTCGATGCCCGAGAAACTGGAAGCCAACCAGGAGCAAAACGCCATCCAGCCGCTGCTGCCGGGGGAACTGGCGGCGCTTGTGGGGGAACGCGCCAACCAGGCGGCGGCCGCCAGCCGCTTTGCTGATTACCGCTCGCGCCGCGCTGAACAAACATTGCGCCGGCAGGATGCTGACCTGATGCTCTTCCGCGAATGCATGGCTGGGATGGGCTTACGCACGGGGGATCTCTCCCGTGAGCCTGCCGCCTGGCGCCCTGTCACCTGGGGGCTGGTGGAGACATTCGTCAAGTGGCAGCTCGTGCAGGGCTATGCCATCCAGACGATCAATGTTCATCTCTCCTCCATCAAAACCTATGCCCGCCTGGCGATGCAGGCCGGGGCACTTCTGCCGCAGGAATATGCGTTGATCCGCGCCGTGCAGGGGTACAGTTACCGCGAGCAAACGCGCATTGACCAGAAGCGCGATCGCGTGCGTATCGGGTACAAGAAATCTGAGCCAACAAAGATCACCCCTGAGCAGGCTGCAGCACTGAAAGACCAGCCGGATACCCCGCAAGGTAGGCGCGACCGCCTGCTGTTGTGCCTGCTGCTGGATCATGGGTTGCGCGTGGGGGAAGTGGCCGCGCTCTCCCGCTCCGATTTCGACCCGGTTAGCGGCGAACTGCGCTTTTACCGCCCCAAGGTGAACAAGGAGCAGGTGCATCACCTGACCCGCGACACCCTGAATGCATTGAACGCCTATATCCATCATGGAGACGCCCCGGTGAGCGGGCTCGTCCTGCGCCGCAGCAAGAAAAATGAGGGGTTGGGCGCTTCCGGCATGAGCGAACGCGCCATCACCGGGCGGGTGGAATTCCTGGGGCAGAAACTGGGCATCGCCAATCTTTCGGCACACGACTGCCGCCATTACTGGGCTACCTCGGCAGCGCGCCACGGCACTGATCCCTTTGTGCTGCAGGAGGCGGGTGGGTGGTCATCACTGGCCATGCCGCGCCGTTACGTGGATGACAACGACGTAGCAAATGAGGGCGTAAAATTGGAATAGAGCAGAGAATCGAGAATAGAGAGTAGAGAACCGTTATTAGTAATTGGTAATTGGTAATTGGTAATTGGTAATTGATTATTGGTTATTGGTTATTAGTGATTGGGAATTAGCGAAAGGAAGAAAATGGACGAAAAACGCGATCTCCTCAATGGCACAAGTATCTGGGATTGGTTCCTGGCAGCGTTTTTTGGGGCTTACATCGGTCTGGTGGGCGGGTTCGGCATCCTGCTCCTGGCAAAGCGCAATCGAGATAGACGGGAAACGTTGCCCGATTAAGTATTTGGTGACTGCCAAGATACTTGTAAGAAGTGGAAGTGTGAAGTTTCTTCGGGAGGTTCCAGATGAAATTGCCAACGATTTTTAAGAACATGACATTTCTGGACTGGCTGCTGGCAGTGATGTTTATCGGGCTGGTGTCTTTCCTCATCCAATCCTTCTTCGCTCCCTATGGCTGGTTGATCGGGATGGCTGCGGCACTTGGGCTGCTCTACCTGGCTAAACGCCGGCGCGACAGGCTGATCGGTGGTCAGGATAAATGACAAAAAGGTTGATCGTCAACGCGGACGACTACGGACATTCGCCGGGCACCTGCCTTGGAATCCGCGAGGCACACCTGGAGGGCATCGTCAGCTCCACTACCGCGATGATGAACCGTCCGCTGGCTCCAGCGGAATTGACCATCCTTGCCCGCACCTGCCCCATGCTTGGCGCAGGGGTGCACCTGGTGCTCACCGCCGGCAAGCCGATCTTGCCCCCGGAAAGCGTGCCCACCTTAGTGGATGCACACGGGGATTTCCTGCGGCTGCCGGTGTTGGTGGATCATCTCGACCGGATCAGCCTTGACCAGGTACAGGCGGAGTGGAACGCGCAGATCGCAAAGTTCATCCGCCATTACGGCAAAAACCCCGACCACCTGGACTCTCACCACCACTGTTCTTACTTCACGCCCGGACTGTTTGAACTGATGACCCGGCTGGCAAGCGAGTTAAATTGCGCCATCCGCAAACCCTATGTGCGCGATGCGGAGGAGGCAGCACTGTATCTGCCGGCTGAACTGGTTGATGTGGCTATGCGCAGCGACCTTGTGCCTGCTGGACCCCCCCTGCCCCCCACCACCGGACGCTTTTTCGGCGACTTCTTCGATGCCGGCGCCACCCTGGAACATCTGCTGGCAATCCTTGAAGACATTTCCGCCGACCCCGTGCACACGACCTTTGAGTTGATGTGCCACCCCGCCAAGCCGGATCACCTGCTGGCCGAAGTGTCGGATTACACCGACAAACGCACCAGCGAACTGGAGATGTTGCAGAGCCCAACTGTCAGGCAGAGACTGGAAGACCTGCAAATCCAATTGATCCGGTTTTCTGACCTGTAACATATTAAACAAAAGGCTTAAACCGCTAATTTTCCTAAAAACACGCGAATAAAGACCTGAAGAACGCAACCGCTAATTTCCCTAAAAAAATCCGACTAAAAAACCTAAATGCTTACTCCGCTAATCAACGCGAATGGAAAACGATAACCGCTAATTTCCCAAATAAAATCCGACTAAAAACCTAAAAGCTTAATCCGCTAATCAACACGAATGGAAAACGATAACCGCTAATTTCGCTAAAAATACGCGAATAAAAATGGTAATAAATACTGTGATTAG
>JAYRQY010000179.1:0-6570 GCA_041910365.1 Anaerolineaceae bacterium | reverse complement strand
AGCGCCTTGGAAGCCTGCACGTATTCCAGTTCCTTCACAGAAAGCACTGTGGAACGCACCAGGCGCGCGAAACGCGGGATGGAAACGATGCCGATTGCCAACAGGGCGTTGATGAGCCCGGTTCCCAGCACCGAGACAATGGCAATGGCCAGCAGCAGGCTGGGGAACGCCATCAGCACATCCATGATGCGCATGAGTACGTTATCCACCACGCCGCCGGCATAGGCTGCCACCGCTCCGATGAGCGTACCAATGAGGATGGCGAACACCATGGTCACCAGCCCGATCTGCAGCGAGAGGCGTGAACCGAAGATGACCCGGCTGAAAAGGTCGCGGCTGTTGCCGTCAATGCCGAAGAGATGCTGTTCTTCTTCGGCCGGGCAGCCGAGGAAATGCACGCAGGGGGTGTCGCGGCGCTTCTGGTCCTTGAGCAGCTGCGTGGGATCATACGGCGCGATCACCGGCGCGAAGATAGCCACCAGGACCAGGAAGGTGAGGATAAAGATGCCGGCCTTGCCGGAACTGTGCTTCCACAGGTGACGCAGGGCTTCGCGCGTGGGGCTGCGGCGCGTGCTGGTGGGGAGCTTGGTGATCGGGGTCAGTTCATCCATGGCAGCCGCCTAATCCACCCGGATGCGCGGGTCGAGATACGCATACGAGATATCCACAATGAGGTTAACCAGCACGAAGATGAGCGCAATCACGATGACGAACCCCTGGATCACCGGGTAATCGCGCGCCAGGATGGCCGCCACCATGGCGGTGCCCATGCCTGGCAGGGTGAACACGGTTTCGGTGAGCACCGCGCCGGAGAGCAGCCCGCCCGTTTCAATGCCGATGATGGTGACAATGGGGATGAGGGCGTTGCGGAAAGCATGTTTGCGGATGACCTTGCCCTCCACCAGCCCCTTGGCGCGCGCCGTGCGGATGTAATCCAGCCCGATCACCTCCAGCAGGCTGGAGCGCGTCATGCGCGCGATGATGGACATGGGGATGGTGCCCACAGCCACCGCCGGCAGGATGAGATGCTTGAGGGAATCCCAAAAGGACTTCCAGTTGCCGGTAATGATGCAATTGATCAACACCGTATTCGACATCAAGTCAACGATGAATTTTTTAAGCCCGGTGAGGTCTTTGAGACCCCAGTAAACATCCAGGTCCTGCAGCGCAAAACCGGCGGTAAAGCGCGCCGAAGGCGGCAGCACAAAAGGAGTGTCTTTGAGAAGCAAAGCAAAAACATACGCCAACAGCAGCCCCAGCCAGAAGACCGGCATGGAGACGCCGATGTTGGCGATGATCATGGTGAGGGTATCAATGATTGTGTTGCGTTTGAGGGCAGAGATGACGCCCAGCCCCACGCCCACCACGGTGGAAAAGAGCATCGCCAGCGCGGTCAATTCCAGCGTCATCGGCAGGCGCTCCGCGAGCAGGTCGGTGACAGGGCGGGTGAAGCGGATCGAGTCGCCAAAATCACCCTTGCCGAGGTTGACCAGGTATCTTCCAAATTGCACGAAGATATTGTCGTTCAATCCGTAGCGCTCCAAAAAAGCCTCACACTTGGCCGGCGTGGCGCGTTCGCCCAGCATGGTCACACAGGGGTCGCCGGGGATGAGGCGCACGATGATGAAAGTAACCAGCACCACCCCGAGCAATACGGGCAGAAGCAGGAGCAGACGGCGGCCGATGAATTGAGGCATAGTTGCGGTCTTTCTATGGCATGAAGATTGGATGGGGCGGGGTTACCCGCCCCATCCATTTACAGCAAGGGACGTTTATGGAACGGTGTATCCAGCTTTGACGAGGAGTTCTTTCGCCTTGGCCTGGTCGAATTCCCACCAGGTTACGCTGGGGCTGGCGCCAGGTACCACGAAATCGGGTACAAAGCTATTGGCAACGCTGGAGCCAGTGGCATAGAACTGATCCACGATCCTCTGGCGATCGATGGCGTAAGTGATGGCAGCGCGCACATCGGGATTGTCAAAGGGTGCGATCTTGTTGTTGAAGCCGATGTAGAAGATGTTGAAGCCATCGCGCGGGTAGAGCTTGAGGTTGGCGTCGGCTTCGATGGTGGCTACATCATCCGGACCGGGATTGTCGATACCGTTGACAGTGCCGGCCTGGAGTTCAAGCAGGCGCTGTGCAGATTGCTCGGACCAGCGGAAGATGAGGTTCTTGGTGAGGGCTTTTGTGCCCCAGTAGCCATCAAAGGCTTCGTAAACAACGCTGTCGCCGCGGTTCCAGGCCACCACTTTGTAGGGGCCGGTACCGTTGGGGGCATCGCTCATCTTCACAGAGTCGCCGGAGTTGGCATCCAGATAATCCTTGTCCTGGATGGCAAACACTGAGAACGCGATCTTGGAGATGAAAGCGGGATCAGGGTAGCACAGCGAGAACTTGACCGTCTTGGCATCCACGGCTTCGATGGACTTGAACTCGCCGCCGTAATCGCAGGAGGGGGCAGCCAGGCTGAGCAGGCCGCCATTATCAACGATGGTGGCATCCTGGGTCTCGGCATTGATGAACGCGCCGAAGAAAGCGCCGAAGTACTCAAAGGTGCCGGTGCGGCCAACATGGTTGGGGCTCTTGGCATCCCACTGGGAGGCGAAGGTGGCAACCACATCGCTGGCATCCAAATCTGCACCATCGTGGAATTTCACGCCATCGCGCAGGGTGAAGGTCCATTCGGTGAGATCAGCATTAACCGTATTGGAGACGGCCAGGGCGGGTTCAGTGGTGCTGGCGCCAATGGTGAAGGAGTACAACGGTTCGTAGACCTGTTCACAGGCGCGCAGGGTTTCGCCGTCGGTCTCGTCAGAGCACCACAGCGCGGCAGGTTCGCCGTTCTGCATCCACACGAACTGATCGGTGCCATTGCTGACCACATAGAAGAGCTCGTTGCCGAGCGGGCTGGAGTGGGCACCCACCACATTCGCCTGGAAGGCGGTGGAGGAGCCACCATGTGCAACCGGGATCATCATCAGGTCATCTTTGAGCATCTGATTGATGGTGTCATAGTGCGCCTGGCGGACGGCAGCATCAGAGGACTGTGCGGCAGCCTGGATCTCAGCCACCATATCGGGGTAGAGATCGCCGAATTGCTGGTTGTTGGCATTGCCGAAGTGATAGTCATAGAAGTTGGTGGCATCCGGGTAGTCGGCGTTCCATCCCAGCAGGTAGAAGGGTTTCTGACCAGCGGAGGTGGCGTCAATGAAGGCGGCGGATTCCATCTCTTCCAGGGTGACTTCGATGCCAACTTCGGCCAACTGCGCCTGGATTTCCTGGGCTACTTTGTCAGGATAGGGCAGATAGGCGCGGTCAACCACGCGGAAAGACAGCGAGACCTGCAGCGGGTTGGCAACGGTGGGTTCTGCGGTGGGCGCTTCAGTGGCAACCGCAGTGGGTGCAGCGGTGGGCTTGGCGCATGCGGCCAGTACCAGAGTCAGCACCAGGAACAAACTAAAAATACCAAATATCTTGCGAGCTTTCATTTCTTTTCTCCTTTTTTTGAACTCTCTGCGAGTTTCTTGATCGAAACTCTTTGCAACACTGAACATGTCTATCGGTTAACCACCTCCTTGTAAATCGTGATCGTGTTTACCCTTATTAACGGCATAAGTTTATTATGCCAGCCAACAAGCAACAGAATGACCCGGCGTTTTCTCGATGAACTGCGGCTCCTCAACCGCGCACTGTGCCACCGCGATCGGGCAGCGCGGATGGAAGCGGCAGCCCTTGGGCGGATTCAGCGGGCTGGGAACATCCCCCTTGAGGATGATGCGCTCGCGTTTGAGCGTGGGGTCGGGGATGGGGATGGCGGACATCAGCGCGCGCGTGTACGGGTGCAGCGGGTTGCGAAAGAGCTCATCGCGGTTGGCCAGTTCCACCATCTTGCCCAGGTACATCACCGCCACGCGGTCAGAGATGTGCTCCACCACGCCCAGGTTATGCGCAATGAAGAGGTAGGTGAGCTTGAATTCCGCCTGCAGGTCTTTGAGGATGTTGAGCACCTGGGACTGGATGGAGACATCCAGCGCAGAAACAGGCTCATCACATACGATGAAGCGCGGGCGCAGCGCCAGGGCGCGGGCAATGCCGATGCGCTGCCGCTGCCCTCCGGAGAACTCGTGCGGGTAGCGCCGCGCATGGTATTCTTCGAGGCCGACCTTCTTGAGCGTATCGATCATCAGCCCGAAGCGCTCTTTGGGTGCGCCGACCTTGTGGATATCCAGCCCCTCCATCACCGAGTCGCCAATTTGGACGCGCGGGTCCAGCGAGGAATAGGGATCCTGGAAGATGATTTGCAGGTCACGCCGGGCATCCTTGAGGTCTTTGCCCTTCAACTTGAAGAGGTCTTTCCCCTCAAATTGCACCGTCCCGGAGGTGGCGTTGGTGAGGCGCAGCACGGTGCGCCCAACGGTGGTCTTGCCGCAGCCGGATTCGCCCACCAGACCCAGGGTTTCGCCTTCGCGCACGCTGAACGAAACATCGTCCACCGCCTGCACCCAGGCTGATACGCGTTGAATGACACCGGTTTTCACCGGGAAGTACTTCTTGAGATTCCTGACCACCATCAGGTCGGGTTTTTGTGCGCCGCCGTTCGCGGCTTTATCGACGCTCATGCTGCCTCTAATTTTTTCAGCGGTGCAGTATGACCCTCTGCATCCGTGTACAGCCAGCAGCGCACCGTGTGCTGGGGCTCTACTTCCGCCAGTTCCGGTTTTTGCTGCTCGCAAATGGTGAGTCCAAATTTCTCGCGCAGTTTGCAGCGCGGGGCAAAACGGCAGCCAGCCGGCAGGTCGATCAAGTTGGGAACGAGGCCCGGGATCACCTCAAGCCGGTCGACAACCTTGCCCAGTACGGGGATGGAACCGATAAGCCCCTGGGTATAGGGATGCAGCGGGTTGGCAAAGACGGGCGCGGCGTCGGCATATTCCACGATCTCGCCGGCGTACATCACCGCCACGCGGTCTGCCATTTCAGCGATGATGCCCAGGTCGTGCGTGATGAGAATGACGGCAGTATCCGTCTTCTCGCGCAGGTCCTGGATGAGGCTGAGGATCTGCGCCTGGATGGTCACATCCAGGGCTGTGGTGGGCTCATCGGCAATGAGCAGCTTGGGGGAAAGCGCCAGCGCCATGGCGATCATCACCCGCTGTGCCTGCCCGCCTGACATCTCATGCGGATACGATTGAGCTTTTTTCTCCGGGTCCGGGATGCCCACCTGGGTGAGCAGTTCCACGGCATGCTGCCAGGCTTCCTTCTTTTTCATGCCCCGGTGGATCATCAGCACTTCCGCCACCTGGTCGCCCACGCGGAAGACCGGGTTGAGGCTGGATTGCGGCTGCTGGAAGATCATCGAAATGCGGTTGCCGCGCATTTGCACCATCTCGTCTTTTGATAGCTTGAGGATATCCTTGCCCTCGAAGAGGATCTGCCCGCCGGTGATACGCCCCGGAGGGCTGACCAGGCGCAGGATGGAGAAGGAGCTCACGCTCTTGCCGCAGCCGGATTCGCCGACCAGCCCGAGCACTTCACCCTTATTAACCGAAAAATCCACCCCGTCCACGGCTTTTACCACACCATCTTCCGTGTAGAAGTAGGTTTTGAGATCCTTCACTTCGAGGATCGTTTCGGTTACTTTGGCCCTTGACCCGCTGTTCATTGCGTACTCCGTTGCTTCTGGTGTGGTCGGTCTCGGTCTTCTGTTACCAGATACTTATTCATTATAGACATTCTGCCCGATAAAATAAATCCTTCTGGCGAACGCTTGAATCCTGTGAACTCAGTTAATCGGTGGAACAGGTTTGGAAACGGGCACTACGAATAAGCCGTACGTCCCGGAATTTTCGGTTACCAATAAATATAATTGATGATTATACAAACGTAAATTAAGAAATACAAGTAGGCAATTTTCTAAAATTCTTATCCGCTAAAGTCAAACTACTATCCGCTAATTACGCTAAGGGGCGCTAAAAAATATCCGCCCATTTCTCGAATAAACGCGAATATAAAGTTCAAAAACCCAAATGGTTTTTATTAGTTAACATTCGTGCCATTCGCGGTAAGAATTTAGGTTTCGTCCTTAGCTCAGAAATACAAGCAGGCAATTTTCTAAACTCTATCCGCTAATATCTCTAAGGTGCGCTAAAAAATATCCGCCAATTTCTCGAAAAACGCGAATGGAAAGCTCTAAAACTCAAATGGTTTTTTAGTTAACATTAGCGTCATTCGCGGTAAGAATTTAGGTTTCGTCCACAGCTCAGAAAACAAGTAGGTAATTTCCCAAAACCACTCTCCGCTAATTTCGCTAATGTGCGCTCAAAAAACAGCAATTTCCCGAATAAACACGAACGGGAAGTTCTACACCTCAAATAATGTCTATTAGTTAACATTCGCGTCATTCGCAGTAAGAATTTAGGTTTCTTCCTTACCTCAGAAAAACAAGTGGGTAATTTTCTAAACTCTAACCGCTAATTTCGCAAAAGTGCGCTAAAAAAACAGCAATGTCTCGAATAAACACGAATGGAAAGTTCTAAAACTCAAATAGTTTTTCTTAGTTAACATTAGCGT
>JAYRQY010000178.1:0-22934 GCA_041910365.1 Anaerolineaceae bacterium | reverse complement strand
TTCTCATTGGCGCAGACCAACCCTATAACGGTTAACTATGGATAAGCGTCCCTGCCCGGTATGCAAGCACTTGAATAATCCTACTGACACTCACTGCCGGTACTGTAATGCTGAATTGCCCCAACAACCAGAACAGAAAGTGGCTGATTCTGTAAAGAGTGAGCCAAAATCAAACATTCCTGATGAGTATCAAAAACATACTGCGCCATTGGAAGGAACGATGGCTGAGACGCCGGATGAATTTGTGCCGGATTGGCTCGCGCGTATTCGCGCCAGGGAAGAAGCAGAACAGGCAGAGAAAAAAGCCGAAGAGGCACGCTATTGGGCTGAAAAGAAATCGCATAATGGAATCCCCGATTGGCTGCAATCGTTGAATGAAGACGCCGCCCCTCCTGAAGAACAGAAACCGCTGGAAACGAAACAGTTGGAATCGAAACCATTGGAAACGAAACCGTTGGAATCGATACCATTGGAAACGAGACCGTTGGAATCTCCCGGTCCAACGATTATTGAGCCTGTGCCGTTTGAAAAGGGAATCACCGAGACAATCATCAATCCGTCCTATCCTGAACCCGAAGCAAAAAATGAGGGGAAAGGGTCTGACAAACCTGCGGCTCCCGGCGAGGATTGGTTGGAGAATCTTAAATCCTGGCAGTCTCCTGAACCTTCTGATGCACCGGATGCACCAGAAAACCTTTACACCAGGGAGTTGACCGAACCGGTTATTGAATTCCGCGCGATCGTACCGGATAAACCTGAGCCGGCGATTGATTTCCAGGCGGTCATACCAGATGAACCAGAGCCAGTAAATGCAGAACCTGACCTTGATTTGAGCAAGATCTTCCAGCCGGAAGAAGAGCCCCAGGAGCCACAGAATGTTAATACGGCTATGTTGGACTCAACCCTCGTTGGAGATTTCAATCCGTTTGAATTAACCCAAACCGAAAATGACGATGAAGTTACTGCTGACCAGGATTTCTTCAAGCTTGTGTCGCCGGAAGAGGAATTGCTGCCGGAAACACCACGGGCTGACCTGGAACAACCAGGCAAATCGAACCTCTCTGATGCTGAGCCAGCGGAGAAATCTTCGTTCGAGATGCCGTTGCATTTCGAGGCGGCACAGGAGAATCAAACAGGTGCACCAGAGGCTGAGGAATCCCCGTTTGATTATTCCAGCCTGATCTCGCCCGAAGAGACCTTAACCTCTGAAGCGCAACCAGAAGAGAAGGCATCGCTGGAAGAGCCCGCGCAGGAACCGGCTTCGGCTCCGGTGGCCCCCTCGTCTGACTTCTCCTTCCCATTTGAGAGGCCATGGGAAAATCCCGCGAGTACGCCAAACCCGGATGCCGCTCCAGTTGCTGCTTCCAGCCTCGCCTTTGCGCAAATTATTGGATCTCTTGAAGAAGCGAGTGAAGCACAAAAACCGGAAGAGCCAATTTTCACCGTAGAGGAAAACCTGCGGGATTCCCTTTCCCAGGACCTCGATGAACTTGGCTCGTCCGAGAATCCAATAATTGACGATCAGAGTCAAGAGTCAATCGCCGACATTCTGCCCAGTGATGATGCTCAACTAAAGTCGGATGACTTCTTTACTCCGCAAAATGATATTCCCAATCTCAGTTCGCCCGAAAACCAAATTTTTAACGATCAGAGTCAAGCACCATCCGCAATCATTCAACCCGGGGATGATTTTCAACAAAAGGAGGAAGACCTCTTTATCCCGCAAAACGATCTTCCCCAAATGGAATCTCAACCGGAATCCGGAGTTGTGACCGGTGATGAGAGTCCAATCCAAACGCCAGCCGAATTCACGCTGCCTGACACGAAATTACCATGGGATACCGGGTTCGATAACCAGGCCCAACAGGCACCCGTAGAACCCGAACAAATTGAAGAGCCTTCGGAGAGCTTTTCCATTCCGGTAAACACCCAGCCATTGGAGGGTGTAATCCCTGAACCTGTAGAACCGGTCAGAGAAGAATTCGCCCCGGCGGTAGAAGAGAACCTTTTTGATCTGTCAGACCTGGAAAAGACACTCCCATTTTTAGGCAATGCCACTGAAGATGTGATGCCTGAGCAAATTGGCAGTGAGGATTTGATGCCTGCCCAACCTGACGCCATGCCTCAATCTTCCGAGGACATGGCGGAGGGTCGAGACGCTTCCGACATGATGAGCGGTCTTGAGGAGCAGGCTGTTTCGAGTGAGCCTGAGGCTAACCTGGTAGAGCAGCAGCCTGAAGATTTGCATGCCAGCGTTACCCCGCAACCCGCTGATGCGCCCAAGATGGGTGACAACCAGGTCGCACCATTTTTACCGGATGATTTACCGGAATGGTTAACACAAGTTAAACCGGTTGAAAAACCGGTATCAGCGCCTGCACCGCGCCAGAAGGCATCGACACCACGCAACGAAGCAATCCCTGATCCCGAAAAAGCCACCCTGCCTGCCTGGCTGGCGGCGATGCGCCCGGTGGAATCCGTTGAAATGGCTGACATCCCCGATGCCCAATCCGGTGGCGAGGATTCGGACGAAGACGGTCAATCAGATGGCCGGGAAGCGGGCGGCGTCTCTAAAACGCAGTTTGCGGCAAAACCTTCAGATCTCGCCGGAGGACTCCGGATCAGCAGCCGGGAAAAAACGAACGCTGCATTACTCTCTGTGATTGCAGCGAATGCTGATGTGGCCGAGGAACCCGAAAAGAGTGCGTCGGCAGGGGCTGCCAACTCGTTATGGCGCGCGCTGCTTGCGCTCGCATTCGTGGTGATTGCCCTGCTTGGAGGTACGATTCTAAAAGGGTATGGGCTGCAGCCAATACTGTACCCTGAGGCTGTTATACATACTTTCGACAGCATCAATTCCATCCCCGCTGATAAGACGGTTCTCATCGCCGGCGATTTTGAGGCAGCGTTTGCCGGCGAGATTCGGTTGACTTCGCAATCGGTCATCGAGAACATGATGCGGCGCGATCTTAACATCGCCTTGATGGCCGTGAATCCAGTTGATTCAGCCATCCTTGCTGACCAGGTGACGCAAGCCACAAGTGCTGTTCCCTCCTACAACAAAGACTCAAAGGTGATTGACCTGGGGTATTTGCCTGGGGGTGCACTTGCAGTACATGATCTTGCCAATTCATTTATCGATACTGTTCCGTTGACTGCCGACCGCCAGCTCACCGCGAACCAGGCGCTATTATCGAACGTCAAGATAATGAAAGATTTTGGTGCGGTCATTGTGGTCACCGATAAAGCCGAGACGGCAAGGGTTTGGGTTGAGCAACTTCAACCCCTGCTCGGGGATACACCTTTATTGATCATCGCCAGCGCCCAGGCTTCTCCGTTAGTTCATCCATATTACCAAAGCGGCCAGGTGGACGGCTTGGTTTCTGGCATGGCTGGCGGGTTGTTCTATGAGCGCATCGTGGGGTTTGAAGGCGATGCCAGCCGGAATTACACTTCCTTGCAACTGCTCTCTGTGCTCATGGCAGCCTTGATCGTGATCGGAGGGTTCGTAACCCTGGTGAAACCAAAATTAAGCGGGAGAGCGCGCAAATGATGCCATCGGGGATCGAACTGGTTGGGGTCATCGTTAGTTTTGTTCTCACCTTGATTGTTTTCAGT
Organism: Anaerolineaceae bacterium; assembly: GCA_041910365.1. GTDB lineage: Bacteria > Chloroflexota > Anaerolineae > Anaerolineales > Anaerolineaceae > UBA6107. The sequence goes on along the minus strand of JAYRQY010000178.1, from coordinate 19,316 downwards.
TACTTCCTGGGTGATCACGCGGTCTATCGCTTCGTGATGGCTTTGTTCATTGGGGTTAGTGCCGGATATTTTGCGGTGGTGTTGATCTTCCAGGTCATCCTGCCACGGTTGGTTGTCCCGCTTGTGAGTGGAAACAAACTGGTACTGGTTCCTCTTCTCCTTTCAGGAATGCTGCTGCTCAAACTATCCCCCCGATTCTCACGTTTCGGCAATATCCCCATGGCTTACCTTGTCGGTGCCGGCGCGGCAATCGCGATAGGCGGGGCAGTGATGGGGACGCTTTTTGGTCAAATACAGGGAGCCTGGAGCGAATTTGTGCCCGGGGAAAACGAATCTCGTTTTTTGGTGATTATAGAAGGAGCATTCCTTCTATTGGGTACACTGGCCACCCTGGCTTACTTCCACTTTGACGCCAAAAAAGGCAACGTCACCAGCGGAAAGCGAGCCATTTTGGTGGCCATTATTGCCTGGGTTGGTAAGATCTTTATTGCCATCACACTGGGGGTCGTTTTTGCCAGCGTGCTCACCGCGGCAGCCACTGCCTTGATCGAAAGAACTGATTTTGTAATAACAACCATCCAAATGTTTTCGGGAAAATAGGATCTTATGACACAACCCTTTACGGATGTCAATTCAGTTCTCGGATTAGAGATTGGCACACAAAATACCCGGGCTGTTCTTTTCGACGTTGTCGAAGGGAAATACAATTTTCTAGCGAGCGGGGTATCTGCCTCCACCTCAAAAGCGCCTTTCTTCGATGTGGGTGAGGGTATCTTTGCCGCCATTTCTCAGCTTCAAATTCTCGTTGGCAAAACTTTGATGGATCATGATGGCAATTTGATCATGCCTGCGCAACCCAATGGCGAGGGAATTGACAAACTTTTCCTCACTGTTTCGGGAGGACCCCAGGTGAAGGTCGCCACATTTGGGCTGCTCAGCGAGGTATCGCTTGAAAGTACCAGGCGGTTGGCGCAGACCTCTTATGCAGTAATCACCGATTGCTTTGGGATCAATGACCGCCGTTCTGCTCAAGCGCAGATGGAAAGCCTGCTGACAGGGCGTCCGGACATCATAATTTTTGGCGGGGGCACAAATCGCGGCGCATCCCGATCCATCATTCGGGTAGCCCAGATGATTGCCCTGGTCTTGTCGACCCTCCCCAAAGAGAACCGCCCGGAAGTGCTCTTCTGCGGCAACCGGGTCGTCGCCAAAACCGTTACGGAGATCCTGGAGAAGTTCGCCAAGGTGACGGTAACCGGAAATATCCGCCCAACCCTGGAGATCGAGGATCTTGGTAAAAGCAGTGAAGATTTTAGCAAAATGGTACTGGATGTGTGGAAAAAACGGATGGAAGGCATCAGCCGTATTGCTCCTCTGTGCAGCGAGCCGCCATCCATATCGAGCCTCAATTACCAGCGCATGTTGCGATTTTTAGGAAAACTTTATGACCCCAATAAGGCAGTTCTTGGAATTGACCTCGGCTCGGCCTACAGCACTTTTGCGTCTTCCAACCCTGATCAGTGCAATTCCATTGTTGTCCCCATCGGGATGGGCGACGGATTCGAAGAGGTCCTCAACAGGATCAAGGTAGATGACATTGGCAAATGGCTCGTGGAGAGTGTGCCCAACGACGAGCTAAAAGAAATCCTGTGGCAGAAAACATTAACACCAGGCAGCATCCCGGTAGATGAAAAAGGACTGGCCGTTGACCTGGCAGCCGCCCGCGCAGTCCTTGAATATGGTCTGGAGGAAATGAAGCGGCAATCGCTTTTGGCTGCACCCACATTCGAACCAATTTTCATCAGCGGCTCAACCATCTCCCATGCCCCGACCCCCCAGCAAATCTTGCTTACATTACTCGATGGAATTCAGCCTGCTGGAATCGCACCGTTAATCATCGACAAGCATGGCTTGATGCCGATCCTCGGTGCAATTTCTAAGGTGAATGCCCTGCTTCCAGTGCAGGTAATGGAATCCAGTGCTTTTGCCAACCTGGCGACCGTCATCAGCGTGGAAAGCAAGGCCAGTGAGGGAACCCCCGTCGCGAATGCCCGTTTGACCTACCGCACCGGCAGCTACATGGATGTTGAGGTAAAACAAGGCTCGATCGCCACGCTCCCGCTGGGGACAGGAGAGGTGGGGACGCTTTCTTTGACACTGGCGCGGAGGTCTGTTGTTGAGGGGTTGATCGCGCCCAATGAGCCGTTCAAAGTGCATGGGGGCATTTGCGGGGTGGTTATTGATGCACGGGGTCGTCCGCTCGTTTTCCCGAAAGATGAGGCAGCCCGGCGTGAACGTCATAAACGCTGGATGTTCATGTTGGGGGCGTAACTGGTACACTTATTGCAACTAATGCATCAGGTGAAATGATGAATGCATCTATTGTTCAAACCCATCCCCTCGTTCAAATCCGCCGCAGCAGAACCCTGCCGGTGGCAGGAATGGTGTTGGTGCGCGTCGGTCAGAAAGTGACCACCAATGAGGTGATCGCCGAGGCAGAATTGCCCGCGCAGTTCCATTATGTGGATGTGATGCGTTCATTTGGTCTTACCACCCCGGTCCAGGCTGAAAAACTGATCAACCGAAAGGTGGGCGACCAGGTGGATAAAAATGACATCCTGGCGGAGACAGGCGGCGTATTCTCGAGAATCGTACGGTCTCCCAAGGCGGGCACCATCCTTTCGATCCGCAACGGGCAGATGCTGGTGGAAACCGAGAAGAACAAGATCACCGTGAGCGCAGGGTTCAATGGAATGGTCGTGGATATCATCAAAGACCGAGGGGCAATCATTGAAACGAATGGCGTCCTGATCCAGGGAATGTGGGGGAATGGCAAGATCGGGTTCGGACCGCTGCAGATCGATGCACACCAGATTGAAGCAGAATTGGAAGCATCCTCTTTTGGATTGGAAAGCCGCGGAATGGTAATCTGCGCAGCACATTGTGCTAATACCGATTTGATCGAAACTGCAGCGAATCTTCCGGTTGGCGGACTCATCCTTGGTTCGATGAATCCGGAGCTGATCCAAATTGCTGAAAAACAAACCTTTCCCATCCTGTTGATCGAGGGATATGGTAAAACTTTGATCAATGATTATGCAAAGCGCTTGCTGGTGGCGAATGCCGGGCGCGAAGTAGCCGTAAAGGCCGTCAAGTGGAACCGCTGGACTGGCGACCGGCCGGAACTGATCATCGCACTTCCGGATGAAGGCGACGCTTACCGGGAGATCGTGGAGTTAAAAGCCGGTCAAATGGTGGATATTCATACGGCCCCGTATGTGGGTCAACTGGCATTTGTCAACAAGTTAAGTGAAGACATGATGACCCTGCCGAACCGGGTTCAGGCAAATGCGGTTAGGATGAAATTCCTGAATAACGATTACGCAGCGATCCCGCTGAATAATTTTGAACTGATCGACCTGGATAACCGGTATTCCGGTAAATCCGAATAAGGAGGATACGATGGCACTAACAAATTTTGATGAGGATCAATTCGAACAGGAGAACCTGGGAGGAGAGGGGGTTCCCCCGCTGGAACCTGAAAAGAAGCCGTCCAACCGGAACTTCATAATTGCCATAGGCATTGTTGGCGTCATCTTCATCCTTGCGCTCATCCTGCTGCTATTATTGGGGCCGGGATTGCTCGCCAGGCAACGTGCTGCCCAGCAGGAACAGGCTGCCCAGATCAACGCAGCGAATACGGCAACAGCCATGGCAGCCACAGCACTGGTCCAGGCACAACAAGCCACGCTTGTGGTTCGCACCACGGTTGCCCCCACTGCCACACGCCCTGCTGCACCCACCAGGACGCCGGTGGTGGTTGTTCAACAGGTGACGCAGCAACCCACAACGGAATTGAGTGCATCCGGGTTATCCCCCGAGGAAATGGCGACGGTCGCTGCGCTGCAGACGCAAATGGCGGTCACGGGCGGTGGCGGCGGAACACCTGCGCCGACTGCGACTGCTCTGCCTACGTCCGGGTTTGCGGATGAGGTCGGGTTGCCGATGATGGCTGGATTGGCAGTGCTCCTGGTGGCTGTCATCCTCGTCAGCCGCAGATTGCGCATGTCTACTCACTAACCTCCTTCAAAATCAAAAACTCCGGAGTTTTCCAACAGGATAACTCCGGAGTTTGTATTTAAAAGAGATCAATCAAGAGACGCTGGCAGCGATCGTTTCGCCATACTGGAGGAGGGCTTTTACCATCTCAGCAGTGCGGCCTTCGGCATAGACCCGCAGCACCGGTTCGGTGCCCGAGGGGCGGATGAGCAGCCAGGAATCATCCGCCAGGATGTACTTGACACCATCAGTGGTGGTTACCTGGGTGATACTTTCGCCGCCAATGCTGGCAGGCGGTTCCTGAACGAGTCTGCTGACCATGGCATTTTTTGCCACCGGGTGTTTGAGGCGCAGGTCTGTCCGTTCGTAAAAGACCGGTCCAACCTCGCGCTGCAGCTCTTCGACCATCTCGTAGAGCGAAGTCTTTGCCATGGCCACCATTTCGATGATCAATAATCCCATGATAGGACCGTCACCTTCAGGGATATGCCCCTGGAAGGAGATGCCGCCGGATTCCTCGCCGCCGATGAGGACGTTCTCCTTCATCATGTAATCGGCAATGTGGTTGAAACCGACAGGCGTCTCGTGCAATGTTAATCCGTACCTGGCAGCCAGGCGGTCGATCATGCGCGTGGTGGAGACGGTGCGGATCACGGAACCGGTGAGCTTGCGCTTTTCCACGAGATGTTTTAGTGCAAGCGCCATAATCTTGTGGGGATCAACAAAGTTACCCTTCTCATCCATTGCGCCAATGCGGTCGGCGTCCCCATCGGTGGCAACGCCAAAATTGCCCTTGCCTGCGCCGATTGCGCCCGCCAGGGGGGTGAGGTAGCGGGCAATCGGTTCGGGGTGTACTCCGCCGAAGCCCGGGTTCATCTCGTCGCGGATCTCATAGATCTCGCAACCGGATCCCTGCAATGCACCGCGGATGACGCCGCGCCCGGAGCCATACATGGAGTCGATGACGAAACGCTGCGGGTTTTCCGCGATGGCGTCAAAATCGATCAACGTGCGCACATGCTCATAATATGCGGGGATGGGGTTGAAGCGGACGATCTTGCCGGCTTCGCGCGCCTGGTCAAAATCCATCAGGTTTGGACCGCGCCCCAGTTCCTCGTTATCGTTCAAGTACACTTCAACGCGCCGGCACTGCTCGGGCAGTGCAGATCCGCCATAAGCGGATTTGAGCTTGACGCCGTTGTACCGGGGTGCATTATGCGACGCAGTGATCATCACGCCGGCAATGGCATTCAGGTTGCGGACTGCGTGTGAGATGGTGGGGGTGGGGGCATCTGCCTGGGCAAGGTAAACCGTGTACCCATTGGCTGCCAGCACACGCGCCACTTCGGCTGCATAACGGTCTGAAAGGAAGCGGGTATCAAACCCCACCACCATTTTACGCAGGTCAGGGTTGTTCTCGAGAACGGTACCGTTCATCCATTTACCGGATGCCACGGCATCGGCAATCGCCTGTGAAAGCTGCCTCAAGTTGGAAAAAGTGAAAGTGTCCGAGATTACTGCGCGCCAACCGTCTGTTCCAAAATGGATTGTCATTGATTACTCCGTTGCAAAAAATAGATTGAGGATTACCAGTTGGGAACTGGCGTGGCGGTGATCAGCAAATTGCGGACGACCCAGCCTTCGCGGCCGTCTTCCAGGATTACATGCGCCCAAATGTTGCCGTCTACCGATTTTGTATCGTCAAGAACCTGTACGATCTGGTTGTTCAATAAATAGGCAATGACCTCGCCGTTGAAACCCGGTTCCTTGCGCACCCGCACCCCATTGGCAATGGAGGTAAACACCTGTGCCCAAACAGGGGTGGGCTTGGGGGTGATGGTGACCGTGGCCGTGGGCGAGGGGATGAGTGTGGTGGTCGCGCTTGCCTGGGGCTGGGGGGTATCTGTTGGAGAGGTGATGGCAGGCGGCGTACGGGTTGCGGTTGAGAGGAATACCAGGCTGGGATCCTGCGTGGGGGGCTGCGGGGTGCGTGTGACAAACGGCGCAATCTGCCGCTGGACCGCGGATCCAAGCGCGCTGGTGACCACCAGGGCATAAACGCCGGCGCCGATGAGCGCAGCAGTGAGCACAAAGCCAAAGAAAGTGAAGGGACGCAGTTTGAGGATAATCAATACCAGTACACCGATCAGCAGCACCCAGAAGAGGTGAACGCCAGCTACTTTGAGCGCTTGTGGGAACAACCCGCTGATCTTGCTGGTGAGGCCGAACCCGGCAACGCCGATGGGCAGATAGATCTCATAGGCAAGGGCAACGCTGGCTACCAGCGAACGCTGCTTGGGGACACGCACGGTGAGATAGATGGCGAGCGCTGCGCCAATGGTGAGCAGGATGAAATCCGGGACGGAAAAACGGGTATGGAACATTGCCTGCTGGGTGGTCAGGTTTTTGAACAAGTGTGAGAGCCAGCCGCTGACCATTCCGCAGAAGAAGACAATACCAGAGCCAAGAACCAGGCTGCCCAGGGATTGAAGGAAGAAGCGGATAGAGCCCACAGATGCGGAGAAGCCTAACCCCACCACCGGAGCCATGAATGGCGCCAGGAGCGCTGCCAGGACGTAAATTGCCGGGTTGTCAAAAAGGATGGCTGCTCCCAGAACCAAACCGGCAAGGAGGGAGAAGACAAAGAAGTCGACGGTGGGGATGAGGCGTTTGGCGATCTCGTTCAAATAGAGCGCGCGCTCGGTGCGGCCGGTGGGAACCAGCATTCGGCGTCTGCGGCGGCGCCGATCGGCATCTATGTGACTTGTCTCAAAATCAGGTAACGGTTGGTCCATTGGATGAACGGGTTAACACTCCATTGGAAGATAGATTCCAAAAAACCGATGTTTCCTTATTATAATACACTCAATTTGAACAAAGTTTAGGACTCGTATAGATGAAAACTGAACAGATGAAGGTACGCCGGGGGATGATCGCAGGGGTGCTGCTGCTGTTCCTGCTGGCAGGCTGCGGCAGGACCACGCCAACGGGGGTTACCCCAACCATAGTTATTCCCACCGTTGAGGCAACGCCGACGGTGACAGTACCCCCTGCCAGCCTGATGCTCGTGGACCCTGGTGGGCAGGCTTCACAGGCGGTGACCGAAAGCTTGCAGGCTTTCGCGGCTGCCAATGGATTGGCGTATGTGGTGAACCCAGATCTAAGCGCTGAGATGGAAGGCGTGAAGATTGCGGTGGTCTTTGGCGATTCCAACAGTTACAGCGGGCAGGCAGGGACTCACCCGGAGATACAATTCCTGTTTGTGGGCGGCGCCAGTGAAGGCGCGGGGGGCAACATCAGCCTGGTGAGCAACCGCCCGCAGGATATGGCCTTTATGGCGGGATACCTTGCCACGCTTGTAGCAGAGGACTGGCGCTCCGGTGGCTTGTTGAACGCCGCTTCCTCTTCTGCGGGTATAACCGGTGACGCCTTTGTGAACGGCGGCGGTTATGTGTGCGGGCGCTGCATGCCGGTTTATCCGCCATATATGAGTTACCCGGTGTTCCAGGATGTGAGCGGTAAGAGCACGGCAGCGGAGATGCAGGCAGATGTGGATGCGCTGGCGGCGAACGCGGTGGATACGGCATTCGTGGCGGCTTCGGCGGCTTCGGCGGATTTGCCGGAAGTGCTGGATGCATTGGAACTGGCAGGCATCACGCCAATCGGGGAGAGTGCATCTTCGGTCAACGCTGCACGCTATGCGGCGATACTGGGTTTCGATGTTCAGCCGGCGTTGGCGGAGCTACTACCGAAACTGCTTGCCGGGCAGGGCGGAGAGAGCGCATTCAGCCGGGTGGTGCTGGTGAGCGTGAACGACGCCGAGAAGATCCCCCCCGCGCGGCGGGAACTCTTTGCGCAGACGGCTGAAGCCCTGGCAGGCGGCTGGATCATTCCGTTGAGCGTGCCATAAGAAATAACTAACCGCTAATGCCGCTAAAACCGCTAATGGAAAACCTTAAGTGCTTTCCATGAAAGGCACGAATGAGCTTGCCGAATGAAAAAACTAACCGCTAAAGCCGCTAAAACCGCTAATAGAAAACCCTAGGTGCTTTCCACGAATAGCACGAATGTACATTAATAAGTTTTTATTCGCGGTTTCTTTGCGCCATATGCGGATAGGCAAGGAAAGATATATCGTAGGGGAGGTTCATGAATCTCCCCTACTTGTTTGGTCTTTTGTTCCCATGAACTCGGGGGCGGTGGCAGAACCGGGGGCACTGATGCCCTCGCGTTTGAACGCCTTGCCGAGGGTCATGAAGAGAATCTTGATGTCCAGCCAGAAATTGTGGTGATCAACATACCAGACATCGAGGGCAAATTTCTCCTCCCAGGTGAGGGCGTTGCGTCCGTTCACCTGCGCCCAACCGGTGATGCCGGGGCGCACCTCATGACGGCGCGCCTGTTCGGGGGTGTAGCGGTCGAGATATTGGACGAGGAGAGGGCGCGGACCCACCAGGCTCATCTCGCCCTTGAGAACGTTGAAGAGTTCCGGCAGTTCATCCAGGCTGGAGGAACGCAGGAAGCGCCCGAAGAGGGTGAGGCGCTGTTCATCAGGGAGTAGGTTGCCGTGCTCATCACGCAGGTCGCGCATGCTGCGGAACTTATAGAGACGGAAGAGCTTACCGTGCAAGCCAGGCCGATGCTGGGAAAAGATCACCGGCTGACCTAATTTTCTCCATACCAACCCAAACAAGACCAGCAGGACTGGTGTAAGAATGAGCAGCAGGAGAGCGCTGGCAAAAATATCCAGAAGGCGTTTAAAGAAATGATCCATGGGCGTCTCTGCTATGATTGTACCAAAACGCGAGGTGTAATAATCCCCGGAGAGAATACGATATAATCATCGCATCATTTCTTTAGGAGATAGCGAATGATCATCACCATCGAATACTGCGCGGTTTGACACTACACCAAGATCGCTGCCGGTCTGGCAGCGGAATTGCTGGAAGCCTTTGAGCCGGGCATCAAGAAGCTCTCGCTCATCCCATCTTCAGGAGGCGCATTCGAGGTGACGGTAAACGACCGGCTGATCTACTCCAAGCATCAAACCGGGCGGCATGCCGAGCCGGGCGAAGTGAAAGCGCTGTTAAAGAAGTACCTTGAGGAAGGTTAACATGGCAGGAAAAAAAGGACGCGTCTTTTCGGGCGCACGCCCCACCGGGCGGCAGCACATCGGCAATTACTTTGGCGCCATCAGCAACTATGTGAAGCTGCAGGAAGACTACGACTGCGTGTACTGCATCGTGGATCTGCATGCCCTCACCACGCTGGAGACCACCAAAGACTTGCGCCAGAATACGTTGGAAATGGCGTGGGACTGGCTGGCTTCGGGGATGGACCCGCAGAAGTCGATCATCTTCGTGCAATCGCTGGTGCCGCAGGTGACGGAACTGCACACGCTTCTATCGATGGTTTCGCCGCTGGGCAAGCTCACCGATTTGCCGACCTTCAAGGAAAAGGTGCGCGAAAACCCGCATAACGTGAATTACGGGCTGGTGGGTTACCCGGTGTTGATGTCTGCGGATATCCTGCTTTATAAAGCCACAGTGGTGCCGGTGGGCATCGACCAATCCTCGCATGTGGAATTCGCACGGGAGATGGTGCGTTCTTTCAACTTCCGCTATAACACCAGCGCATTGGTGGAGCCGCAGGCTAAGTTTACCGAGTTCCCCAAGATCATGGGCATCGACAGCGTGAATAAGATGAGCAAGAGCCTCAACAACGACATCGAGATCGCCGCCACCGCCGAGGAGACCACCGCACGCGTGATGCAGATGGTGACCGACCCGGCACGCCAACGCCGCAGCGACCCGGGCAACCCGGATGTCTGCAACGTGTTCTCGATGCACAAGATCTTCACGCCCAAAGAAAAGGTCGAGGAGATCGACGTGGAATGCCGGCGGGCGGGCATCGGCTGCGTGGATTGCAAGAAGATATTAGCCGCGAACATGAATGCCTACTTCGCCCCCATCCGCGAAAAACGCGCAAAACTGGCGAATGACCCCGATGCCACCTGGGACATGCTGCGGGAAGGCGGCAAACGCGCTTCGGCGATCGCAGAAGCCACCATGGTGGAAGTGCGCCAGGCGGTGGACCTGCCAAAACACTAATCCCTCAACGCCTGGCAACAGGCGTTTTTCTTAAGGAGAAACATGCGCGCCATCATTCAGAGAGTGAATACCAGCCAGGTCATTGTTGCAGGAAAGACCATTGCAGACATTGGCAAAGGGATGCTGATCCTGCTGGGGATCGGTCCGGAAGATGACGAAACCAAATGCGCGGCGATGGCGAAGAAACTGGCGCAGTTACGCATCTTCGAGGACGCGCAGGGCAAAATGAACCTGTCGCTTCTGGATACAGGGGGCGCGGCGATCGTGGTCAGCCAGTTCACCCTGTTTGCTGACACACGCAAGGGCAACCGCCCGTCGTTCATCGGGGCAGCGGCACCGGATAAAGCCTCCCCGCTTGTGGATGTATTCGCACGAGACTTACGCGGTTTTGGCGTCCCCACGCAGATGGGGGAATTCGGGGCGCATATGCTGGTTATTTTGCAAAACGATGGACCCGTTACGATCTGGCTGGAGATGTAGAAGGAAACAACTGCCAAAGGCAGGCATCCAATTGCACCGCGCTTGCTCCTGCCTGGAGGGCGAGTTCTCCTTGTTCGAGTGCGAATATGCCGCTCCCGGCGATCAGATTAACCCCACATTCTTTGTGCGCGGCAATTTTTTCCAGCAGCAGCGGAAAAAGAAAACGCCCGTACAAGCGTCCGCTGATTGGTTGGCCTTCGCAAATGAGGGTCCCGCGCGGGGCTGAAAGTACCACTCCCGAAATGGTGTAGAGGCGAAACTGGTTGAGCCAGGCTTCCCAGGGGGAGAGGAAGGGCACGCTGATGTAAAGCGGCAGTTCACCTTGCGCAGATTGCAATAGTTCCTCGACAAAAGCAGGTTCTGCATCTGCCGGAAGACTCAGTTCTACTGCACCGATATTCTCAATTTCTTCAAGAGCGCGCACCATCTGTCTGCATTCGTAACCGCTGCGGGCGATCAGGTGCGCCCAAACGGGAACCTTGAGGTCAGCCCACTTTTTGGCATATTGTTTCAGCGTTTTAGCAAAGCCCGGGTTGTGAATACCGGTGTGCAGCTGGAAGCCTCCCGGGAATTCCAGCAGGCAGCGGTCACGGGCAGGGGAGCGGGGCAGCCAGCTGATGGCAGGGGTGACGAATGCGCCGGCACGTTCAGAAAGGAGGCTGCCTGCGGGAGGAGCGCCGCCCAGAAAACCGGAGGCGTTCATCCAGGGGCTTAATGTGCCGGGGAGGGGGAGGGAATCAACCAATTTGCAGTTCCTCCTGCTGAAAGACCGGTCCGTCTTTGCAAGCGAGTTTCCAGCCCCGGCGGGTTTCGATGGAACACACTCCGCAGCGTGCATCACCGCAGACGAGCGGGGCATCAATGAGCACCTCCACCTTTGGGCGGTCTGCTGGTTTGACCGGAATTGTACGCGGGAATTCGGTTGCCTGGGAATAGCCCACGGTGAGCGCACAGCCATCACACCAATCCAGCGCAGCCGGCAGCTCCGTAACCTTTAGCACCTCCACCTGTGGGGGAAGGGCGATGGAGTGGTCATCAGAAACCCAGACAACATCCGAGTTCCGCTGCAGGGCATACAAGGCAAGGAAGTAAAGCCGCGGCTCGAGAGTAGCATCAGAGGCGTGGAGGATCAGCCGGCGGGATTTGAGAGATTGGGAGAAGCCATTTCCAAACGGACCCTGCAGGAGAAGCGGTGTTTTTGGATGCCAATATTCGGGGATTCGGCCGCACAGCAGCATGCCCTGGGAATCAGACGAATACGGATACACAGGGATGGGAATGACCTGAGTAGATGACGGAACAAATGCCCGGAAGAATTGCCCGGGAATGACCGGGATGGAGGGTGAAACGGCGACAGAAACAGCCTGTTCCAAACCAGCAGGTGAAATTTCCATGATCGAGGTCGTGTACGTTTTCACAGGATTAATTATAGCCAATGAAGGTTACCGATGGTAAACGTTAATATATCGTTAACCAACTTTGGAATGAAAAAACCGTATACTATGATGGGAATTAATGGAACGATCACTTAAGAGGTAAAAAAGGAGAAGAATGAACATCGCCAGTTTGTTGAAAGCAGTTTCTGGAATAATTTGGTTTGTCCTGATCGCGATCATTGCGCTTGTGGTGGTACAGGCAGCCCGCAAAACGCCGATGAAAAAGGGAAAAACCCTGATCATCACTTTTTTGGTCCTCGCCCTGGTTCTAACCACCATCAGCTCGGGATTGGTGTTCATCAACCCGGAGGAACGCGGGGTGGTGATCTCAGCGGTGGCACCGGATGGCTACCGCAAAGAAGCCTTACAACCGGGGTTGAGTTGGATCATCCCATTTGCGGAGAGCGTCAAGGTCTACCCGATCTCGCAACAAACCTATACCATGTCGATCGCATCCTCTGAAGGAGAGGTGCAGGGAGATGATTCCATCGCTGCCAGAACGTTGGATGGGCAGGAGATTTACGTGGATGCTTCAGTGATCTTTTCGATCAACCCTTCAAAAGTAGTCCAGGTGCACATCCAGTGGCAAGACCGGTACGTCGATCTGATCCGGGCACAGGTGCGCGGGATCATCCGTGATGCTGTCTCTCAATACCGGGTGGAGGAAGTTGTCAGCACCAAACGTTTTGAGTTGGTTCAAACGATTACGGATAATCTGCGCTCAAAAGTCGAAGCCAGCGGCTTGATCCTGGATGACTTTGTGCTGCGCAATATTGCCTTCTCGACTGAGTATGCGGCATCCGTGGAGCAGAAACAGATCGCCGAGCAGCAGGCGCAGCAGGCCAAGTTCGTGATCGAGCAAAAGAAGAACGAAGCCGAACAGGCGCGAGAAGTAGCCAAGGGCCTGGCGGATGCTGCCGTCACCAAAGCCCAGGGTGAAGCGGATGCGCGCCTGATTCAGGCGGAGGCAGAAGCTAAGGCACTGCAGATGATTGCAGACGTCATTAAGCAAAACCCGGATATTTTGACCTACCAGTACATTACCAAGTTGTCGCCAAATGTGCAGGTGATGCTGGTGCCGAGCGAATCACCGTTCCTGTTCACCATCCCGGGGATGGATAACGCGCTGGGGCAATAATCCAGGCGGTAGGTTCAATAAAGGCGGTGGCAAGTGCCACTGCCTTTTCTGTTAAGGATTCCGGCAAGTATAATTAAGGTATGGAAAAGAAGCCATCTGGCAAAGAAATCCGCCTGACCAGTCTCTCCAATTGTGCGGGTTGAGCATCCAAGCTCAGCGCTGATGCGCTGACGCAGGTGCTGCGTCCCCTGGGAGAACTTTTCGACCCGCAGAGTACCCCTGATCTGCTGGTTGGATTAGCTGCGCCTGATGATGCCGCAGTGTGGCGCCTGGATGATGAGCGCGGGCTGGTACTGACGACCGACTTTTTCACCCCGGTGGTGGACGATGCGCGTGATTACGGGCGCATCGCGGCGGCAAACAGCCTATCAGATATCTATGCCATGGGGGGAGAGCCTTTTTTGGCATTGAACATCGCTGCGCTTCCGCCGGACCTGGATGCCGAGGTTTCGGCGAATATCCTGCGCGGCGGAGCGGAAATGGCGAAGGAGGCGGGGGTGGTCATCGCCGGCGGGCACACCGTGAAGGATAGAGAACCCAAGTACGGATTGGCGGCAGCCGGGTTTGTGGTACTAAACGAGATGTTCACCAAAGGCGGCTCCAGGGCAGGCGACCTGCTCTACATGACCAAGCCGCTGGGGTTTGGGACGATCACCACGGCTTTGAAACAGGAGCGCGTTGAGCCGGCGGACCTGGCAGAGGCAGTGAAGTGGATGACCACGTTGAATGACAAAGCCAGCAAGGCGGGGAGGAAAGCGGGGGTGAAGGGTGCCACGGATATCACCGGGTATGCGCTCATCGGGCACGCGTCCGAGATGGCAAAAGCCAGTGCGGTGAGATTGGAATTCGAGTTTGCGCGCATCCCCATCCTGGCGGAAGCGGGAAAGTATGCTGAACAGAGCATCTTCCCCGGTGGGGCATATGACAACCGGCATCATAATGAAGGTCTGGTGAGGTTTGACTGCCCGTTGAGTGAGGCAGAGCGGATGATGCTGTTCGATCCGCAAACCAGCGGCGGGCTGCTGCTGGCTGTGGCTGAAGAGAAAGCCGCGGTGTTTGAGGCGGAAGCGCACCGGTTGGGGCAGGAGCACTGGCAGGTCGGCAGGGTGGTTGACGGCAAAGGGATCCGCATCTATTAACTATAAAATTTCACCACGAAATACGCGAAATTTTATAAAAACCTTATCCGCTAATTACGCTAAGAGCGCTAAAAAATCTGAGAAAACTATCCGCCAATTGCCAGAACTTTCACTAAAAAGTCCTCTGTTCATTGTGATTTTTTGCGTCCATTGATGACAGGTTTGAGGTGTTTATTCGCATTTGTTTAGCGAAATTAGCGGACAATGCTTTTCTCTCCGTTAAATAAGCTAACATGCGCTTAAGAGTCTTAATCCGCAAATTGCACGAATTTTCTCTAAAAAATCTTCCGTTCTTCATTTTTTTATTCGTGTTCATTGGTGGCATTCGCAGATGACAGGTTTCAGGTTATTTATTCGCGTTGTTTAGCGAAATTAGCGGATGGTTTTTTATGATCCTTGCGAGAATTATTTTCATGGGAATGCAAGTGGTATTTAATAAGGGTAAAATACACCCATGCCACTAACTGAACATATCCAGGGGATCCTCGCCACATTACCGGTCAAACCGGGGTGTTACATCATGCGTAATGGTGCAGGGGATGTCATTTACGTGGGCAAGGCTATTAACCTGCGTAACCGGGTGCGCTCGTACTTTCAGGAGCGGGTAGACCAGGAACGCAAGGTGCTCAAGATGGTGGAGCAGATCGAGGACCTGGAATGGATCGTGGTGGGCTCGGAGCTGGAAGCACTGATCCTGGAAATGAACCTGATCAAAAAGCACCGTCCGCGCTTTAATGTGCGCCTGAAGGACGACAAACGCTATCCATACATCAAGGTGCATCTCAATCAGCCCTTCCCCAAGGTGACGGTGACGCGGCAGATGGTGAAGGACGGGGCGCGCTATTTTGGACCGTACACCAGCGTGTGGGCGGTGCATCAGACGCTGGACCTGCTGCGGCGTATTTTCCCGTATCTCACTTGCGACCGCGAGATCACCGGGTTGGACGCCCGTCCGTGCCTGTATTACGATATCAAGTTGTGCTCGGGGCCGTGCATCGGCGCGATCAACCAGGCAGGATACCGCCAGTTGATCGATGACCTGTGCGCGTTCCTGGACGGGCATACCGACCCGATCGTCAGCCGCTTGCAGGCGGAGATGACCGCAGCTGCTGACGCACTGAACTTTGAAAAAGCAGCGCTGCTGCGTGATCAGTTAAATTCCATTGAGCGGGTGGTGGAGAAGCAAAAGGTCATCTCCAGTGACCAGAGCGATTCGGATGTGCTGGCTCTGGCGCGGGCGGATGGTGAAGCCTGCGTGCAGATATTCTTCATCCGCAACGGCAAGCTGATGGGCAGGGAGTATTTTGTGCTGGAAGGCACCGAAGAGATCGCGGACGCGGATGTGATCGGCGAGTTCATCAAGCAGTTTTACAGCGAAGCAGCGGTGATCCCGGATAGGGTACTACTGCCAAACGAGGTGGAAGAAGCGCTGATCATCAACCAGTGGCTCAACACCCGCCGCGGTGGGAATAAGGTGGAATTACTGGTGCCCAAATCAGGCTCAAATTCTGAGCTGGTGGCGATGGCCACAGAGAACGCGGTCGAAACTTTGCAAGCACTCAAATCGCAGTGGGAAGCAGATAAGAACAAGCAAACAGAAGCCCTGGCAGAATTGCAGCATGCACTGAAACTGCCGGAACCCCCCAACCGCATAGAATGTTACGACATTTCCAATACCCAGGGGATGGCTTCTGTGGGCAGTATGGTGGTTTTTGAACAGGGAACGCCAAGCCGGGGGATGTACCGTCATTTCAACATCAAGAGTGTTACCGGTCCGGATGATTTTTCCAGCATGGAGGAAGTGCTCACGCGGCGCTTTAAACGCTGGCAGAGCGCACAGGAATCGCAGCAGGTGGGCGCAAAACCGGATCCCTCGTTTTCGGTGCTGCCGGATCTGCTCATCGTGGACGGCGGAAAGGGGCAGCTTGGCCGGGCGGTGAAGGTGCTTGCGCAATTTGAACTCTCGGAAAAGGTGCCGGTGATGGGCTTGGCAAAGCAGCAGGAAGAGATCTTCCGCCCGGATGCCGGGGATGCGATCATTTTGCCGAAACATTCGCAGGGATTGTACTTGATCCAGCGCGTGCGGGATGAGGCTCACCGTTTTGCGATCACGGCACACCGCAAAGCGCGCGGCAAAATCGGCATCGCTTCGCGGCTGGACGCCATACCTGGGATCGGACCAAAGCGGCGCAAAGCCCTGCTTGAGAAATTTGGGGATATTGAGGGCATCAAACAGGCGCAAGTGGAAGCGCTGATGGAAATCCCTGGAATCACCGAGGGGATTGCCCGGGAGCTGAAGGCAGGTCTTGAATAGGTATTCCGGTGCTGGCTGCTAAGGGCCGGTGACCACCGGCAGCCCCGCCTCGATCCAGGCGTTGATGCCGCCGTCTATACTGGTGGTCTGGGAGAAGCCGGCGGCACGGAGTTGATCGCGTGCCTGGGCGCTGCGGTTGCCGCTCCGGCAAATGACGAGAACGGTCTTGTCAGATGGAACCTCGGACATGCGCGCGGGGAGTTCCGCCAGCGGGATGAGCACCGCGCCGTCAACATGCCCGGCTTCCCATTCGGAGGGTTCGCGCACATCCAGCAAAAATGCGCCTGCCGAGAAAAGTTCCGCAGCTTCTGATACCGAAACGGTATTGGCAATCTGCCCGGCTTTGAGTTCACGGGGGAGAAATTTGATGGTAAGGAACACCATTAACGCAATCACGCCAAGTGCTATCAGGTATAATATGTAAGATTTACGCATCGGTCACCTCATTTTCTAATGACCATGATTGTACCGTGAACTTTGGCTCTTTCGGGGGAGCATATTGGCGCAATGGGATTCTTTTTGGTGTGCCATCCAATGAAATTCTGCGGTATTAAATGTTTGACAAGCGCACTTTTGCTGAATAAAATGATATTATCAACTGACATGAGGGAGCGGCATTGAAAAAGTGGTCAGATAAATTTGTCATTGGTTTGACTGGAAATATCGGCACAGGCAAAAGCGTGGTCAGGCGCATGCTCGAGCATCTTGGTGCCTACGGGATCGATGCAGACGCGCTCTCGCACCGGGCAATGGCCAAAGGCGCCCCGGCTTATGAACCCATCGTCGAAGCATTTGGACGCTATGTGCTCGATAAAGATGGTGAAATTGACCGCGCGAAACTCTCGCGCCTGGTCTTCACTGACGCCGAAGCGCTGACGCAGTTGGAGGGCATCGTTCACCCGCTGGTTGAGCAAGCGGTGGATCTCATTGTAAAACGGTCAACGCAAAAGGTGGTGGTAATCGAAGCCATCAAACTGCTGGAATCCAGACTGGCAGATTACTGTGACAATATTTGGGTGGTCTATTCGCCACCTGAGATCCAACTGCACCGTTTGACCAACCTGCGCGGCATGCACGAGAAGGACGCCCGCCAGCGCATCAGTTCACAGGTTCCGCAGGAGAACCGCCTGGCACGGGCATCCGTAGTGATCAAGAATGTATCCACGTTTGAAGACACCTGGCGGCAGGTGACCACTGCCTGGCAGCGGCATGTGCCAGTGGGTGAGGCGGTGAATCTGCCTGCCTCGCAGCCGGTGCGCTTGTCATTGGGCGAGGTGAATGTGGTGCGTGCCAGCCCCAGGCAGGCAGACGAGATCAAGGATGTTTTCAATGCCCAGGCTGGCGCAAGCAAGGAATTCACCCGCGATGAGATCATGGCGGCGTTTGGCGAAAAAGCATTCATGCTGCTCCAGGTTGAGAAAGCCACGATGGGGCTTCTAGGCTGGCAGGTTGAAAACCTGGTGTCGCGCACCATTGATATCCTGCTTGATCCGGCATTGCCGCCGGCACAATACCTGCCGATCATGATCCGTGAGATGGAGCGGGCTGCCAATAACCTGCAGTGCGAGGTTTCGCTGATCTTTGCGCCGCAAAACCTGGCGATGCACGATGCCTTGTGGAATTCACTGGGATACGAGAAACGCACACCTGAGCAACTGGGTTCACGTGCCTGGCAGGAAGCGGCGCAGGAATCTCAGACTGCGAACACGGTGATGTTATTTAAGCAATTGCGGCTTGACCGCATCCTGCGGCCGATTTAACTTAAAAGAACGGGAAAACTGAAGCAATATATGTCTGAACTCCTGAACGAGATCGGGTATTTATTCCAACGGCTCACCTGGCTGAGTGTGTTAGACCTGCTGCTGGTGACGCTGGTGGTGTATGCCGTTCTCCTGCTCTTGCGTGACACCCAGGTGATGGTGCTGCTGCGCGGTGTGATCATCATCATCGTGCTGCTGGCACTGTTGTTCACGCTGATCGAATTGCCGGCCTTCTCCTGGCTGCTGAAATCCGTTGTGCCAGCGCTGCTCTTTGCAGTGCCGGTTATCTTTGCACCTGAAATCCGCCGCGGTCTCGAAAAGCTTGGCAGGGCAGGTTCCACGCATGGGCTGGTGCGCAAATCTTCCACGCAGTTGCAATCATTGGAGCAGACGGTTCATGCCATCGTCACCGCCTGTGCACGGTTATCGGCACGGGAGCATGGTGCGTTGATCATCTTGCAGAGGGGTGAAAGCCTCGAGGATTTTGTGCGTACGGGGGTGCGCCTCAACGCTTCGGTGACGCCGGAACTGTTGTTGCAGATTTTTTACCCCAATACGCCGCTGCATGATGGCGCTGTGATCATCAATAACAACCAGGTGGTTGCGGGAGCGTGCGTGATGCCGCTTTCTGCCAGCGGTATCCTCACCCGGTCGCCGGAACGCCAGATGGGCTTGCGTCACCGGGCGGCACTGGGAACCAGCGAAGCCACCGATGCGATTGCCGTGGTGGTGTCAGAAGAAACCGGGTCAATCTCAATTGCGCACAACGGACGGATGATCCGCCGGCTGGACAGCGAACGGTTGGAGAATATCCTGCTGGCGTTTTATCGCCCCAATGAGCGTGAGAGCCATCAAGGCATTGTAAAAGCCTTTCTTAACC
>JAYRQY010000177.1:0-7208 GCA_041910365.1 Anaerolineaceae bacterium | reverse complement strand
ATGGGGAGCATCGCAATACATCGATTACTTTTGCTTCAAGAATGCTTATTGAAGCACGTCAGCAGCACGCACCTTCGGCGGTTTGATGAAGACAAAGATGAGGTTCACCAAAATACCGAGGACAGCAGCGGTTGCGATCGCGGGCCAACCCAGCGGGAAGACACTCTTCAGCAGAGGCACAGGCAGGTTACCGCCGTAGCCAATGTTGCCGCCGATGCCAACCACCAGGATCAAAGCGGTGATGGCAAGTTTTCCGGGATCGTACAGGTCAACTTTCTCAGCCATCATCAATGCAATACCCTGAACGCCAATGACACCATACAGGTAGATGGCGAGGCCGCCGGTGACAGCGGTGGGGATTGCATAGATTGCCTGGCGCAGCGGTCCGATGAAGCCGAGGAGCACAGCGATGACACCAGCGGTGATCAGGGCCGGGCCGGAGTAGTTGCGGGTGATGACCATGAGGGAGTTGTTCTCACCGTAGTTGGTGCCTGCGGTGGAGCCAAACAAACCGTTCACGAGGTCATTCAAACCATCGAGCATCAGGTTCAAACCGATGAATTTTGCCAGACCGGGTTTCTCGCGGCCCTGTTCTTCAGCCAGGTGGTCAACATACAGGCTGATCTGATACAGGTGGGCGGTGGATTCCGGGATGGTGGCAATGGCCATAACACCAACGCCAACGAGCACGGATACGGTCAATGGGTGGTTGAAGACCGGGAAGACGATCTGCGGAACGGTCAGCCAACCCTTGTCCATGATCCCAGACCAGTCAACCAATCCCATGGGGATGGCAACGACATAGCCAAGGACGAGGGCGAGGAGGATGGGGAGCATTCCGATGAAGCCCTTGCCCTGCAGGTACACCGAGAAGATAACGGCTGCAAGGAAAGTGATCAGTGCGGCTGCCCACCAGGTGAGGGTTAAACCGGGGGTTGCAACAGCGTCAACACCGCAGCAGGTGCCGGATGCCATGGTCAGGGCGGTATAGGCAAGGCCGATACCAATGATCATTGCAACAGGGCCGGTCACTTCTGGGGGCAGAACCTTGTCAAGGCCTTCTTTACCGCCGGTGGCGCGGATGATCAAGCCAACGATGATATTGATCAAACCTGTGCAGATGAAGCCGGCGACCACAACAGAGATGGTCTCGGGTTTGGCAGGAGCGCCAAATTGGCTTGCCAGTTCCGGTTCAATTGCGAGGATGATCGAAGAAACTGCAGCGATGTAGCTGAAGCTTGAGCCGTAGTACAGGGGAATGTAAGTATTGATGGAGAGTTTTGCACCGATCAGGGCGACAACCGTGCCAAGGCCGGTGATTGTCAAAACGGTTGAAACATCAAAGTGCATAAGCAGGGCGCACAACACGGTGGCAGGGAACATGGTCAGCACGTGCTGAAAACCGAGCAGTAACATCTTGCCGAATGGCGGTGTATCTTGTGGAAGGTAACCGACCACTTTTGAAGTAGTTGCCATAGGTTTTTTTCCTTCTTTCCTGTGTGTATGAATTGAGTACAGTGATGATCTTACACTTACTTTGGTGCTAATGCTTGACAATTGCTCATGAGGCTTGCAAGATCCTCATCCAGATAAATACATTTTCCCGATAGACACCTCCTCATTTTTGTGTTCCATCTTGATATGTATATGATACATCATTTGTCAAGATGGATGATGGGGAGCAGCCAGCACTCCCCATCAGGTTTGTTCTACTTGTTTGCATTCAACAGCAGCGAAATGACCAACAGCACCAACGCTACTGGAACTACATAAAGAACCATTCGAAACTCTGCTATCTTAATTAACCGCTTCCAGGTGCTTTCGGTTACGGTTTTTTCCTCTTTTTTTGTTTCCTTTTTTTCTACTTCGGTTGCCATCTTTCCTCCAGGGTTTTATCTAATTTTTCCATCCCAGACTTGATCATTGATTTTGCCACACTGTCGATCATGCGCTGGCCAACGCTGGCGAGAGTTCCGCCAATATTCACGTCACCTGAATATTTCAACAATGTGGTGTTGTCGCCGAGGTCTGTAAAATGAACTTTTCCAACGCCTTTCGCAAAACCTGCCACTCCCTTGCCCTCTACATTTAATGTAACGCTTTCGGGAGGGTTCTCATCCGTCAATGAAAGCACGCCGGCAAACTGCGCCGAGATCGGTCCGATGCGCAGATGGATCGCGCCTTCGTAATGCGTGGCATCCGTTTTTTCCAGTTTCTGCATCCCCGGAACCGCTGTCGCCAGGGCATTCGGGTCATTGAACATTTCGTAAACTACCTGCCGCGGTGCTTTGAAAACATGCTCACCTTCGATTATCATTTTTCCGTTCTCCTTTTTGCCTTATTTACTTCAACCTGCTAGTTGGTTTCACTCACTACCCGCGTGCCTTCTTCACATACTCGTAGATGATGCTCGGATTCAAGTTGGATTCCAGGATCTCAACCGGGTATTCACTGTAGGCATCTTCCAAGGCCTGGGCAATTGCCGGACCTGGGGGCAAAGCGCCGGCTTCACCAACGCCTTTGATGCCCAGCGGGTTGAGCGGGCTCTTGGTATGATTGTGCCCCATCTCGATCCTGGCGGGCATGTCTGTGGCTTGCGGCATCAAGTAATCCATGAATGACGCGGTCAACAACTGACCATTCTCATCGTAAACCAGCCGTTCGTAGAGCGTGTTGCCAATGCCCATCGAGACGCCGCCCTGGATCTGTCCGTCGAGCAGCAGGGGGTTGATCACTTCACCGCAATCGTGGACGATGACGAAACGTTCGATCTTGGGCTTGTAGGTCTCAGGGTCAACGCTGACGATCACCGCGCAGGCGCCTGAACCGGTGGCGCCATGAGGTGGACCGTAGTAAGCAGTGGCTTCCAGTCCGGGTTCCACCCCGGGTTCCACCACGCCGCGCATCGGGTTAGCCCGGCCTGCCAGTTCTCCAAGAGAGATACTCTTTTCAGGCTGCCCCTTCACACAGACGCTGCCTGTGCACAATTCCACCTGGTCTTCCGGCACGCCCAACACCTTGCTGGCGGTGGCAAAGATCTTGGCGCGCACTTTTTGGGCAGCCAGGTAAGTGGCAGTGCCCACCAGGGTGGCGCCGCGGCTGGCAAAAGTTCCCGCGCCCCAGGCAAAGTGCCCGGTATCGCCGGTGATGACCTTCACATCTTCAACCTTTACATTCAGCGCATCGGCGATGATCTGCGCAAAGACGGTGAAGTGCCCCTGTCCTTGCGAACTGTATCCCGTGGCCATGCTTACTTTACCGTTGGTGCTCACGGTGATGCGGCAGCCCTCGTAGGGTCCTACCGCGGTACCTTCGGTGAACGCCACCACGCCAATACCCAGCCGTTTGCCTTCCTTGCGCGCCTGTGGTTGGATCTCCTTGCGGAATTTATCGTAATCCACCATTTTCAGGCATTTTTCAAAGTTATCCAGGTAATCTCCGCTGTCCAGCACACCTTCCACAAAATCCTGCCCGAGGATGCCGGTTTTCAGTGGGAATTCTTCGGGTTTGAGCAGGTTCTTGCGCCTGATCTCCGCCGGGTCCATTCCCAATTTGCGGGCAGCGAAGTCCATCATGCGCTCCATCACGAACACGCCTTCAGAGCGCCCTGCACCGCGCACCGGGGTCACCACCATCTGGTTGGTGAACACCATGCGGATTTCGGTGGCGTAATTGGGTACACGGTAGTTGCTCACCGTGTGGGTTTGTGTGTTCAACGGAACGGTCATCCCGTAGGGATCATAAGCGCCGGTGTTGTGATAAAAGACATCTTTGAGCCCCAGGATGGTGCCGTCTTTCTTGAGCGCAAGCTCGCAATGGTGCACCTGGTCTCGTTCGGAGGTCGTTGCCAAAAAGTTTTCGCGGCGGTCTTCCAGCCACTTGATGGGCCGTTGAAGTTTCTTGGAGATCCAGGGCAGCAGCACATCATCTGCCTGTGAGCTCATCACTTTAGGTCCAAAACCACCGCCGATATAGGGCGTGATCACATGCACCTGGCTTTCGGCAAGGCCAAGCGCGCGCGCCATTGTCCCCCGGATGGTGAGCGGAGACTGGGTGGTTGCCCAAACCGTCAGTTCCTGGTTGCGTTCGTCCCAATTTACCACGAAGCCGCGGTTTTCCATTGCAGCGGCAGCCACATGTTCCACGAGGATGCGCTTGGCAATGACGACATCCGCTTTCTTTTTGGCTTCATCGTAATTTCCTGCTTCCTGCCTTACGTGCGCTGCGATATTGGATGGGAGGTCTTCATGGATGAGCACTGAAGTATCTTCCCATGCCTTTTCGAGATTGCAAACCGCTGGCAGCATTTCCACATCCA
Source organism: Anaerolineaceae bacterium (assembly GCA_041910365.1). Lineage (GTDB taxonomy): Bacteria > Chloroflexota > Anaerolineae > Anaerolineales > Anaerolineaceae > UBA6107. The sequence goes on along the minus strand of JAYRQY010000177.1, from coordinate 2,890 downwards.
GCACAATATCTTCGAGGGCATCCTCGGCGATATAACGCGATTCAGCGATCACCACTGCCAGGGGTTCTCCCGAGAAGCGGATCTTGCCCTTGGCGATGGGCGGGAGCGGGCGGGCATTGAACTTGGCGTCCTTGATGGCAAAAGGCGGCGGCACTTGCAGCGGGCCGATCTTCCAGTAATCGCCAAAGTCATCAGCGGTATATACCGCCACCACGCCCGGGTGCTTGCGGGCTTCTGTGACGTCCAGTGTCTTTATGTACCCATGCGCGAAGTCGCTGCGCAGGAATGCGGCATGCAGCATGCCAGGAATCTCGATATCATCAATAAACTTAGCATTGCCAGTAAGCAGATACTTATCTTCCAGGCGCTTGATGGGTTGTCCGAAATATTTTCCAGTCACAGTTCACCTCTCTCTACTGCTTATGAGACATCTTGTCAGCCGCGTCGATCACGGCTTCCACGATCTTCTCATATCCTGTGCACCGGCAGATATTGCCGTCAATGGCTTCGCGGGCTTCTTCCGGGGTGGGATGCGGGTGTTGTTCCAGGTACGGAACCAGCGTCATCAGGAAACCCGGGGTGCAGAAACCGCATTGCAGGGCATGCTTGTCGGTGAACGCCTGCTGCAGCGGGTGCAGCGCTTCGGGTGTCCCCAGCGATTCCACCGTGCGGATCTCGTGCCCGGATGCCTGGACCGCGAACATCAGGCAGGAGCGCACCGCTTCACCATCGAAGATGATAGTGCATGCGCCGCAAATTCCATGTTCGCAGCCCACGTGAGTTCCCATCAGCCCCAGTTCGTGGCGCAGGAAGTCGCTCAATAGCATACGCGCTTCCACTTCCCGTTCGTACACTTTACCGTTAACTGTCACAGAGACGGGGAAGAGTTTGGTCATATTAGCCTCCTTTTTTGGCACGCGCAATGGATTGGGTCAATGAGCGACCAACCAGCGTGCGGATGAGGGTACGGCGGTAATCCGCCGTGGCATGGATATCAGTGGCAGGGTCGATTTCGGAAGTTGCACAGGCTTCTGCCACTGCTTTCAGCGCTTCTGCGGTGGGCGTTTCGCCAACCAGGATTTCAGACGCCTTTTGCGAGAGAATGGGAACTTCACCCACGCTCATCAGCACCAGGCGGATATTTTTCACTTTTTCGCCGTCCAGGGTGACAATGCTGGCAACAGCCGCCTGGGCGTAGCCGCCGTTCTGGCGGGAGACCTGCATGTAATTGCTGCCGGTATGCGGCGGGTTGGGGGAGAGCACCACTTCCGCCAGCATCTCATCCGGTTCAATGGTGGTCATAAACGGTCCAATGATGAGTTCGGGGGCTTTCACCCAGCGTTCTTTGCCTTTGCCGCGGATCAACACGTTTGCGTCCATCGCCACGGCAATGCTCGGCAGCTGGCCGGCGGGGTCGGCATGGGCAATGGCGCCGCCAAAGGTGCCGCGCCGGCGGATGGCCGGATGGGCAATAAATTTGGCAACCTCGGGTAACAGCGGGAATCGGGCGGCAACTTCAGCACTGTATTCCACGGTGTTCACCCGGGTCATTGTGCCAATGGCAAGTCCGCCATCGGCAGTTGGCTTGATGTAAGAAAGTTCCGGGATACGGTTCAGGTCAACCAGGGCGGCAGGCCTGGCCATGCGGAAGTTCATTGCAGCCACCAGGCTCTGACCGCCGGCAATCACCTTGCCGTTGTAGCCAAGTTCAGCCAGCGTATCCAGTGCTTCGGTCACACTTAATGGAGCGTAATAATCGAACTTAATTGGCTTCATTTTAGCTTTGCCTCCTGATGTAACGAGGTTTTCCAACTTTTGGGTAGAACTTAATTGTAAAGGATAATTGCAATTAATGAAATAAGAAACCCTTAAGGGAAAGTATTCTTTCCCTTAAGGGTTTAGAGAACTGAGTTTACTCTTTGAAAGCGACGAAGCGCCCCCACATCGATTCGGCTTCCATGGCTTTCTGCAGGTAGCAGCCGATGTAATAGCGGCCGCTCTTGGCGGTGGCTAGTTGGCCAGCCAGGTTCTCAGCATGCACAATATGGTGCGGGAACAGGTTGAGGTGCATATCCTGGTAGAAGTCCTTGAGCGGATAAAGCTGATCCCAATCCTTGCCGAAATCCTTGATCAGTTTGGCATTGGCTTCTGCGAAGGTCTTGGGGTGCCAGATGCGCATGATGGTGTTCATCGGGTGATCTGCCGAGACGGCATCCACGCCGATCCACTTGATCTTCATCTTGATCGCCCAGGCGGAGAAATCGGGTGAGGGACCCGGGTGCTTGACCATGTAGCGGAACTCGTCAGAGTCCTTGCTGTTCCAGCCGAACTTATTCCAACCGGTCTTGATGATGAGGATGTCGCCTTCTTTCACTTCCACCTGGTCCATGATCATCTGCGGGGTGTACACGCTGGAATCACTGACGATATTGGAGATATCTGCGATGACGCCGGGGCCAACCCAGTCTTTCAGGGGTACCTGGCCGATGGTGCGGCCGTTGGGGTAGAAGTGCTTCTCGCCATCCATGTGGGTGCCCAGGTGGATGGAGGCATTGCAGACGGAGCCGTTGCGGCCCATGCCAAAGTACTGTCCGCCAACGCGCTTGGTGTAGGTCACGCTCAGGGGCACATAGTTCAGCCACTGCGGGGTCTGCACGCTGAACGGTACGGTCATGTCGATCATGTTGGATTTCTTCATGGTGGCGAAGAAATCATCCTCGCTCATCCCGTCAGGGGCTGTCCAGGCGAACACACGGCTCCAGGCAGTCTCAACTTCCTTGAAGGGGATGGGCATGATGCAGATCCAGGCACGTTTGTTCTTCAGTTTGTCGATGTCACCAACGATCGCTTCAGCCAGCACCAGGTGCTTTTTAGGCATGTCAAGGTGGGT
>JAYRQY010000176.1:0-6998 GCA_041910365.1 Anaerolineaceae bacterium | reverse complement strand
GCAGCTTCAACAAAGATGATATCCGCCTGCTGGAATCCTTCGCCCAGCAAGCCATCATCGCCATCCAGAATGCGCGGTTGTTCCAGGATGCCAAGAAGCGTGCCGATGAAGCCGAGAAACTATCCAGGGCGGGCACGGTCGTTACCGCCACGTTGGATCAAAACGAAGCCATTGACCGCATCCTGGAGCAATTATCTTATGTGGTTCCCTACGACAGCGCTTCCGTTCTGATGCATCTGAATGAGAAACTCGTCATCGTAGGCGGGCGCGGGTTCAAAGAGGTCAGCCGGGTGCTGGGGCTAAGTTACTCATTGGAACTAACCAATCCCGGCGCTGTTGTTTTCAAAGAAAATATGCCGCTGACCGTCAACAACATGATGCAGGAATTCCCGGATTTTCCCCAAATCCCGGAATCGGAACATGCCATTTGCAGCTGGCTGGGGGCACCTCTCACCATTCAGGGCAAGCCAATCGGCATCCTCTCCCTGGATGCGCACGACTTCAACAAGTTCAGTGCCGACCATGTGCGCCTGGTGACTGCCTTCGCTGCCCAGGTGTCTATTGCGCTTGAGAATACGCGCTTGTACACACGCGAGGTCGGCTCAGCCGCCAGGTTTAAGACGCTGTATGAATTCGGGCAATCCATCATCACCAAGATGAAACTGGAAGAGATGTACCCGGAGATCTATGCAGCTGTTAAGAAGCTGATGAAGACCGAATACTTCAGCATCGCTTTGGTGGATCGCGAAAAAGGGTTGATCAATGACGTTTTCATCATGGATCGTGAAGTACCCGTTGAGTTGGAAAGCCGCGGGGTGGAAAAAGGATTGTTCGGCAAGGTGGTGAAAGATGGCAAACCACTGCTATTCCACTCCTTCACCATGGAAGAGGTGGCGACAACCGGGGCGATCGTCGTGGGTAACATAGAAGAGGAAGAGATCTCGCAATCCATCGTGATTGTGCCTCTAAAAGCCGGCACAGGCGTGATCGGCGTGCTATCGGCGCAGAGTTACACGCCAAACATGTACGGCCCAGATGATGTGGAAGCGCTGGAACTGCTGGCATCCAACATCGCCGTCGCCATCGAAAACGCACGCTTGTTCGGAACCATCCAGAGCATGGCAATCACGGATGACCTCACCGGGTTATATAATCGGCGCAAGTTCTATGACATCGCCTCACAGGAATTCGATCGCTCCAGAAGGTACCAGCGTCCGCTGAGCGTGGTGATGATGGATATTGACCACTTTAAAAAGGTGAATGATACCTATGGCCATGCCATCGGCGACAAGGTACTGCAGGGATTGGCACATGTGATCAAAGGAAGCCTGCGTAATGCAGATACCCTCGCGCGTTATGGCGGCGAGGAGTTCGTTGCTCTTCTACCTGAAACCTCCGTTGAGGAAGCCATCCGCACTGCCGAACGGCTGCGCGTGAGCACCTCAGATGCCACCCTGCCCACCCGGGTTGGCAACATGTCGGTCACCATAAGCCTCGGTGTGGTCAGCCTGGATGATAGCTGCCGCAACCTGGAAGAGCTGCTCGACCGCTCAGACCTGGCGTTGTATGCATCCAAACGCACCGGGCGTAATAAAGTATCCAAGTGGATCCCGGAATATTCAACCACCCTGCCGGGCACCGGTCCCCTTCCGGTGATCAAACCACAGCACTATCTCTAATATACAAACCCATCGTTCTACAAGTCACAATTAGCCAAAACTGACGCCCCTAAGAGTCAGACTCCTTACAGTTCAGTGCTCCTTATGCCATTAACCTGGAATAGGAGTAATATATAAAGCGTGCGTTTACGCTGAAAATGTGTCAGGAATCATCAACTCAAAGCAATCCGGAGCAAATCTATGGGCATTATTGAAGTAAACCAACTGACGAAATATTACGGTAAATCCCGCGGCATCGTGGATGTCTCCTTCAATGTTGAAGAGGGGGAGATCTTTGGGTTCATCGGACCCAACGGCGCAGGCAAGTCAACCACCATCCGCCTGCTCCTTTCCCTTATCCACCGCACCAGCGGCAGCGCAAGTATCTTCGGTAAAGACGTTACCAGCCACGGACCGGAAATCCGCCGGGACATCGGCTACCTTCCTTCGGAGGTCTTTTATTACGAAGGCATGAAGGTGAAAGATCTTTTAAAGTATTCTGCCAGCTTTTTCCCGGGTGACCACAGCCAGCGTATTAAATATCTATCCGAGCTGATGGAATTGGAAATGAACCGCAAGATCAGTGATCTCTCTTATGGCAATAAGAAGAAGGTCGGAATCGTGCAGGGATTGCTGCACAGCCCCAAACTGCTGCTGCTCGATGAACCTACCACCGGTCTTGACCCCCTGATGCAGCGCAAGTTCTTTGATCTCATCCGCGAAGAGAACAAACGCGGCGTAACCGTCTTCTTCTCCTCGCATATTTTAGGCGAGGTGCAGCGCTTGTGCACACGCGTGGGGATCATCCGCGAAGGAAAAATCGTGGAGATCTCTGACATCCGCTCCCTGCAGCAGAACAACTACAAAAAGGTGCGTGTTTCTGCAGAAGGCCTGACCGCTTCGTCAATGGAACTTCAGGGCGTGACCAACCTCCAGGCTGAAAATGGCTCGATGAGTTTCTTCTTCAAAGGGGACATCAACTCATTACTGCCCGCCATCTCCAGGCTCAAGCCAAACGATGTGACGATTGAAGAACCCACATTGGAAGAAATCTTCATGCACTACTACGAATAGGCAGCGCCATGAGCATAAATATTTTCCAGCATGAATTTCGTTTTCGTTTACGCTCGGTGATCATCTGGTCGGTGTCGATCACGGCACTGGTCCTATTCTTCTTCTCCATTTTCCCAACATTTGCCGAAGATGCGAATGTATTCAATGAATTGGTGGCAAAATTTCCCAAGGAATTACGCGAGGCCTTTGGCCTGGGGAAGATCGATATGTCCACCGTCCTGGGCTTCATGACCCTGTTGTTCGTTTTCGTACAGTTGTGCCTGTCCATCCAGGCGGGCAATTTCGGCTTTGGGCTCGTCTCGATCGAGGAGACCGAAAAGACAGCGGATTTCCTGCTCACCCGGCCGGTCAGCCGATTTGGCATCTTCACCAGCAAGCTTGTGGCGGCAATCTGCAGCCTGCTGCTCACAGATATCATCGTCAGCCTGGCAATTTTTGCGGCAATCGCGGCAATAGCCGGCGAACCGACCTATGATGCCCCTACGCTGTGGCTGCTGCTTTTAAGTATGATCATTTTTCAGCTTTTCTTTCTGGGCGTGGGAGTATTGATCTCTCTGCTCGTCAAAAAGGTGCATAACGTGACCCCCTTCTCGCTGGGGTTGGCATTTGGCGCTTATGTGCTGAATGCCTTCAGCGGCGTTTTCGGCGATGTCAAATTGGAATACATCACACCATTCAAGCAGTTTGACCCCGTGTACATCGTCCAACATGCCTCCTATGACACGCGCCTTGTGCTTTTTAATGTCGCCGTCACCGTGGTATCACTGGCACTCGGCTGTTGGCTTTATCTCCGCCGCGATATTCACGCGGTATCATAAGGAGGCTCAACTTGAATATTTTTTTCCGGGAACTTAAAGCAAATCTAAAATCGCTGGCAATCTGGAGCGTGGTGCTGGTGTTGTTGATCGTGGTTGCGGTGGCAAAATTCTCAGCATATTATGGTGATCCTTCCATGCTCGCCATAATTGAGTCCATGCCCAAGGCAATGATCGATGCCTTCAGCATGCACGCGTTCAACCTGACCACCCTGCTGGGATTCTACGGACTGATGTTTGCCTATTTTGGATTGATGGGAGCCATGGCAGCAGCCATGTGGGGAAGCGATATCATCTCCAAGGAAGAGCGCAACAAGACGGTCGAGTTTTCGCTGGTGCTCCCGGTATCGCGCACCAGGGTCATCACCGCCAAGGCACTGGCAGCCCTGGTGAACTGTGCACTGTATGTGCTCATCACCTGGGGGGTTTCGTTGCTGGCAGTGCAAACCTACAACCCCGACCAGGCATTCAAGGATTTCCTCGCGCTTGAAATGCAGGGGATGTTCATGATCGAGTTGATCTTCCTGGCAGTGGGATTGCTGCTCGGCTGCGCCTTGAAACAGTATAAATTCTCAGGCTCAACCGCCATTGGCATCATTCTGACCACTTACTTTTTATCCGTCATTTCGGGGATGCAGGAGAAATTGGATTTTCTCAAGTATTTCTCGCCGTTCAAGTATTTTGATGCCGCCGCCATGCTGCGGGACGGCAATATGGATGGCACTTTCCTGCTCATTTCCGCTGGGATCATCCTAGTGTGCATGGTTGCGGCGTACCTGGCGTACAACAAGCGCGACTTGTATATTTAAGTTAATAACCACGAAATACACGAAAGAAATTCAATCGGAATTGTCTCCCGGAATCGTTGGTTGATTCCTGGAGTATGCACTTGAATTAGATTAGTGCAAACTCCGGGAGCCAAAAGCCCATACTACCGGAGGGACAACAAATCCGTCTCCCGGAATCTGATCTTGATTCCGGGAGTTTGTTCTAGTTCATACTCCGGGAGTCAAGTACAGACTCCCGGAGACATGCTTAACTCCTGTCGGAGACGGTTCGTTCTCCCAGAATTTACCTGATTCCGGAGGTTTGCTCAGAGTAGTTATCCCTCAATTGGTGATACACTAAAGTTTCACGCCTATGACCATCGAATCTGCCGAGTTCACCCTGCCACAGCAATACCCCACCGACCGCCGCACCCCAGCACGCTGGGTGATGAGCCATTCCTTGCGCCAATGGCCGATCCTGCTCTCCGCGGTCATCGGTGCTCTTGGGAACGCCGGCCTGCTCACCATCATCCAGGTGCAGGTGGGCAATGCCTTCAACCTGGTGGTAGCGCCGGTATTTGACAAGCCAGCACTCGTCCACATCACCCTCATCATCCTGGCATGCGCTGCAGGGCGCGGCTTGCTTCAGTTTGCGCGGAACTTTGGTTTTGAGTTCGCCTCGCAAAAGGTGGAACGCAATGTGCGCCGCGAGCTCTACACCAGCCTCATCGGCAAATCAATGACCTTTCACAATTTGCAGCCGGTGGGCGATACAATGGCGCGCGCCACCAACGACGTGCGCGAGGTGAATTTCCTCTTCAGCCCGGGATTAAACATGGTCATTGGGTCTGCCACGTTCTTATTTTTCCCATTTTTTGCAGCGCTCCGTTATTCAGCGCAATTGATGATCGTCCCGGGCGTGTTCATTGTGCTCTACTTCATCCTCCTGCGCATTTACATGCGCGGACTTTCCCCCGTGACCGAAGAAGTGCGCGAGTCCTTCGGTGCGCTCAACATCCGCCTGGCGGAATCGCTGGATGGCGTGGAAACGGTGAAAGGTTCGGCGCAGGAATCTGGCGAGATCAGCCTCTTTAAAGAGAATGTCGCCCGCTACAAAGCCGCCGCAGTGGCGCAGGGTAGAAAGGAAGCCCAGTTCCTGCCGCTGATGCTGTATGGGATCGCCCTGGCTGCAGGGTTGCTGCATGCGCTGCTCCTCTTCCGTGCCGGCAGCATCGACCTTGGCGCAGTGGTGGGTTATTTTGGGCTACTGCTGATGCTGGATTTTCCCACCTTCGCTTCTTTGTGGGCATATTCGCGCATCTCCCTGGGACTGGCGGGAGCCAAGCGCATTCTTGAACTGATGAACCGCGAAAACAACCTTGACCAGAATGCTGCGGGGTATTCCCAGCCGATGAAAGGCGAGGTGGAATTCCGCGATGTGTGCTTCCATTACGATAACGGTGACCCCGTGTTGGAGCATGTTTCCTTTAAAGTGAAACCAGGGCAAACGGTGGCCATTGTGGGGCAGACCGGCTCAGGTAAGACCTCGCTGGCGCGCCTGGTCAACCGCACCTATGATGTGAGTTGCGGGCAGGTGCTGGTGGATGGCCATGATGTGCGCAACTGGAACCTGGAGACGCTGCGCCGCAGTATCTCCATCATCGAACAGGATGTCTTCCTCTTTTCACGAAGCATTGCCGAAAATATCGCCTTTGGCAAACCGGGTGCCACGCAGGAGGAAATCGAAGCCGCTGCCAGGGCAGCCCAGGCGCACGAATTTATCATTACCTTTGGAGATGGCTACAACACCATCATCGGTGAACGCGGTGTCACCCTTTCGGGCGGGCAGCGTCAGCGCCTGGCATTGGCGCGCGCCTTCCTCACAGACCCGCGCATCCTCATGCTTGATGATTCCACCAGCGCCATCGACTCTGCTACCGAGGACAAGATTCAGCAGGCCATTTATGCAGCCGCCCGTGGCCGCACGACCTTCATCATCACCCACCGTCTCTCGCAGATCCGCTGGGCGGACTTGATATTGGTGATCCGCGGCGGTAAACTCTCGGCCTCTGGCACGCACGAAGAACTGCTGAAGACCAGTGAGGCGTATCGGAGGATCTTTAATGATTGAGAAACGAGACTCGAAAATCGAGAACCGTAAAGAAGTTCCCCCGATTCTCGGCTCTCGACTCTCCACTCTCGGATTTTAAGGAACCATGGGCTTTTTTGACGGACTGGACGCAGAAAAATACGACCGCACCTATGCAGACAAGGTGCTCTTCAAACGCATCATCCGCTATTTCACACCGCAATGGAAGCGCCTGCTGGGGGTGAGCTTGTTGACCCTGCTCCTCGCCGGCGCGGGTTCGCTGCTGCCGATCATCGTTTCGCGCGGGGTGGGATTGCTGGAGGGACTCCCCGAACTCTGGCAGCTGCTTGCGGTCAGTGGTGCGGTGCTTGCGCTTGGGCTGTTGATGTGGTTCTTCTCGTGGGCATTGCGCCGCCTGATGGCGGTGACCGTTGCCGAGGTGGTGGCCGCCCTGGCCATCGATGCCTATTCTGCCTCGGTGGAGCATGACCTCTCGTTCTACGATGAATTCCCCTCCGGCAAGATTGTTTCCCGCATCACCTCGGATACGCGCGATTTTGGCGAACTCGTGACCCTGGTGACGGATGTGGCTTCG
>JAYRQY010000175.1:0-2005 GCA_041910365.1 Anaerolineaceae bacterium | reverse complement strand
GTGCGATCGTTTCGCTGATTCAATACGCGATATTGTTAAAAATGGAACTTGGATTTGTCAGCGTTAAAGAAACCCGAGAGCCGGTGTTAATGTCCAGCGCCATCATTTTCCTGTACATGCTCAACATTGGCTTGATTGCTGGCGGTTTTTTCTTTGTCAAATCAGGTCTCATGTTTCTCGGCATCCTCCTCACGGGCGTCGCTGGGATCACTTACCTGCTCTTTGAAAACCGCTATCCGCATTTCTATCAACTGGTTGCCCGCGAAGAGCGGCAGAAAAAGTACAAGAAATCCTTACTCGAAGGCCTGAGCCGCGAGAAAATCATGCAACGCTTGCAGGAATTGATGGAGCACGAAAAGATCTATTGCCATGACGACCTCAAACTGGAAGATGTGGCAGCGCTGCTCTACATCACCCCCCACCAGCTATCTGAGTTTGTCAACGACTGCCTCGGGATGAATTTCTCCAGTTACGTCAATCAGTACCGGGTGGAAGAAGCCAAGCGCTTGTTGGCGAGTTCGCACGATAAAAGCACCCTGATGATCGGGTTCGAAGTGGGCTTTGGGTCAAAACAATCCTTCAATCTAATCTTCAAAAACCAGACCGGGCTGACGCCCTCGGGATATCGAAAACAGGCAAAAGCTGAACCAAAAGGTCAAAATTTATAATTTTTGACGACAAGCGCACAAATTCCAGCTATGATCGTATCGTAAGGTATTGGCATACGAATCATGAAAGGAAGCTGTGCCTTGAATCAGATACTCACTCCTGGTTTTAAATTTCGTTTTGCCCTCGCTGACCTGGGTTTCATGACCCTGCGTTCGTTCGCGGATTTCTTCCTGCTTTTTTATCTCACGGATGTTGCCGGGGTCAATCCGGCGATCGCCGGCAGCGCCTTGTTGTTTGGCAAACTCACCTGGGACGCCATCAACGACCCGCTCTTCGGCTACTGGTCAGACCGCACGCGTTCCCGCTTTGGACGGCGGCGAATCTACTTGCTGGTGACCGCCGTCCCGCTGGCCCTGGTAACCTGGCTTCAGTTCTCTCTACCTACCGGGTTAACTGGGGTCAGCGCTTTCATCGCGGTATTGTGCACCTTCTGGTTAAAAGACACCTGTGTCACCCTGGCAATCGTCCCGTATTACGCCATGACCGCAGAAGTCACCCGCGACTACCGTGAGCGCTCCAACATTGTCCTTTATCGTGGCCTTGCCAGCGTGGTGGGTTACATTCTTGGCGCGGCGGTCATCACGTCTGTGGTCGGTGTGTTCAAAGGGGCTGGCATGACTCTCCAGGGTGCCTGGAGCGCCACCGCAGCCCTCTACGGTTCCCTCGCCATGGTCACCCTTCTAATCACCGCCCTTTCTATCAAGGAAAATCCTGAGCTGGCGGGCGAGCCGTCTTCCATCCCGCCGTTCCAGGGTATTATGCTTTGTTTCAAGAATAAGCCGTTTGTCTTGCTCATGATCATTTTCTTGCTGGGCTCTTTTGCATTCACCGCTCAGTCGGCTCTGCTCCCGTATCTCATTCAATACCAGTTGGGGATGGCTGATCAAACCTCCACAATCCTCACCCTCTCCCTGCTGACGATGGCGCTCTTCCTCTACCCCGCCAAACTTCTTTCCGATCGCATCAACAAAGGACCAACCTACGCGCTCGGCATGTTGACGGTCTCCTTAACCTTGTTGTTGGCTTTCTTTTTCCTGCCCAATCACGCCACTCCTTTGATCTATGTCGTTGCGGTCCTGCTTGGAATTGGTTTCTCAACCCAATGGGTGATCCCCAATGCCATGCTGCCCGATGTGATCGAGTACGATGAAAAAATGACCGGTGAGCGGCGCGAAGGCACCTACAACGGCATCTCCAATTTTTTGTCCAAGCTTTCCGTCGCCCTTGGAATTGCCATCCCGGGTTGGGCCTTGGATGGCTTCGGATATATTCCCAACGCAGTTCAAACCGAACAAGCGCTTTTTGGCATCCGATTTTTTTACGCAATCCTGCCCGC
>JAYRQY010000174.1:0-5797 GCA_041910365.1 Anaerolineaceae bacterium | reverse complement strand
TGTAACAATCTTATCGAGTCTAGTGTTTTCGAGTTGTACACCTGCGCAAATCCTTAAACCAACGGCAACCTCACCACTGAAATCCCCCCCGCCAACCGCATCTCCCACAGCCACACCCGCCCACCTGCCGGCTGTTACCCTTTCACCGGATGAATTCTATTTCAGCGTTGACGGGACGCCAACCTTTATGCTTTCCCGAAATCCAACAGGCAAAACCAGTGAAGATTTTGACACTGTATTAACCTGGGCACACCAGGGCGGCACCAGGATAATCAGGGTTCACTTAACCCATGGTTGGTGGTCTGATCCGTGGATCAACAAAGATTGGTCCGTCAATGAAAACTGGGCGCAAAATTGGGATGATTTCTTTAACCAGGCGCAGGCAGATGGTATTTACGTTATTCCAGTATTCGGCGTGTGGGCGGATTGGAATAATGGCACCCCGGATTGGGGTAGCCCATTATGGCAATATAACCCGTTGAACTCGGCTAATGGGGGTCCAGTTGGTTCCCCTGGAGATTTATTTATTCCGGATTCAGATGCTCAGAAGCAGTGGATGGAATGGGTGAGGAATTTAGTAGAACGCTGGCAAGGACAAGAAAACATCATCGCCTGGGAAATTTTTTCAGAAATCGATATCCCCTCAGGTGCTATTGACCACATGTATCCCACAGGAAGTCTTGATGAAGCGACCGGTATCTATTTCACCAATAAAGCGATGGCGGTTATCCAAGAGGCCGACTCAGAAAACCGTCCAATAACCCTTTCATTGGCTGGGGTCTATTTAAGCGGAGGTAAATGGACAGAGTATTACACCCTTGATTCGCTTGATTTTATCGAACTCCATGCCTACAGCGATACGCTCGACCGGGACCTCATTTCTCAAGTTCGCAAGTTTCTTACAACGTACAAAAAACCTGTGCTGATCGGGGAATCCGGATTATGGTCCATGGTGCATAATGATAATGCTCAGATTGCCATCCAACATGCGATTTGGGCAGGCATGGTTTCTGGAGCGATGAATGCCCGTGCACTGTGGGACCATGATGGGTATTACATTTACGCCAATAGTGATCGCGCTGAGGCTATTGCATTCATGCAGGAATATGCTGAAACTGAACTGCCAGTTGTAAATTTCACGGATGGCGTTGACTTTTCTGGTTTCCAGCCCCTGAAATCCACTGTCTCCTCCAATATTTTTGGTGCAGTAGTTGGAAACGAGAAAATGGTGCTCGGCTGGTTCCGTGACGTCTATTGTGAACCGCCGGATTGGAATTTACTCCCAGTGGTATCCAATCAGACTGTAACCATAAGCATTCCTGGAACAGCCGTCGATTGGAAAGTGGACTTTTATAATACCAAGACTGGGACTGACATACTAAGTTCAGCGACAGTTACCCGTAACGGCAATACGATCACCCTGTCAATTCCAGATTTCACAGACGATATTGCCTTCAAGCTATATATCCAGGAATGACCGGATATAGACCCATTCTTTACTCCGTTTTTGTTGGATGAATGTTGCCAGATTTCCGAATAAGATTATTTTTACTAATTTTGCCAACACAATTCTTTATTCCTCCGCCGGCATATTCCGCGGATGCCAACTTGCCTTATAATATACCCGGCAATATACTGGAATCTACTTCCGAAAGGGTTATATATGTGCGGAATCTTCGGCATCGTCACTGAAAAGGAACAAACGCTCGGTCCCATCCTCATCGAGGCTGCCCGCCGCCTCACCTACCGCGGCTATGACTCGGTCGGCGCTGCCACGCTCAGCGGGAGCACCATCGACCTGCGCAAGGATAAGGGGCGCGTGGATGAAGTGGCAGCCCGGTACAACATCGCCGAAATGAAAGGGCAGCGCGGCATCACCCAGTTGCGCTGGGCAACCTTCGGAGTCCCCTCTCAAGTGAATTCCCAGCCGCACCTCGATTCCGATGGCGATCTCGTCGGCGCGCATAACGGCAACGTGGTTAACAACGTGGAACTGCGCGAGCAATTCATCGCCGAAGGCATGACCGTGCGCTCGCAAAACGACGGCGAATCCTGCGTCCATGCCGTGGAGCGCTACATTAATAAGGGGAATGATTTCATCGAATCCATCCGCCTGGCATATAACGACCTGCTGGGCGATTATGCTTTTGTCATCGGGCGTATAAATGATGACAAGCTCTATGCCATCAAGAAAGGCTCCGGCCTGGTGGTGGGCATCGGCGAGGGCTTCACCTGCGTTTCCTCTGACCTCCCATCCATTTTGCCGTTCACCCGCAAAGTCATCCGCCTCAACGATGGCGAGATCATCACCCTGTGGGCTGACCGCGTGGAATTGCATTCCGTCAAAGATGGCAACCTGCTCCAGCGCGAACCGGAGCTCGTCACCGAAGAGATGAACTCGGTGCAAAAAGGCGGGTTCGCTCACTTCATGACCAAGGAAATTCACGAACAGCCCCAGGTGGCACGTGAGGTGCTGCACCTTCTCAACCAGAGTTCAGACGTACCTACCATCCTTGAAAAGATCCGCTCCGCGCGCCAGGTGTATTTCATCGGCTGCGGCACCAGTTACCATGCCTGCCTCGCCGGCTCTGTCTATTTCGCCCAACTGGCGCACAAAGCCGTCATCCCTGTATTAGCCCCCCAATTCATCCCCCAGTATCTGCCGGCTGTCACCGCGGAAGATGTGGGGATCTTCGTCAGCCAATCCGGGGAGACCAAGGATGTGCTCAACGCCCTGCAGGCTGCCCAGGCAACCGGCATGACGTGTTTCGGCATGGCTAATGTAGTGGGCGCTACACTCACCCGCGCTACCGCTGCCTGGCTGCCGCTGGCATGCGGCTACGAGATCAGCGTGCCCGCCACCAAGACGTTCACCAACCAGGTGATCACCTTCCTCTACCTTGCCACCCGGTTGGGCGGCGGCAGCCTCGCCGATTTGGATAACATACCCGCCTTGATGGAAGAGACAATCCGGGTCACCGCCCCGCAAATGGAAGCCCTTGCCAAATCCATCAACAACCGCAACGATATCTATTGCCTCGGCTACGGCGCCACCTACCCCATTGCTCTCGAAGGCGCGCTGAAGCTCAAAGAGATCACCTATGCCCATTGCGAGGGGATGCTTTCCACCGAGTTCAAACACGGTCCCCTTTCAGCCGTGGATGATGGCTTCCCCATCCTCTTCCTGGCTGGTCCGGAGGATATTCCCCTCATCGTCAGCGGCATCAACGAGGTCACCTGCCGCCGCGGCCGCGCCATTGCCATCGGCCAGGCAGATTCCCGCCTCACCGCCAATGCCAGCGACGTCATTACCATCCCTGCTGCATCCCCGCTGTACACTTCGCTCCTGCTCACCATCCCGGTGCAATTGCTCTCGTATTACATGGCCATCCACCGCGGTTATGACCCCGACTTCCCGCGCAACCTGAGCAAAACGCTCACAGTTGATTAACCACTCTTTTAATAAAAAACCGCCGGGACGTAAAATCCGGCGGTTTTCACACTCCGTCATTACTTACATTTCAAACCGCACTACCACGTCCTGCCCAAGGCTGATGTGATGTCCCTTGCTGAGTTCGTAGGCAACCTGCGCCTGAGCCTCGATCCCCTCGATCTTGCTGCCGTTGGTACTGCCCAGGTCTTTGAATGTGAATTTTCCCGTCTGCGGCTCAAAGTTGATCTCAGCATGCTGGCGTGAGACGCCTTTTTCCACATTGAGGGTTGGCAGGGTTCGCCCGATGATAAACGGATAAGCCGTCATATCGATCCGTTGTCCCACCACCCCTTGCAGGGTTGCCTTTTCGATTATCAGGAACGAGTACCGCGATGCACCGAGGTCGAGCGCTGTTCCGCCAGGTTCCATTGAAGTTTCGCCAGGCTGGGCAGGCTGCGCCGCTGGTTGGGAAGCAACTGGTACCGCTGCCGGGGCTGCCTGCGCAGGTCTGGGGGATGGGGTACTTTGGGGCTTTGGGGTTGGCGCTGGCTGTGGTTTAACTTCTTTGACTTCAGGCTTGCTGGTATGCGGCAGCGTGATAAAGTTCAGGGTCACATCATAACGCCCAAAGGTCAGCCGGTCGCCGTTCTTGATCTCCCACATTGCTCCCGTTGGCATCTCGCTGCGGTTGACAAAGACCGGGTTGTTCTCCGCCAGTGATTCAATAAAGTATTTCTCGTCTGAATAGGTGATTTGGGCATGTTTGCGTGAGATCGTCATCCCCTTGGGCAGCAATTCCACATTCACTGCCAGCATCAGGTTGTGATCCGCTTCCGCCGTCGGTCTTCCGATCAGTGCAGGCTGCCACTGGATGTCATACTTCCTTCCGGTGATGTCATCCGTCAGAAATGCATAATCCTGGGGCAATAGCGGCTCGCGGATGTTCTGATGGCGGTATTCAAAGATCAGTTCATCCTGGGGTTGAAGATCCAGTTCGGTGATCGTCGCATTTGACCGCAAAGGTTTGGGAGTGCCCTTCAGATAAACTGCATACTTCGTCGAGCTTTCAGAAGGGATATCATCGAATTCCTTAAAGATTTCATCCATCAATCCGCTGATGGTGAGATTACGCAGGATTTTGGTACGCTGCCCGGTATGTTCAAATACATCAATTTTTACCTCAACATATTCATCCATGCTAACCTCCCTTCTGCTCTTCGTCCAGCAAGCCAAAGGCGCGGGCGTTCTCGACCACGTCCTTGTTGGTGAACAGTTTTACGGTGGATTCGGATAACCCAAACTCGATGATCTTCTTCCTCAGCCCATCGATATCATACTTGGCTAACTCCGCCTCTTCCTTGGCTTTGGCTTCACTGATGTCGGCTTCATCGGCTTCCTTCTTCTTCGCCTTTGAATCCTTCCCGCCAGCCCCCTTTCTCATCCATGCTGCCTTGGTCTGGGGATACTGGTCTCTGATCACCTTCACCCAGTGATCGATCGAGCCATCAATATCTTCGTCGCTTGCATAAGGAGTTGCCACCTGGAGCATGTTGGTGATTCCGGAGCGCACCAGGAAGGCCCGCCCCATTGGCAGGTCCACGTCTGCCAGGCTGCGCGGGAACTTGCCGTTCAACCTGCTCACGGCATCTGAACTCTTGAGCGCAAGCCCAAAACTGGGAGCGGCAAAAACTTTGCGCAGGTCATCGGACGAACTCATGATGCCCAGCGAACCGGCTATCACCATAAACACGCCAGCCGTCTGGTAATTGCGGATCAGTGTTGACGCATTTTCAAAGAACGCCGAATTCTTGCGCGAGTCATCCGAGAAGGCGTCGTAATTGTCGATGAAGATCATTATCTTGCGCCGTTTCGGATGCGCATCAAAATCAGCACACTCCACCTTGAGGTTCTCGAGCAGGTCATTCAGTTGGTCAACGTTATCGATCGCATCCACCACATGCGGCAGATCCTTAAGCGAACGGTCGCTGCCTTTCCAAAGTTTGCGCGAGTAGTCCACCAGGATCATCATCACCTCGTCCGGTGAATAGTTGATCGCCGTCGAAATGATCATGGTGCGCAGGGTGGTGGTCTTGCCGGAGAACGGCTGCCCGATGACGACCATGTGCGGACCCTGGCGTTCCAGGTCGATCAGGGTTGGCTCCAGCGTGCGGTCGTCGATGCCGATGAGCGAGTTGATCCTGCGGATTGCAGGGAGAGTGGTCTGCTTGAGCAGGTTTTCCAGGGAGTAGCGCAGCGGCAGGGTCTCGATCGTTGAAGGTTTATCTCCCTTCCACTTGCCGCCCCAAAGGTCCTTGCAGCGCAGGCAGAATTTGCTCAATTTCCCCAGCCCGCCCGGGTCATTCT
>JAYRQY010000173.1:0-8559 GCA_041910365.1 Anaerolineaceae bacterium | reverse complement strand
TGAGAACAAAATCCATCATTAGAAATGGGGTATCTATGGCTCCAATCCTGCAGCTTAAGGGGATCACAAAGCAATTCCCGGGTGTGTTGGCTAATGATCATATTGATCTAACGTTGAAAAAGGGTGAAATCCTGGCACTACTTGGGGAAAATGGCGCAGGCAAATCCACCCTGATGAACATCCTATACGGGCTTTACCAACCGGATGAAGGGGAGATCCTGGTTAACGAAAAGAAAGTCACCATTCACTCCCCCACAGACGCAATTAAGACCGGAATCGGCATGGTTCACCAACATTTCATGCTCATCCCGGTTTTTACTGTCACTGAAAATGTGATGCTCGGCTCGGAGCCGGTGAAGGCGGGGGATTTTCTGGACAGACCCAAAACCGCAGATAAGATTCGCGAAATTTCGCACCAATACAAGCTGGAAGTGAACCCGGATGATAGGGTGGAGGACCTGCCAGTAGGTGTTCAACAGCGGGTAGAGATCATCAAACTGCTCTACCGCGAGGCAGAGATCCTCATTTTCGATGAACCTACCGCTGTGCTGACCCCGCAGGAAGCAGATGAATTGTTCTCCATCATGCGCTCGCTGGTAAAACAGGGGAAATCCATTATTTTTATCACCCACAAACTGCGCGAGGTGCTGGACGTAGCAGACCGCATCCTGGTTATCCGGCGCGGAAAAGTTGTGGGTCAGGCGGACCCGAAAACCGCAAACAAGAATGAACTGGCAGAAATGATGGTCGGCAGGGCAATCAACCTGGTAGTTGAAAAGCAAGTAAAAGCCCCAGGGGAAGTGACCTTATCCGTTAAAGACCTGGTGGTCGCAGACCAAATGAAACAGGTTGTGGTTGACCACGTCTCCTTTGATGTGCATGCAGGGCAGGTACTGGGAGTAGCCGGGGTGCAAGGCAACGGGCAGACAGAACTGGTGGAGGCTATCACCGGATTACGGAAAGCCATTTCAGGTCAGGTCGTCTTTGGGGAAACAAATATCACCAACGCGACCCCCCGGAAGATCACCGCACTTGGCTCGGCGCATGTGCCGGAAGACCGTCAGGCAGATGGGCTGGTGCTGCCCTTCACCGTGGCAGAAAACCTAGTACTTTGCACCTACTACCAGGAACCCTATGCAAAAGGGGTGGTGCTGCAATACGATAAGATACTGGAAAACTCCGTGAAGCTGGTGGAAGATTTTGACATCCGCACACCGAGCCCATTAACCACGGTTGGAACACTTTCCGGCGGCAACCAGCAAAAGGTGATCATTGCGCGGGAGCTTTCGCGCCCGATCCAATTGTTGGTGGCTTCGCAACCCACGCGCGGACTTGACGTTGGCTCCATCGAGTATATCCACAAACGAATTGTGCAAAAGCGGGATGAGGGCTGCGCAGTGCTGCTGATCTCCCCCGAACTGGACGAGATCATTGAACTCTCCGACCGCATCGCCGTCATGTACCGCGGCAAGATTATTGCCACCGTAAACGCGGATGATGTGACCAAGGAAACGCTCGGCCTCCTGATGGCTGGCATCATCCCTGAAAAGATCGAAACGGTCAAAAAGGGTGAAAAAGTTGTGGAAACCACTTTCTAGCGAGGTGCTCCATTGAACAAGAAAAACTTAGAGAAACAAGACCTGGGAAAGGTTGTCCTCCAGGAGGTCACTGGCGGAGATCCAAAAGCCAGCAAGCCAAAAAAGAGTTTCTGGAAGACGATCCAAATTCCGGTACTGGCAATCATCACCGGATTGTTCATTGGCGCGATACTCATTGCAGCAACAAGCGAGACGGTATATGCCGCTTTTGGGACTGGTATTTTCAAAGGGCTTGGACAGGCAGTTAAAGAGATCGGCACTGCCTACCTGGCGCTGCTCACTGGCTCATTGGGAAACCCGGTGAACATTATGAACGCGTTGAAATCAGGCGACGCAGCGGCCATCCGTAGCGCTGTAAATCCTTTCCTTGAGAGCCTGGTTCAAAGCACACCGTACATCTTTGCAGGCCTCGCCTGCGCCCTGGGCTTCCGCGCCGGGCTGTTCAACATCGGGGTGGAAGGGCAGTTGTTTATGGGCGCTGCCGCGGCAACCTACGTAGGATATGCTGTGACCGGGCTGCCGGTTTATATTCATCTGCCGCTGGCGATCCTGGCTGGAGCGCTTGGCGGCGCGATTTGGGGGTCTATTCCTGGCATCCTGAAGGTGACAACCGGCGGCAACGAGGTCATCAACTGCATCATGATGAACTATATCGCCTACCGAGTAACCACTTATCTGTTGACCGGACCGATGAGCCGACCGGGCACCGGCGGTATGCCTGTTAGCCCGCTCATTCAGAAAACCGCTGAGATCCCGCAATTCTTCAAGACACCAATCCGGTTTCATGCAGGTTTCTTCCTGGCTTTAGCGATCGCTTTTCTCGTCTGGTGGGTTCTCTTTAAAACTACCTGGGGTTTGAACCTTCGCACCGTCGGCACCAACCCACGCGCAGCCAAGTATGCCGGTTTGAGCATTACCCGCACTACCATCTTGGGTATGGCATTATCCGGAGCATTAGCCGGGCTTGCCGGCGCCAATGAGATCCTGGCGGTTAACCACAGCATGGCAATTGGGCTTTCCTCCGGTTATGGTTTCGACAGCATTGCGCTGGCGCTGCTGGGTAACAGCCATCCGGTTGGGGTGATTTTAGCAGCACTGTTGTTCGGCGTGCTGAAGAACGGCGCAACCAGGATGATGGTCGTTTCCGCCATTCCCATTGATATTGTCACGATCATCCAGGCGCTGATCCTCATCTTTGTGGCAGCCCCGGCGATCATCCGTTCAATTTACCGTATGAAGCAGATGAAGGAAGATACTGCCGTTGCGGTGACATTGAGCAGCTGGGGAGGAGGTAAATAATGGCCACCACATCTACGACCATTCAGCGCGTCAGAATCAGCGACATCTCAAGATTACGGAGAATCTCCACCGGGATCATCGAAATCCTTATTGCCGCGTTCATTTTCTTTGTGTTTGCCTCCAAGCTCGCCAGTGACACGCTAACCAAGTTCGTGATGACCCCGGGCGGAATTACCATTGGCAAGATGGGTGACTGGATCGTCCCATCAAGGCTGACCCTGTGGATATTGGCGGGCTTGTGCCTGGTAATCGGCATTTACCAACTGATCAGAGGGTTTGGCAAGTTTACCAATGGAATGATCGGGCTGACGTTCATGTTCTTCATTTTCAGTTTCCTAACCTGGCAGGCATCTGGCAAACAGCTCAACCTGGCAGGAATGCTATCCAGTTCGGTGCTGCTGGCAGTTCCGATCACGCTGGGGGCTTTCTCCGGAATCCTTTGCGAGCGTGCCGGCGTGGTGAATATTGCCATAGAAGGCATGATGCTGATGTCGGCGATGGTTGGCGCACTAATGGGGAGCGTGACTCACAGCATGTGGCTCGGATTGTTGTTCGGTGTGCTTTCAGCCGTGTTGCTTGCCGCGCTTCACGCTGTGCTTTCGATCAAGTACAAGATTGACCAGATCATATCTGGCACGGTGATCAATATTTTCTCGGCGGGTATGACGGCTTTCATTTCGCAGAAATTCCTGCAAGTTCACCAGGAACTGAACAATCCACTGATGTTCACCCGTTTTGAGGTGCCCGGTCTGGCAAAGATCCCGCTGCTCGGACCCATCCTCTTTAACACGAACTTTTTTGTGTACCTGATGTTCTTCCTGCTGATCGTCATCCAGGTTGCGCTCTTCTCAACCCGCTGGGGATTGCGCATGCGCAGCGTTGGTGAACACCCCAAGGCTGCCGATACGCTGGGAATCAACGTAATCAAGACGCGCTACATGGCAGTACTGCTGGGTGGTACTGTGGCGGGCATTGCAGGCGCTTTTTACACTTTGGGCTCAGTGGGAAGGTTTGACGAGGGGATGACGGCTGGCAAAGGCTTCATCGGGCTGGCAGCGATGATCTTCGGTAATTACAGCCCAATTGGAGCGATGGGCGCAGGGCTGTTGTTTGGTTTTGCCGACTCGATCGGATCGAAACTCTCTTTGCTCGGCAGTTCCATCCCTTCCACGCTGATGTCGACAGCACCATATCTGATCACCATGATCGTGCTGGCAGGATTCGTGGGCAAGGGGCATGTGCCTGCAGCAGATGGCAAACCATACACAAAAGAATAAATTCCTTCATTGCTTCCCTCCACCCCTTGGTGAACCAGGGGGTGGTTTTTTTCGTATATAATTATGGCTATTGTTTTCTGAAAGGACACCCATGCCCGCAATCGAGATCAACCATATTTCCAAAAACTTTGGCAGCCTGAAGGCTGTGGATGATGTGTCATTCGATGTTGAGAACGGCGAAATCTTTGGCCTGCTCGGACCAAACGGCGCCGGCAAAACCACCACCATCCGCATCATCCTGGATATCTTCAAGCCTGATTCCGGTTCGGTGAGTGTGCTCGGCGGCAACATGACCGAGGAAAAAAAGAACCAGATCGGCTACCTGCCCGAGGAGCGCGGCTTGTACCAGGATATTCCGCTTGACCGCTGCCTGGTCTACCTGGCAACCCTGAAAGGCATGGATGAAAAAGAGGCGCAGCGAAAGGTCGGAGAATCGCTGGAGCGGTTTGACCTGGCAGATGCGCGCAAGAAAAAAGTGAAAGAACTCAGCAAAGGCATGCAGCAAAAAGCACAGTTAATCACCACCCTGATCCACGAGCCCTCGCTGGTGATCATTGATGAGCCATTTAGCGCGCTGGATCCCGTGAACACGCAGATGGTCAAGGACCTGCTGCGGGAGGAACGCAACAAAGGGACGGCAGTGGTGATGTGCACCCACCAGATGCACCAGGTGGAAGAACTGGCTGACCGGATCGTGCTGATCAATAATGGTAAGGCCATGCTCTATGGGAAACTGCAAGATATCCGCCGAAATTACAAGAGCCAATCCGTGATCGTCCGACCGGTGAATGCCCTGCCGGCTGCGATCACCGGCGTGACAGAGGTGGTGAAGCAGAACAACCATTACCTGCTGCACCTGTGCGAGGGCTGCAGTTCACAGCAGGTGTTGAAATCGCTGATGGAGCAGGGTGTTGAAATGGAGCAATTTGAAGTGGCGATTCCCTCACTGGATGAGATCTTTATCCAGGTGGTAAAGACTGAGCAGCCGCAATGAAAAAAACCTGGTTGATCTGCTGGCATGAATTCAAGCGGCACGTACTGCGCAAGCGCTTCATATTTGCCGTCCTGAGCATGCCGCTCTTCGTGGGGGTCATCGGGCTGGTTTCGTTCCTTTCTGTGTGGCTCCAGTATGACAAGACCCCTGTGGGCTACGTGGATGAGTTTAAGATTCTACACTTCCACCTGCAGCTCAGCAAAGAGGACAATGCGCTGTTTGAACCGGTGGTGATGATCGAATATCCTGATGAG
This sequence comes from Anaerolineaceae bacterium, assembly GCA_041910365.1. Taxonomy (GTDB): domain Bacteria; phylum Chloroflexota; class Anaerolineae; order Anaerolineales; family Anaerolineaceae; genus UBA6107. Next base: position 3,137 of record JAYRQY010000173.1, on the reverse strand, counting down.
CAATCCGCAAAAGCCGCGATAGCACAAAAAGAAATCCAGGCGTACGTGGTGCTCTCGCAAAATTATATGGATACCGGAGAAGTGACGCGTGTTTCTGAAGGAAAAACCGGGATCAATATTGAAGATGATATCAATGACTTCCTCAAACTAAACCTCCTCAGCGGAAAAGACCCCCTCGTTGTTGAGCGTTTGACCGAAGGCACGAACATGATCATCCGCTCCATGGATGGCAAACGGGAATTGGATGTTGCAAACTGGACCTTCATCCTACTGCCGATGATCGCCGGGTTGCTGTTCGTCATCGCGGTGAACATCAGCGGCGGTTACCTTCTGCAGGCAGTGGTTGAGGAGAAGGAAAACCGGACGATGGAGGTGCTGGTCACTTCCGTCTCACCCGGCCAGTTGATGGCAGGCAAGATCATCGGCAACCTTTCTGTAGGATTGTTTGAACTGGTCATTTGGATCTTTTTCACCGGGGTCGCGCTCAAGATTCTTCCCAACCTAATCCCCATGGGAGCTCCTCCAGAAATCCCGTTCTCTTATGTGCTGCTCATTATTGCCACCTTCCTGCCGGCTTTCGTGATGATCGCCGCCGCAATGGGCGCGGTGGGAGCCACCGCCACAGATATGAAGGAAGCCCAGCAGGTGGCAGGATTCTTTACCATCCCAATCGTCATCCCCTACTGGTTTATGACCGCCATCATGTTCAACCCCAACGGATCGATTGCCGTGGCGATGAGCCTGATCCCATTCACCGCGCCCCTGGCATTGCCGATGCGGGCAGTGTTTACCACCATCCCGGCATGGCAATTGATCCTCTCGATTGGCATGTTAACCCTGCTGGCGGTATTTGCTGTGTGGCTGGCCGGACGGGTGTTCAGGCTGGGGATGCTGCGTTTTGGCAAAAAGGTCCGCCTGAAGGAAGCCTTTGCGAGGCTGAAGGCAGGGGCAGCATGAAAAAGACACTCCTGGTACTCAAGACTGAATTGGTGAATGTTGTCACACGGCGGTCGTTCCTGATCACGCTGATCCTCCTGCCGTTGATCGGAAGCATCATTTTAGCCGTCATTTCCGCTTTCCAGAAATCCTCCGGTGCCAACCCCACCGACCTGTTGAATGAGTTGATGATCCCGAAAACGGTGACATCGCTGGAAGGTTTCGTGGATGTGAGCGGACTGGTGAAAGACATCCCTCCTGGTTATGAAGAATTGCTGACTGGTTTTGAGACGGAAGATGCTGCCCGCAAAGCGCTGGGTGAGGGAACGATTACCGCCTATTACATCATCGAAGCCGATTTCTTGGAGACCGGCAGAGTGGTTTATGTGCGCCCAGACTTCAATCCGCTTGGGGCAACGATGGAATCAAGCCCGGTGGAGGCTTTGGTGGCGTATGCGCTGACGGATGAAGACCTGCAACTGGCTTACCGGGTGCAGGATCCGGTGAATGTTACCGTGGTGAACCTCGCTCCTGAAGAAACCCGCGATGCCGGAAATCCGCTTACCTTTTTCCTTCCCTATCTGGTGACCTTCCTGTTTTACGGCATCATTCTTTCGTCATCCACATTGATGCTTAACAGCATCACCAATGAAAAGGAAAACCGGGTCATCGAAATCCTGATGACCTCGGTGAAACCGATCGAGATGCTCACCGGGAAGATCATCGCGCTGGGGTTGACGGGATTGCTGCAGACGGTGGTTTGGATGGGTTCAGGGTATTTGATGCTGCTGTTCTCCAACAAGCGGTTCGCACTCGGGGATGCATTTAAGCTCCCGCCAAGCGTACTCATCTGGGGAATTGTGTTCTTCCTGCTGGGGTACGCCGTGTACGCCAGCCTGATGGCAGGCGTTGGGGCACTGGTGCCAAACGTGCGCGAGGCGTCGCAACTGACCACGGTGGTGATCATGCCGATGATCGTGCCGCTCATCTTTATCAGCGTGATGATCAACACGCCGAATAGTCCGCTGGCTGTTTTTTTGAGTCTTTTCCCGCTAACTGCGCCGGTGAGCATGATGACGCGGCTGGCCGCGACAAGCGTCCCGTTTTGGCAAACTGCGCTGGCGGCAGGGCTGCTGGCGGGCACCGCGTGGCTGCTGGTACAGGCAACAGCAAGGCTGTTCCGCGCGCAGAACCTGCTGACGGGGCAATCAGTGAAGCTACTGGGATTTTTCAAAGCGCTGGCAGGGAAATAGGTTTTGGTATAATCGATTCGTACGCCCCCGTAGCTCAATTGGACAGAGTGCCTGACTTCAGGCAGTTACCTATCCGGTTCTTCTCAACGGTGTCATATATGGTGGTTTTCAAGCAAACATCGTATGCGACACTTTTGTTTTGTAGAGGAGAAAAATGGAAAAGGAAACTGTCAAAATCACGATAAAGGACGAAATCAGGAACTTCCTGATCGAGCGTAAATCCCGAAATCTTTCAGACCGAACCATTGAATTCTACCGTGACATCCTCACGGTATTTTCCAATCGGTGCAGTAAGGATAACATCAATACGGTTCCTGAGATCTCAGCAACATTCCTTCGCCAATACATCATTGAATTAGGAAAAACCCATAATCCGGGAGGAGTTCATGCACATTTTCGGTGCATCCGCTCCATCCTGAATTGGTACGAAGTAGAGACTGATGCAACCATTCCAAACCCCGTGAGGAAAGTCAAACCTCCAAAACTGAATTCCAAACCAATTCAGGGTGTGCCGATTGCAGATGTCAATTCAATGTTGATCACCTGCGGCCATGACTTCCATGGGCTAAGAGACACTGCAATCCTTAGAGCACTTATCGATACCGGCGCAAGAGTATCTGAATTTTGCAATCTGAGGATTATGGATTTGAACATGGATACCGGCGCGGTCAAGATAATCGCCGGAAAAGGGAATAAAGACCGGGTTGTATTCGTGAGCCCAACTACCCGCCGAGATATCATGAGATATATGCGGCACCGACAATCTCGAACTGGGCGGGACTACCTGTGGGTTACCCGTGAGGGAAGCAGACTGACCACTCATGGATTGACTACAATGCTCCTCCGGCGAGCAAAGGCTGCTGGTGTACCAGTTGCTACACCTCATGACTTCCGTCGAACTTTTGCTTTGGAATGTTTGCGAAACGGGATGGGTCTAATTCAGTTGAT
>JAYRQY010000172.1:0-2642 GCA_041910365.1 Anaerolineaceae bacterium | reverse complement strand
GGCGAAGAAGAACGAAACCTACAAGAAACTGGCCAAGTTCTTCGGCAAGCTGTTCCTCATCAACTATGCCATGGGCGTTGTCACTGGCATCGTGATGGAATTCCAGTTCGGGATGAACTGGTCGGAATACTCCCGCTTCGTGGGGGATGTATTCGGCGCGCCGCTGGCAATCGAAGGACTGATGGCTTTCTTCCTTGAATCCATCCTGCTTGGCGTATGGATCTTCGGCTGGGAGCGGGTCTCAAAAAAGGTGCATGTGACCATGATGTGGCTGGTGGCTTTCGCCGGTAACCTGAGCGGCTTGTGGATCCTGCTGGCGAACGGCTTCATGCAAAGCCCGGTGGGCTACGAGATCGTCAACGGGCGGGCGCAAATGGTGGATTTTGGCGCTCTGCTGACAAACCCGCGCGCATGGTACCTGTTCGCGCATACCATTTCCTCCGGGCTGGTGACGGCGTCCTTCTTCATGATGGGCATCAGCGTGTACCACCTGGTGAAGAAGCAGGAAGAGGATGCCTTCCGCATCTCCTTCCGCCTGGCGGCTGTGGTGGCGATGATCGCCACCGTGCTGGTGATCGGCACCGGGCACGCGCAGGGGATCTTCCTGCGCGAGGTGCAGCCAATGGCTGCCGCTGCTTCAGAGGCGCATTACGAAACGCAGGACCCGGCAGACTGGTCGATGATCGCGCTCTTTGATAAGACCGGCAAACAGGTGACATGGGAGATCAAGATCCCCAAGGCGTTGAGCTTTCTGTATTATTTCAAGTTCAGCGGTGAAGTGGAAGGGATGAATAACGTCCAGGCTCGTTATGAAGACCTTTATGGGCCGGGGGATTACATGCCCCTGGTGGCGCTGGATTACTGGATGTTCCGGGTAATGGTGGGGCTGGGCTTTTTAATGGCCGCGTTGGCGCTTGCAGCGCTGTTGTTTGCGCGCAAGTTCCCCGCCAAGTGGCTCAAAGCCATGCGCTGGCTCACCTTTGGCACGCTGCTGCCCTACCTGGCCAACACCGCCGGCTGGCTGCTCACCGAGAACGGACGGCAACCGTGGATCGTGACCGGCTTGATGAAGACCGAAGACGCCGTCTCTCCCACGCTCACCCCAACCAGCGTGCTCATCAGCCTGGTGGGTTTCATCGCGGCGTATACCATCCTGATGGTGTTTGATGTGATCCTGCTGACGCGCAATGCCCGCAAGGGATTGGCAGCAGGGCTGATGGATTCGGTGCCGGTGGATGAACCGGCGGAAGCGGAAGGAGGCATCTGATGGACCTCAACATTCTGTGGTTTGTGCTCATTGCAGTGCTTTATGCCGGCTTCTTTTTCCTTGAAGGCTTTGATTTTGGCGTTGGCATGCTGTTGCCGTTCGTCGGCAAAACGGATGTCGAACGCCGCGCCGTGATCAATACGATCGGACCGCACTGGGATGGCAACGAGGTGTGGCTCATCGTGGCAGGCGGGGCAACCTTTGCGGCCTTTCCCGGCTGGTATGCCACCATGTTCAGCGGCTTCTACCTGGGCATGTTCCTGCTGCTGCTTGCGCTCATCTTCCGCGGGGTGGCTTTCGAGTTCCGCAGCAAGGTGGGAAGCCCAATTTGGCGCAAAGCCTGGGACTGGGGCATAGCGGTATGCAGCTTCCTGGCGCCCTTCCTGCTGGGCATTGTCTTCACCAACCTGGTGAAGGGCGTGCCCATCGACGGAACGCAGATGTACACCAGCACTTTTTGGACGCTGCTGAACCCCATGGCAATCCTCGGGGGGCTGGCGGTGGCAGCGCTGTTCCTGCTGCATGGAGCCTCCTTTTTGGGGCTCAAACTGATGGATAGTTTGAAGGAGCGCGCGCAGAAGATCGGACAGACCGCCTGGATGGCAGGGCTGGTGCTGGCGGGGGCATACTTCACCTACCTGATGACCGGCACGACCTCCTTTGGGAACAAAGGAACCATTGTGGTGATTGCCCCGTTTGGGGCGGTTTTTGCGCTCATCGGCGCGCGCATCACCGCGGGCATCCGGCGCGAGGGCTGGGCGTTTGTGCTCACCGGACTGGCGATTGTGATGACGGTGGCGAGTTTCTTTATCGCGCTCTTCCCCAACGTGATGATCTCCAGCACTACGGCGGCAAGCAACCTGACCATCTACAACGCGTCGTCCTCGGCGTACACGCTCAAAGTGATGACGATCATCGCCGCGGTGATGGTGCCCATTGTGCTGGCGTACCAGGCGTGGACGTATGTGGTCTTCAGGCGGCGGGTGAACGCCGATCCGCAGGAATTGACATATTAGACTTTGGCGTTAAGCGACCCGGTGGCTGGCTTGGCTTATGTTAACGGAGATTACCACGCTCCCTGCAGTCGCTCGAAATGATGGATTCGAGGATACCCGGTTGGCATGTGCTGACCGGGTTGCTTTTGTATGCGTGGGGAGATCAGGCAAGGCGGAGAGAGCCGCACTGCAGGTGGAAGGTGCACAGTACCGCGTAGGGCACTTCAAGGCGGGGGAAAGCAGCCCCCGGGTGCTGCTGTTCGATGAGCACATCCTGCATGATGAGGCGGGAACATTTCTTGAGGAAAGAGAGACCCGCATCGACTTTTTCAGGGCTCCACACATTCCCCTGAATGAGGAAAGAACCAATGGTGAGTTCG
>JAYRQY010000171.1:0-1785 GCA_041910365.1 Anaerolineaceae bacterium | reverse complement strand
TAGTACAATGAAAACCAGTAAAGTAATTCCAATCGCCACCAGGCGAACTGGGGAATTAAGATCGATCATTGCTGCATTAAATGCCGGGTACCAAACGGTGACAATTATTGAGATAAGATCCTTCAGGATAAATTCCAGGAGTTTTCCCATCGTTGACAACGGGGCAGACACCAGGGAAGTTAAGAGGGATACCGATAATCCCCGGTAGTTTTCAACCAACAGTAAACGCCAAATCGCCAATGCAATAACCAGCCCTATATACGGAAGCCAGTGAACGAGCGCACGTTTGATCGGTATGGATCGTTGAAGATTCCTAAAGACGAAAAACAAAATGAATGGTCTGATCAATTCAAGGCCGACCAGGTATTCTACCGTAAAGAGATTTACAGCATTAAGAATCAGCGAAATTGCCAGGAACAGGTATTTCCCTTTTCCCCCTTTGGCGAAACGAATCATAAAGTAGACAGAAATGAAGAAGAAGAGTAAACAGAACCTGGGTGCCAAGTAAACTAGCGCAACGGATTGTTGATCGAACAGCGGATAAACAGCAAATAAAAGAATGCCCCAAAGCAGTTCACGCTTGTTAGTTGGCCATAGTTCCTTAAAAACGAAATAGATGGATAAAGAAGCTAACCAATGAACAAAATAATTGGTCAGATGCCAGGGGATTGGATTGGTTCCCCAAACCTTAAAGAGCAGGAGTTCAGGCCAAACACAAAGCGGTCTTGAATCGTAAAGGTAGAATTCCTTGATCCCTTGCGCCCCTCCCACTACCAATGAATACATTTGCGGCCAATCATCAAAGTAAAACCCCAATGAAGGAAGATACAAGGCATAACTCAGACCGATAAGCACAGCCGAAAGGATTGCTGCAGTCCACAAGTTTAAAGGGATGCCATTGGAAAGACGCTTTAATTCCCCAAAGAATTTCTTCATTTCTTCTCCACGTCGTAAAGGCTCTTATGTTTTACCGCAGAATTGATCTTTGCCAGTTCCGGGTTCTTTTGAAACAGTTGCAGCACTTCCAACCATGAGAAATCATTACGTCCGTTCAGCAGCGCAATCACTTCCCGCAGCAGCGCCAGGTCTTCAGGGGTGTCGAGCGTCCAGCGCATTTGCCCAAAATCCACCTCATGCTGCAACTGGGCGACCCTGAACCTGCCGGGGACTTCGTACAGGTAAGGCATCACGTGTTCCCGGTCGTGCTTTTCAGCGGCACTCTGCCATGCGGTTTTCAGCGCGGCAAAGGTGCAGGCTTCCACATCCAATCCGATCGGATAGGTGCGGGCAAACGGCGGCGGCAGGCGGTTGCAGGCAAAATCCAACTTGCCCCCAATCAGCGCCGTCACCACGGCGTCAACAAGGTCGGGATCGATGAGCGGACAATCGCCGGTAAGGCGCACCACAACATCCGCCTGGTACGCCAGCGCGCATTGATAATAACGGTCGAGTACATCCGCCAGGCCGCCCCGGAACACGGGGGTGCCCATTGCTTCGCACAGCGCCACAATGGGGTCATCCGAAGCCTCTGTGGTGGTAGCCACCACCGTTTCGGAGACTGTTTTCGCGCGCTTCACCCGCTCGAGCATGCGTTCCAGCACCGGCCGGCCGCCCAGATCCAGCAGCACCTTTCCCGGCAGCCGCGTGGAGCTCATGCGCGCCTGGATGATGGCTACGGTCCTCATGGGCGGCTCCTCCCAGCGCGGTGGAGTTCGAGTGCATGCTCGTAGGCTTCCAGCAGCACAGGGAAGTTGCGGCTCCAGTCAGCTTTCTGTTCCGCCAGGG
>JAYRQY010000170.1:0-3162 GCA_041910365.1 Anaerolineaceae bacterium | reverse complement strand
TTCGAATACCAATACCCAATGGCTGGATGTGGCGCAGATTCAGAAGATTATCGCGCCCATCGAAGCCGATTACCTGGCGGGGAAACTCTGATGAGCCGCTTTATGGTCACCGGCGCATCCGGGCTGCTGGGGCTCAATTTTGCCCTGGCGGTGGATGGCCGCAAGCACCAGGTGACTGGCGTGGATAACCGCAACCCGCTGGGATGGGTCAACTTCAAGACGCGCCAGGCAGACCTGACCGAACCGGGTATCCTCCCACGCCTGGTTGAGGAGCTCCAACCGGAGGTCATTCTTCACTGCGCTGCCATGGCCAATGTGGATGACTGCGAAAAACGACCGGATGATGCTCAGAAGGTCAATGCTGAACTACCGGGTGAAATTGCTGCAATGGCAAAAAAAGCTAATGTAAAAATGGTGCACATTTCCACCGACGCGGTCTTTGATGGGCAAAAGGGCGATTATTCAGAAACCGAGAAGCCAAAACCGCTCAGCGTTTATGCCCGCACCAAGCGGGATGGCGAACGGGCGGTGCTCGCGGCGAACCCCGATAGCCTCGTTGCCCGGGTGAACTTCTACGGCTGGAGCATCAGCGGCACCCGCAGCCTGGCGGAATTCTTTGTGAACAACCTATCCGAGGGCAAGGATGTCAACGGTTTCATCGACATCCACTTCTGCCCGATGATGGTGCTGGACCTGGCTGCCACGCTGGTTGAGGCGGTAGAGAAAAACCTTTCCGGTTTGTATCACTGCGTCGGGCCGCAAAGCATGTCCAAATACGATTTTGGATTGGCGATCGCCCGGCAATTTGGATTTGACGAAAAGTTGGTTCATCCTGCATCGGTGACGGATGGCGGATTGAAAGCAGCCCGCTCACCCAACCTCACCCTTTCCACCCAAAAGCTGACGGGGGCACTGGGTCACCCGCTGCCTGAATTTGCACAAGGATTGGCAAAATTCCATGACCAGTACCGGCACGGCTTTCCGCAGCTCATCCGCTCACTGGCATAAAAGTTCAGCAAGGAGGATTCGATGGACGTGAATATCGGCAAGCACACGATCGGAGAGAACCACCCCACCTACTTTATTGCGGATATTTCCGCGAATCATGATGGCGACCTGGAACGCGCAAAAATGCTCATCCGCCTGGCAAAAGAAGCCGGCGCAGATGCCGCCAAGTTCCAAAATTTCCGCGCGGCTAAGATCGTCTCGGATTATGGTTTCACCGCCATGAAGGGGCAGGTTTCGCACCAGGCGAACTGGAAGAAGTCTGTCTTCCAGGTCTATTCGGACGCCTCCATCCCCTTTGACTGGACGCCGGTGCTCAAGGAAGAATGCGACCGGGTGGGCATCGACTATTTCTCCTCCCCTTACGATTTCGAAGCCGTGGATTACCTGGATCCCTTTGTCCCGGCTCACAAGATCGGTTCCGGCGACGTGGACTGGATGGAGATGCTGGAATACATTGCCCGCAAGGGCAAACCCGTCATCGTTTCCTCCGGCGCTGCGGATATCGGCGATGTGCAGCGGGCAGTGCACACCCTGCTGGCGATCAATCCACAGGTGGTGCTGCTGCAGTGCAACACCAATTACACCGCCAGCCCGGTCAACTTTGAGCACATCAACCTGCGCGTTTTGAATACCTACCACACCATGTTTCCCCAGGTGGTGCTCGGTCTTTCTGACCACACCCACGGGCATGCAACGGTGCTGGGGGCTGTTGCCCTGGGCGCACGGGTGATCGAAAAGCACTTCACCGATGACACCACCCGCACCGGTCCGGATCATCCCTTCAGCATGACCCCGCTCACCTGGCGTGAGATGGTTGACCGCACCCGCGAGCTCGAAATGGCGCTGGGGACGGCGGATAAAAGTATCACCGCCAACGAAAAGGACACGTCAATTGTTCAGCGGCGCTGCGTGCGGGCTGGCAGGGACATCAAAGCTGGCGAGCGTATCACCCGCGAGATGCTGGATGTGCTGCGCCCGGCGACTACGGGAGCCATCAAGCCGGCGGAGGTTCAGGCTGTGATTGGCACTCGTGCCCTCAAGGACCTGCCTTTCGGCAAAGAAATCCGCTGGACGGACCTCGGCGAATAACCCCCTCATTCCATGCGCATCCTTTACCTGACCAACGCCCAAACTCCCCATGATCTGCGCTTTGCCGCCGCGCTGGCGCAGACCCCGCACGAGATATTTGTGTTGTCCCTTGCGGGTAACGTCACCGGCTGGCCCGAGGGGATCAAGTGCGTTGAATGGGAGCCGATCCGTCAGCGTTGGGCAGGGTTAAGGTTACAGGCACCAAAATTGAAGAAAATCATTCATGCGCTCGCGCCCGACGTTGTCCATGCCGGCCCTATCCAGGGACCGGCGTTTCTGGCGGCAGTGGCGGGGGCACTCCCGCTGGTGAGCATGTCCTGGGGTTCCGATCTATTGCTCGAAGCCGGCAAAAACTTCCAGACGCAGCGCGTCACCCGGTTCACGCTGGCGCGGAGCGATGTTCTGGTTGGGGATTCAAAATGCATCGAGGATGCCGCCCGGCAATACGGCTACCGAGGACCATACTTTCAATTTCCCTGGGGGGTCGACCTGCAGCATTTCACCCCCAATGGCTCATCGGAGCTGCGCAAGAAACTCGGGTGGGAAGATAAAACGATCCTTCTCTCGATGCGGTCCTTCGAGCCGGTGTATGACGTCAACTGCATCCTGCAAGCCTTCCGCCAGGTTTCAGATCTCCGGCAGGACCTCAGGCTGTTGATCGTCGGCAGCGGGTCGCAGGAGCAGTCTCTCAGGAAGTTTGTTGCATCCAACCGGTTGGAAGATAAAGTGTGGTTTACCGGTCGGGTCAACGCGGAAGCGCTGCCGGATATCTACCGTAGTGCGCATTGCTACATCAGCGCTTCTCACACGGATGGGGCGTCGGTTTCGCTGCTGGAGGCACTCGCCTGCGGTCTTCCATCCCTGGTGAGCGACATCCCCGGCAACCACGAGTGGATCAGGCAGGGGGAGAACGGCTGGCTCTTTAAGACAGGAAACGCATCAGACCTGGCGCGTTATCTAGCGCAGTTTGAAAAGGATTCTGCTGAAGTTACACAGATGCAGCACCGCAACCGGGCATTGGCAGAAGTACGCGCCGATTGGAAGAAAAACTTCCCGGTGCTGCTG
>JAYRQY010000169.1:0-5199 GCA_041910365.1 Anaerolineaceae bacterium | reverse complement strand
GATCGTACCGTAACGCTCATTGGTGATATGGTGATCGATCACAATGTTCACGTGGATGTCAGCAGGCACGCCCCGCGAACGCTTCAGATCGGCGCAATCCAAAGAAATATACAGGTCACACGGAGATGCAAATGACCGGGTGATCAATTCTGCACAGGGGAGATGTTTGAACGTGTGAGACACTCCGCTCGGGAGTACCATTTGGACTGTTTTCCCACTGGCACGCAGCGCCAGACCCAGGCCTAATACAGATCCGATCGCATCGCCATCCGGGCGGACGTGGGTGGTGATACCGATAGTGGAGGCTTGTTGAATTGCCTGCTTGATCTGATCAATGATCAGTTTGTGCTTTTTTTCTGGCTTCATCTTCTTTTTTAATTTCCAGGATCAACTTTTCAATGCGCTCGGCTTTTTCAGGGGTTGGGTCCCAGTGGAAGCGCAGGCGCGGGAAGGAGCGCAATTCAATGCGTTCAGACAGCATCTTGCGGAGATAACCGCTGGCGCTTTCGAACCCTGCCAGGATTTCGGCCGCCCGCTGGCTGCCTTCCAATGCCGAAACGTAGATCTCGGCATACGAGAGCTCACGGTCAACCTTCACCTCGGTGATAGTGACCCCCATCAGGCGGTGGTCACGGATCTCTCCTTTGACCAGCATGGTCGAGAGTTCCTGTTGAAAGCGGTCGCCGATTCGCGATAATCTTAATGGGCTTGGCATGCAAATTTACTTTCTACCGGCCTGGCATCAACCGGATTTTTCAATGACATAGGCTTCAAGGAGATCGCCTTCAAGGAGATCGTTGAAGCCTTTTAAGGAGATGCCGCATTCAAATCCCTGGCGTACTTCCTTAACATCATCTTTTTCGTGCTTCAAAGAGGAAACCTCGCCGTCGAAAACCTTGGTGCCATTGCGCATCACGCGGATGCGGGTATTGCGGCGCACCTCACCCTGGAGCACGCGGCAGCCGGCAATGGTGCCGACTTTATTAATCTTGAAGATGGCGCGCACCTGGGCTTGCCCCACGGGGATTTCTTTGACTTCGGGTTCGAGCATCCCTTTGAGGGCTTTCTCGATATCCTCGCTCATGCGATAGATGATCTCGTACAGGCGGATGGATACGCTCTGCTGTTCGGCCAGGCTGCGGGCAGCGCCATCGGCATCCACGTTGAAACCGAGGACGATGGCTTTGGAAGCGGCTGCCAGCATGATATCGCTTTCGCTGATGTTGCCGGTCTCTGCATGGAGGATGTTGATCTTGATCTCGCCCTGGCCTAATTCCTTGAGCGAATTGACGATCGGTTCAAGCGACCCCTGGACATCGGCTTTAAGGATCACGGGCAATTCCTTGATCTCGCCAGCCTGGACTTTCTCAAACAATTGCTCCAGGGTGATCTTGGAGGAGGTATTCTGTTTTGCGGCTTGCGCATCCAGGTTTTGCTGGATAATCGCGCGGGCTTCCTTTTCACTGGCGACAACCTGGAAAACATCACCGGCTGGGGGAACAACGCCCATTCCCATCACCTGTACGGGGAAAGAGGGACCGGCAGTGCGGATCTTCTTGCCTTTGAAATCAAACATAGCGCGGATCTTGCCGTACGTGTTGCCGGCAATGATGGTATCTCCATCTTTGAGTGTGCCATTTTGCACCAGCATGGTGGCTACCACCCCGCGGGATTTGTCGATCTGAGACTCGATCACGGTGCCGAAAACCTTGCCCCCGGGATTAGCCTGGATTTCCATGCTGTCACTGACCAGGAGGATGGCTTCCAGCAGGTCTTCCAGACCCTTCTTCTGCTTGGCGGAGACCGGAACAACCAGGGTATTCCCGTCCCATTCATCCGGTACGAGACCCAGTTCAGCCAGTTGATGTTTGACGAAATCCGGATTGGCATCGGGGCGGTCGATCTTGTTGAGGGCAACGATGATAGGGACGCGCGCTGCCTTGGCATGGGCAATGGCTTCCTTGGTTTGGGGCATCACACCATCTTCGGCAGCCACCACCAGGATGACGATATCCGCGCCCTGGGCACCGCGCGCCCGCATGGCAGTAAAGGCGGCATGCCCGGGAGTATCGAGAAAGGTAATCTGGCGTCCTTTTTGCTCCACCTGGTATGCGCCGATATGCTGGGTGATGCCGCCGGCTTCACCGCTGGCAACGTTGGTATGACGGATGGCGTCGAGAAGCGTTGTCTTTCCATGGTCTACATGCCCAAGGATGGTGACCACTGCCGGCCGCTTGACCAGTTTTTTGGGGTCTTCATCCATGATGATGCGGCGCCACAAAGGGATCTCGCCCGTGTCTTCAACTTTTGTATCGTCCAGGCTTTTCTCGGGTACTGCTTCAAACCCAAGTTCAGCGGCAACGATTGCAGCGGTGTCAAAATCCACCATTTGGTTAATATTGGCCATTACGCCGTTTGACATTAAAACCTTGATGACCTGGATGGGGCTGGCGTTCATTTTCACTGCCAGATCCCGAACGGTGAGACTCACCGGAAATTCAACTGTTTTACTTTGGTTCTCGCCCATAGTGCACCTCCTGATTAATTTGTCCCCTCATGTTCCCTGCTTTTTCAACAGTAAAAACGCAAGCAAGAATGACCTGTGGTACTTCTGAGCAAGTAGGTTTACGATCAACCAATCATTGGTTTGTCCTGGTTCTGCCTCTCAGCAGCACCTTCCCCGGCGGGGATTGTCGCCATGAATTCGAGAAGTTTTCCGCGGTCAGCCGCGGTCAACTCGATCCGTAAGGCAGCATTGATCGGTCCTTTTATCGCTTGCTCCCAGCAGCTGCGCAGGGCGTGAACATACGCACCTCTGCCGGCAGCCTTGCCGGTTGGATCCACAAAGACACCTTTTTCTGTCCGCACGATGCGGATCAGTTCCCGTTTGGAGAGAACTGACCGGCACCCGATGCAGGTTCTTTGCGGAACATGCTTGATTCGTTTTTGCGCTTTTTTTGCCACCGCTCCTCTCGGTTTACTCTTCTATTTCCCAGTCATCACCACGTTTGTGTTTCTTGGTGACTGTAGTGGCGTCGCGGTCTTCATCATAGGTGATGACCACGTGTTTGCTCTTCTTTTTCTTGGCTTTCTTCTTGTCACTCTCATCAGACTCTTCTTCATCTGTTGCCATGGCGGCAGTATCCAGCACTTCAGGACGGAGCGAGAAGATCTCTTCAAGTGAAATCTCTTCTTCCTCTTCGGGCACGGTTTCTTCAACCTTGACTGCCGGCTCGGCTACTGCAGCAACTTCAAGCGGCGTTTCCTCGGCGACGGCAACGGGTTCCACGACCTCAGGTTCAACCACAGGAGCTACCTCTGGAACGGGGGCTTCTTTTTCTGCGACCAATTGGGCATCCAACTGAACCACCAGCTCTTCGATGTTGAGGATGGCGCGGGCGCCAATGCCCTGCAGCCGGAGGATCTGATCCTGGTCCAGTTTCATTTGAACAGCCAGGTCGCCAACGGAAAAATACCCGGCTTCCTGCAGGATGTAGCCCACATGCTCGGGAAGGCCGCTATCGAGGATGCTGATGTTGAATGCCGATGCCGGCACGAGCTTCTTGAATTCCTGTAACTGGGCTTCTTCAGCCTGTTTTTGTTCTTCGGTTTTAGCGGTGGCTTTCTTCTCAACCCGGTCAACGAATTTGGCCATGAAGTCATATTCTTCAGGTGAGAGGGGTTTGCCATCGGCTTTGCGCGCCAGGAAATCTTCAACCCTGGCGGCGGTTTCCTGTTCACTGGCAAGCATGGCGGCAAAGTTGGCGTCGGTGCGCAACTTCACCAGCGATTCGGACGCGGCTTCGGGCAGGCTCTTGATGTCAATACGCCAGTTGGTTAACTTGGCAGCCAGGCGGGCATTTTGCCCGTCACGGCCAATTGCCAGGCTCAGTTGATCTTCAGGTACCACCACGCAGGCGGTTTTGCCGCCGCTGGTTTTCTGTTCATTGAGGTAAACGCCGCTCACCCGCGCCGGGCTAATGGCTTTGGCGATGAAGGCGGCTGGGTCGGGGTTCCATTCGATGACGTCGATCTTTTCGTCGTGTAGTTCACGGACAATAGCCTGGATGCGTACGCCGCGGATGCCCACACAGGCTCCGACCGGATCGATGCCCTGCTGGGTGGCGGAGACGGCCACCTTGGCGCGCTGACCGGGTTCGCGGGCGATCGAGCGGATCTCGACGATGCCGTGGAAAATCTCGGGGACTTCGTTTTCAAGCAGGCGGCGCAGGAAGTTGCGGTGTGTGCGGGAGAGGATGATCTGCGGTCCGCGCTGATTCTCTTTGACCTCTGAGACGAGGGCGCGCACGCGGTCGTGAATGTGGAAGCGTTCGCCGGGGATCATTTCTTTGCGGGGCATGGCGGCTTCGGCTTTCAGTTCGAGACCCACGGTGAGCCCGGTTGCGCCCACAGCCTGGATGACGCCGCTAACGATCTCTCCCTGTTGTTTCTCGTAGAAATCAACCTGCGACTTGCGCTCAGCATCCCGGATGCGCTGCTGGATGACCTGGCGGGCAGTCTGTGCAGCAACGCGGCCAAAATCCGCGGGGGTGGCTTCCACCAGCACCATCGCGCCGAGTTCGGCGGCGGGGTCAACTTTGAGGGCTTCTGCTAGCAGCACCTCGGTCGGCTCGTTGTTCACTTCCTCGACCACTTCTTTTTCAGCGTAAATGGTGACGTTGCCGGTTTCGGGATCCACCCTGGCTTCGATATGCTGCTTGGTCGGGACGATCACCGAGCGGCGGTACGCGGAGACCATGGCGGATTCCAACGCCGTCAGGATGATCTCTTTGGGGAGTCCTTTCTCTTCAAGGACTTCGTTGAATGCGAGCATAAATTCATTCTTCATGTTTCTTTTTCTCCACCTGTTTGAACTGATCCGTTGATTTCTGTTATCTAATAAGAAAAGTGGGGGTTGCCCACTTCTCGTTGAAGACCATAACGATGTTTCCGAACGTGCAAATCTTACCACAAGGCGGAAAAGAATTCAAGGTTTTTATGAGGGTTTGTAAACGCCGGGCAAACGCCTGCCGGCGGGCAATGTATAATTAACCAAAAGTACCGGGAGGAACCGATGATTGAAGACTATTTGTGGTGGCGCGATGGCGTGATCTACCAGATCTATCCGCGCTCGTATGCCGACAGCAACGGGGACGGCATTGGCGACCTGCAGGGACTGATCGGTAAGCTGGATTACCT
>JAYRQY010000168.1:0-9826 GCA_041910365.1 Anaerolineaceae bacterium | reverse complement strand
TGCTCAGGGTTGAGGCATCGTTCAAAGGATCTTCGATGTAGAATTTGCCTTTCCACTCGGGTTGGGTGAGCTCCCAAATGTTCTTGATGGGGCATTCAGTGTTCAACTCGGAATTGTAGGCAAAGATGCTCGTGCCAAAGCGGGTGAAGAGCAGGGGGTCCTGGTACTCTGCCGGGGTTACGGCTGCAGTATCATCGGGGATGAACTTCCACACGTAATTGTGCGGGAGGACATTGCCGACCAATTCAGCGCCACCGCTGCTGAACCAAACATCACCGGTGAAAGCGCCGGCTTTTTGTTCTTCCACAACCTTGGTGAGCACATCATCGCCACCCAGGTCGAAAGCCTGAACTTTGATACCGGGATATTTTTCCATGAAGCCTTCTGCAGCTTTCTCGACTTTGGAAGTATTGGCATAAACCAGCACTTCGCCTTCAGCAATGGCTGCGGCTTCAATGGCTGCCCAATCCTGTGCAGCGGTGTACTCACCCAACTGGTTGGCTTTCAGCCATTCCTGCTGTGGGGTGAGGGGAGCTTCGGTGGGGGCTTCTGTGGCTACTGGGGCTTCGGTTGCGGCCGGTGCTGCTGTGGGGGCAACGGTCGGCTTTGCGCATGCAGCCAAAAAGCTGACGAGTAAAACAAGTGTTGCAATTCTTAAAATCGCTTTCATTACCTTCCTCCTTGATTGAATGTAAACAACTCAAATTGTTTGAACAAACCTTTCTGATAAATCGTCCCTCTCGCCTCCTTTTCTCGCGTTCCAGGTTAATTCATACGGTATTCACCCGGTGATTACGCAGTTACGAGGTTGCCACTTTCCTTGTCATACAGGTTGACTGTGTCTTTGTCAAAGGAAAGCCAGATTTTTTGATCCATTTTAATCTTGCTGACGCCGTTCTCTTTCACGGTCAGTTCGGTTTCTCCCTTACGTGCGATGATGGTTGTGTCTGAACCGGAGGGGAGCACCGAATAAGCCTGGAATTCCACACCCTGGCCATCTTCTGTCATTGATACGTGGATATCCTCCGGACGGATTCCAACCACAACATCTCCAGTCTGCCGGTAGGTTTTCACCGGAACGTTGAACTTGCCTACGTCCACTATATCCTTGCCAGATACCCAGCCGGTGAGCAAGTTGACCTTGGGGTTGCCGATAAAATCAGCCACGAACAGGTTGGCAGGATAGTGATACACATTGTCGGGTGTATCCATCTGCTGGATCACGCCAAGCTTCATCACGGCGATGTTGCTGGACATGGTCATCGCTTCCATCTGGTCATGGGTCACGTACACTGTTGTGGCGTCAGATACATGATGGAGTCTTTTCAGTTCTGTGCGCATGTCCATGCGCAGGCGGGCATCCAGGTTGGAAAGCGGTTCGTCCATTAAAAAGACTTTTGGTCGATATGCCAGCATACGGGCGAGGGCGATGCGCTGCTGCTGCCCGCCGCTCATTTCACGCGGATATCGTTTTTCATACCCATCCATCTGAACTTCGTGGAGGGCTTCCGTGACCCGCTTATCCATATCAGCCTTGGACATTTTCTGGATCTCCAGCGCAAAGGTGATATTCTTGTGCACCGTCATGTGCGGCCAGAGCGCATAGTTCTGAAAAACCAACCCCAGGTCACGTTTGCCGGGCGGAAGTGAGATTCCCTTCAAATGGGAATAGACCAGTTTTTCGCCGATGTAGATTTCACCTTCATCGGGGTCTTCCAACCCGGAGATGCAGCGTAACAGCGTGGTTTTGCCGCAGCCGGAGGGGCCGAGCAGCGTGAGGAATGTGCCGGGTTCGATGGTGATGCTCACATCGTTTACAGCAACGACATCGCCGAATTTTTTGGTCAGGTTCTTAATCACAATAGGTGTATTCATTTATTCTCCTTAGCCTCCCAGGCCTTTTTGCAAACTGCCGCCGCGGAAACGGCTGATGATGAAGTTGCCGATCAATACCAGGAATATGAGAATGAGGATAACAGCATCTGCCTGCTGTTCACTCCCGTTCTCGATGTAACGCATGGTCATACTGGACAGGAGCGCCGTGGTTGGCGTTACCAGCAGGATGAACAGCGAAAGTTCACGCATGGTGGAAATAAAATTGAGCAGGAATCCGGACACAAACCCCGTGCTGGTGAGCGGGAAGATGATGCGCCAGAAGCGCCGCCACGGGCTCGCCCCGGCGATGGCTGCCGCTTCTTCCAGCTCCTTCCCCACCTGCATCATGGCACTCACACCTGTACGGGCTGAGAAGGGCAGATGTTTGGCTACCGAAACAACCACCAGTAAGGCGAAGGTACCATAAAGTGGCGGAATGAACCCCACCGGCTTGGTGAACATGGAGATGTACACGGCACCAAAGGCGATCCCGGGGATGACATATGGGATGAACGCCATTTGTTCAACCGCCTTTGAGAGCCAGGTTCCACGCCCCTTGACGATGGCATACCCCAGCACCACGCCAATGAGCGATGTCAGCACAGCTGTGGAGAGCGATAGTTTGATGGAGTTCCACGCACCAAGGTAGATCTTTGGATTGCGCAGGACCCCGGGCTCGCCGCTGTTGATGGAAACATCCAGCCCTTTGCCGATCCAATGTTCCAGCGTAAAGTTGGAAAAGCTGTAGTTGCCTGTTCTCAACATGAATGTGCTGTAGAGCAGGATGGCTAACGGAAGAATGGCGATGATGAACTGGAAAATGATCACCAGGGTCGTAAAGAGTCCCTTGAAGTTGCGCAATTTGACCTTTTGTGCCATGAACCCGCGTCCGCCGATGGTCTCGTAGCTTTTTCTTGTTCCCACCATCTTTTGGTTGAGCATCACGGTGGTCATGGCAAACAGGATCAACATAATTGCCAGCACAAACCCATCGCCATAATTGCCGATGGCCGTATTGGAGCGCAGCATTGTGGATAAGGTGTAGTAGCGCACGGGCACACCCAGGATGTTTGGTCCACCGTAAGTTCCCATCGTCTTTGAAAAGGTCATGATAAAACCGGAGGCGATGGCTGGGATGACCAGGGGAAAAGTGATCTTGCGCATGATGCGCCAGCGCCCGGCTCCTGCCAGTTCGCCTGCTTCTTCAAGTGAACTGTCAATGGATAGCAAGGCTGCAGAGACGAACAGGAAGAAGAAGGTGTAATAATGGAGCCCGCTGCTGGCGATGATCGGGATTGGTCCATACGCGAGCCAGTCAGGCGGCGGCGTTCCCGTCAGGAACTCGAGGATACCCGGGGTGCCTCCAGATGTGCGATTCTTGAACATGACCGTCCATGCCATCGCGATCGTCCAGGAAGGCATGATGTACGGAATGGTGGCCAGGTTATGCACGATGTTCCGGCCAGGCATGTCGGTGCGCACTACCATCCAGGCCATCAGACCACCGATCACAAGTGCAAAACCGGTTGCCCCGAGGGCGACGGTCAAAGAGTGCAGCAGTGGTTCATAGGTCATCAGTTTGGCAATTTTGCTGGTGAGCATGCGCAGCCAGTGATACCAGGTGAAATCACCAACATTGGCATCCGGAAGAACGCGCAGGTCACTTTCAGAAACCGTGATCGTGGTCGTCAGCATACGGTAGAGCGGAATGATGACCATATAGATCATCACCGCCAGCATGATGAAGGAGAGGATCACGTGCGGGGTCGTCAGCCAGCGGATGAAACGCCGCAGGCTGGCAATCCTTTTCTCCTTCTTTGATTGGGGTTCAGCGTAAGTCACAGCCATACTCTTCTCCTCATTGATATTGTCGTGCTCTTAATCTAAAAACCATTTCTTCATTGTTAAAGGTTTCACTCTTCCTGTGAGTTGAACCCTTTTAATTTATCCCGGAGCATATCCAGCCGGTCGAGGGTCGGGAGGATTCGCTCCTGGTCCTGGTTGGCCAACGCCAGCAGCAGCGCATTGATAATGGTCATCGGCACAACCAGCGAGTGAAACTCGGAGACTGGTCCGCGTTTTGCCGCCAGCACCACATCGGCTTTATCTCCGATCAGGGTATCCAGTGTGTCGGTGATCATCACCACCGGGCAATGCACTTCATTCGCATATTCCAGTGCCAGGCGCAGGCTGGGGTTGATCGAAAAGAAGCATATAACGATAAACAGGTCGTTCGGTCCAAGAGAGAGCAGCGGTTCGAGCATTTCCCGCCCTGAACTGCGCAGTGAAAACACATCTTTTCCGAAGCGTTTCAAGCGCACCTCGAGGAGGTCTACCAGTGAAAGGGAAGGTCCGGTGCCGAACACAAAAATCCGTTGCCGTTCCTTCATCAGGCTCACCGCCCGCTCCAGTTGCTCGCTGTTAACCGATTCCAGTGCCTGCCCGAGGTAATCGATCTCGGAAGCCGTGAGACGCTCGAAGATATCCGAGGAAGTGCGCATATCTTCCAGGCGGCTCTTGATGCGGGAGGAGTGGGTCACGCGCTGCCGCATGGAAGTTTGGATGTTGGTGCGCAGCGCAGGATAGGAGCAGAAGCCAAGGCTGCGGGCAAAACGCACAACGGTGGCTTCACTGATATCCAGATGATCCGCAATTTCACTGGCAGGCAGGAAGGCAGCTTCGTTTAGATTCTTGCGCAGGAAATTGGCAATGCGTTTCTCACTCTTGGTGAGAGAAGAAAAGCGATCAGTGACTAATTGACTGAAATCGAGACTTGATTCGATGGAATCGTTCGTCATCATCACTTTTTATCCTTATGCCCCGTACTTGGCAATCCGGTGGGCATGCGCCAGGGCAATCGGCATCACATGATTCGCCGGCAGGATCCCCAGGCTGCCATGCAGGCAGGCACGCTCGCCAAATTCATGGATGCCGTCCGGGCGGGCATGCGGAGAATACAAAAGGGTGGGCACAGGGTGCCACGAGTGGAATTTGAGCACAGCCGGGGAGGAATGATCACCGCTGATAATGAGGACATCCGGATTGAGCGCGGTAATGCGCGGCAGCAGGGAATCCACTTCTTCGATCACGCACACTTTTCGCTCAAAATCACCGTCTTCGCCGGCCGTATCAGTTTGCTTTACATGGATGTAGAAAAAGTCGTACTCGTTCCAGTAATGTTCCAGGGTGGCTATTTCATCAGCGATGGACGAGCCGATGACGGGCAGGATCTGCATCCCTGCCAAACGTGCCACGCCTTTGTACATCCCGTTGATGGCGATTGCCGCTGGATTGAGTTTGAAGATTTCCTGGTATTTTGGTAATACCGGAAGTTTATCGAATCCCCGCAGCAAGATGCCGTTGGCAGGCGTTTCTTCTGCAAGTGCGGCATGCGCTTTTGTTACAAATTCGTTAACGATGGCTGCCGTCTTCTTCGAGGCGGGGTCACTGCCTGTTGCCGGGATTGGGGTCACGCCGGTTTTCAGCGGATCCGTCTCGCTCACGCCTGCGCCTAATCCTTCACCGCGCAGGATCAATGCAAAGCGGTGTTCCTTGACCGGTTCCACCATCACCTGCGCGCCTTCGATTTTGATGGCGTTGAGGATCTTGGCTACCTTCATGGCTTGCGGGGTAGAGAGCCGCCCCGCGCGCCTGTCGCTGATGGTGCCATCGCTGGCAAGCGTGCAGAAGTTGCCGCGCGCAGCCACGTCATCCGGGCGCAGGTCAAAGTCGATCCCCAGTGCTTCAAGCGCGCCGCGGCCGATCTCGTGTTCGATCGGGTCGTAACCAAATATCCCCAGGTGAGCCGGACCGCTGCCGGAGGTGACGCCGGGTGCCACCGGGATGGTGAGACCCAGTGATGAGCGGCTGGCGAGGGCATTCATGTTTGGGCGCTTGGCGGTCTCCAGTTCGGTCAACCCGTCTGGAGTGCGCGGCAGCCCGCCCAGTCCATCCATGATCAGCAGCACCATCCTGGTGGTGTTGGGCTCAATCAACCGCTGGATGAACTCGAATTCTTTCATATAATATCCACCGGGCTTTTCCGACCATCGCCATCCACGAACGCCTTGTAGGCGATCTCAGTCTTGTGATAATTGCCATCGCGGTCAAGGGCAATGCCGCGGCCGATGCCTGTAACGATCTCGCCAACACCGATCTTGCTGACCTTCTCGTCCAGCATTTCGAGCAGCATGGGTGCACTGCCTGGTTCGGTGCTGCGGCCGTCAAAGATCATGTGCAGGTAAACTGTATCCAGTTCCGCTTCTTTGGCCATCTGTAAAATCGCCAGTGGATAATCGATGGACCCATGCGAACTTTTGAGGGTAAGCAGCCCGATAAGGTGCAGCGCTGAGTGATTGTCTTTGGCGTGCTGGATTGCTTTGAGGATGACCGGGTTTTTGTAGAATGAGCCATCCTTCATCGCCATATCCAGGCGCACATCATCCTGCAATACCACGCGCCCGGCTCCAATGTTCATGTGCCCGGCTTCAGAATTTCCAGCCTTTCCGGCTTTTAAACCGACGGCATCGCCGGATGCATCCAGCTTACATATCGCTTCATTGGCTAGCAATTTGTCCCATACCGGGGTGTGGGCAATGAAGATTGGGTTACTTTCGTCCTGTTTGCCGATCCCCCAGCCGTCCAGGATGATCAGCAGCGCCTTGCGCTGTTTACCGAAGTCATGCGTTGGCGCAAGGCTTCTGCCGGTCATCAATGAGGAGGAAGAAAGTGATAACACCTGTAGAATGGTGGGGGCAATATCGGCTAATTTACCATCAGCAAGCTGAATGGGGGTTTGGTTGA
This sequence comes from Anaerolineaceae bacterium, assembly GCA_041910365.1. Lineage (GTDB taxonomy): Bacteria > Chloroflexota > Anaerolineae > Anaerolineales > Anaerolineaceae > UBA6107. Next base: position 3,148 of record JAYRQY010000168.1, on the reverse strand, counting down.
GGGGGTCGATTACCAGGCAGTTGACCGGGTTCGTGGTGTGGGCTACGTGAGGCGTGCCATCTTCACTGGTCAATTCTTCCAGGTTGCCGTGGTCGGCTGTGATCAGGGTCACATACCCGGCAGCGCGGGCAGCTTCAACAACTTTGCCGAGATGCGTATCCACCACTTCGGCGCATTTGATTTTGGCTTCGCGGTTGGCAGTGTGACCAATAACATCCCCATTGGCAAAATTGGTGACGATGAGGTTGCAGCCGGAGTGAATGGCTTCAATAACTTTATCAGCCACTTCCGGGAGCTTTAGTTCCGGCACCTGGTCAAATGGGATGCCTTTGGGGGAGGGGATGCGCACGCCTGCTTCTTGCGCATAGGCGGGGGTGCCGCCGTTTAGGAAAAAGGTGACATGGGCGAACTTTTCGGATTCAGCGATGCGTACCTGTTTGAGCCCGGCTTTGCTGACGATTTCGCCAAGCGTCTCTTCCACCCGTGCCGGGGCGAAGGCAACCGGCAGGTCTTTGAATTTATCGTGGTAAAGGGTGAGGATGACGAAGGGCAGGTTCTTGAAGGTTTTCCTCGGGAACTCGTTGAGAAGCGCATCGGTAAAGGCTTCGGTGAGCTGGATTTCACGCTCTCCGCGCCGGCAGCAGAACACCACCGCATCGCCGTCCTTGATGCGGCCGACCGGAGCGCCGCTGGCATCAGTCAATACCACTGGTGCGAAGGAATAATCGGTCTGACCCTCGGCAAGCATCTCGCTTACCGTCTTTGCCAGTATCCTTCCGCTGTGGTCAACTTTGCTGCCGGCCATAATCCTCCAAGTAGTATCTGTTGCTACTTTTTTGGTGGAAAAATATCCAGTAATTCAGGGAGCGATTGGATGATGATATCCGGGGTCTGTTCTGGCGACGTCACCAGGTCTTTGTCTTCCGCGTCGGGCATGATGAGGATCATCCCGAACCCGCTGTTGCGCGTGCCTTCCACATCCCGGGCAAAGTTATCGCCCACATACGCGCAGCGTCCCACCGGTACCTCGGCCCGCCGCGCAGCTTCCAGGTAAACAGCCGGGTCTGGTTTGCGCTTGCCGAAAACAGAAGAAAGCACCACAGATTTGAAATATTTGGTGATGCCTTCCGCTTCCATCCACTCCGGGATCTCGCGTTCGGTGATGACGTTGCTGATGAGCCCCATCACATAACCGCGGTTGTATAGTGCGATCACCGTTTCGATGCCGCCCTCCGCGACCACCCGCCGACCCATGGATTGGCGGAACTGGAAGGTGAGCGCAGCGGAGAGGGGCTCAATCTGCTCATAGGGGAAATCCGGCAGCAGCCACTTGGTCCACAATTCTTTTTCCGAGGCTTCCACCATCTGCTCGAACGCCCATTTGCGGTAAACCTTGTATCGCTGGTCCAACTCCGCCACAAACACATCCGGATTGGTCCTGGTGCCGACGAGGTTGGCGATTTCCTTGCGGGCAGCGGTGCGATGCGGTTCATCCTTGAGCAGGATGCGCAGGGTGTTGCCTACATCCAGGAAAATGGCGTCGATATCTGCAGGGTTGGGCATCTTAATTCCTTGGCGGGAAGATATCCAGCAGCTCGCGACAGGTACGGATGGTGTAATCCGGCTTGATCTTGATGTTGGCAGCAGGTTCCTTGGCCAGCGTAGCCGGTTCCTCGAAGAGGATGAACATGCCATAACCCGCCGCCCGGGTGCCTTCCACATCCCGGATGGGATTGTCGCCCAAATAGGCGCATTTGATCGGGTCTACGCCCATCTGGCGTGAAGCCATCCAGTAGATTTCGGGGTTGGGCTTGCGCAGTGCAACTTTTGAGGAGAGAATAACGACTTTGAAGTATTTCTTCACGCCATCACTTTCCATCCAATCCGGGATCTCGGTTTCGGTGATAGTGTTGGCGATAATTCCCAGCTTGTAACCGCGGCGGTCCAGTTCGATGATGGTTTCCTTGGCATCGTCGCGGGGCACACGCCGTCCATCGTGGTCACGCCACAAGCGGGTGAGTTTGCCTGCCAGCGGGGCGATCTGTTCAGCGGGGTAATGCGGCAGCAGCCATTTGCTCCACAACTCTTTTTCTGAAGCTTCAATTAAGGAGACTTTTGATTGACTGCGGTAGGCTTTCCAATTCTTTTCCAGGGTCCCAAAAAATTCTTCTTCGGATTCCTTTGCTCCAACCAGGGTCATCAGGTCTTTTTTCGCCTGCGCCATGAACTCCGGGTCTTCTATGACGATTCTGAGGGTGTTGCCGACATCGAGGAAAATGGCTTCGATTTCAGGGTTCATGAGACAGTTCCTTTACTATGAATAGAATGTGCGGCGAAGGGTTCGCCGGATTGGCGGCTGGAATGCAGGTATTGGTTTGTGAGAATCGTTGTGAATTAGGTCTTACAAATGTAAATAATACAACATTTAAAAACAAAATGCAAGTTAACTTGCAAAATGAATTGAAATTGATGACAAAATGAAAGGAAATTTGGCGTTCAACGACAGAATTCCCAAGCACCAGCCGGCAATTTCCTTGTTGATCTACGAGGAGAGCATTTGCCAGTTGTGATGTCCCAGAACGCGGAGATTATTTTCAGACGACAATTCAAATAAGATATAATGGATTTTGCCCATGGCTAACAATGAGAACTCCTTGATCTACGATAGCGCCCGTGTTTCTCCCGCTCCAATTGAGGAAATCCGATCTCTCTGGCATTTTCGTGATCTATTAAAACAATTAATTAGAAGGGACATTGTTACCCGGTATAAGCGGTCTGTCCTGGGCGTTTTGTGGACAATGCTTAATCCATTAGGGACAATGCTCATCCTCACCGTTGTTTTTTCACGCATCTTCGAGATGCGCGGAGTCTATCCGGCGTATATCATGACCAATTTGCTGGTATGGAATTTCTTTTCGCAGTCTACCCAGTTTTCACTAAACGCAACTTTATGGGGCAGTGATCTTTTAAAGAAAATTTTCATGCCTTCCACCTCTTTTGTTGTTACAACCCTGGGAACTGGCATTTTTAACTTACTTTTTTCTCTTGTTCCTTTGTTGCTAATTTTTCTTGTAACAAAATCCCCGATCACATTTGCCGCGCTTTTCTTTCCTTTTGCACTCATCATCCTGGCTGCGTTCACTTTTGG
>JAYRQY010000167.1:0-46761 GCA_041910365.1 Anaerolineaceae bacterium | reverse complement strand
CGCGTAATTGGAAATGGTTGTCTGTGATGCTGTTGATGGCAATGGTTGGATCGGCCTGCAGTTTCTCAGAACTGCTCACGAAATCGACTTCAACCCAGACGCCTGCCACTGAAACGCCGGCTGTTAAACCAACAATGCAAACCCAGGGAGTGGCAGGAATTGAGAATGTTCCCTTTGCGCAGTACTCGCTTGCATCCTATTCGATTCCGGATAAATACAATGGTGGGTATTCGCTTCCGTTGGATTCTGCCAGTGTTACCGGGCTGGAGAAGGCAACCCTGACGGATACACAGGTCTCAGCGCTGCTCACAAACGGTTTTATAGTTGTGCCGCCAGCCAGCGATCCCAACAAAATGTTCATGGAGTTCTACCAGGCATACGAATCCTACCGGTATTCCGAAATTCCGGTGTTCATCACCACGGATTCGATATATCATGTTTACCATTTAGTATTCGATAAAATGCTGCGTGATTTGGAGACTAATTCGTTCATACCGATGTTGAACGAATTGACGGAAATCATGGTGACAGCAAGCTTGGACCAATATACCCAGTTGAAGGGTACCGCGCTGGAAAATGAGGCGATGCGCAACCTGGCTTATTTTGCGGTGGCGTCCAATTTGCTGGGCACAGCAGTGAGCCTGCCGGCTGACGTGCAGCAGTTGGCGGATGCCGAGCTGGCTCTTATCAATGAACATGCACAGACAACCCCATCGCCGATCTGGCTGTTGGGTGATGAAGCCCAGGATGAGGTGTTGATCGAGGATTACAGCCAGTATGTACCGCGCGGGCATTATACCCGAAGTGAAGAATTGCAAAAATACTTCAAAGCCATGATGTGGTATGGGCGCATGACCTACCGGTTGAAGAATTCCTCGGAGACGAAACGTGCCCTGTTGATGATCCAGGCGATGCGGTCCGCGCAGACTGCTTCGGGAAAATCAGCACTGGACTTGTGGAGCACGATCTACGACCCGACGGTGTTCATCGTTGGCAAGGCTGATGACCTGTCCTTCAAGGAATACGGGGTGATCTCCGACCAGGTATATGGGGAGAAGCCAGCGCTGACCAGTTTCACCGATGAAGCGCTCCTGACCCAATTTACAACGTTGGCCAAAGAGTTGCCGCCGCCGCAAATCAATTCGATGTGGGTGTGGATCTGGCAGGATCGAACGGAGGCAACGCAAGGCTTCCGCTTCATGGGGCAGCGCTTTACCTTGGATGCCTACGTATTCGGGCAATTGATCTTCCGCAACGTGGGAACGCTGGAAAAACCGCGTGATTTGCCAAAGAGTTTGGATATTTTAGCCGCGATGGGATCAGAAGAAGCCTATAAACTACTGAATGAAATGGGCGAAACCAAGTATGCGAATTTTGATTCCCAGTTAACGAAGGTGAAAAATGAAGTGAGCGCGCTTGGAATGGATTCCTGGACACAAAACCTGTACTGGTCGTGGCTGTACGCGCTTCAACCTTTGTTCATGGAAAAGGGAGAGCAGTATCCTGCCTTCATGCAGACCCAGGCGTGGCAGCACAAGGATATGCAAACAGCACTCGCCTCGTGGACGGAGTTGAAACACGATACCATCCTTTACGCCAAGCAGGTAATGGCTGAAATGGGAGGCGGTCCGGGAAGCGAACCGCCGAAGGGGTATGTTGAGCCAAATCCAGAAGCGTATGCGCGCCTATTAGCGTTGTCAGTGATGACCCGCTCAGGATTGGAAGACCGGGACTTGCTGGATGATACCACCCGGGGGAACCTGGATAACCTGATCGATTATCTGCGGTTTTTGCTGGGAATTTCCCAGAAGGAAATGAACGGCACAGCCATAACCGACGACGAGTACTGGCGCATTAATTATTATGGCGGCTGGCTCGAAGCCACCACCATCGCCGCGGCAGATTCGGCGGATTCCACTGGCGCGCGTGAGTACCTGGAAGATCAAAAATCGGCTCTGGTTGCGGATGTGGCTACCGGGATGGGAAGGGTCCTGGAGGAAGGTGTGGGATACCCAACCCTGATCTACGTGGTTTCGCCGGAAGCCCCGTATCACCTGACGGTTGGGGCAGTGTATACCTACTATGAGTTCCCAATGCCCACCGACCAGCGTTTGACGGACGAAACATGGCGTGAGATGTTGGAAGGCGGCAACACCCCGGATGCCCCCGAATGGACGTCGTCATTCATCATCAAGTAAGGAACAGGAGATTTTGGAAGGCAGGAGTGCTGTTGCTGGCACTCCTGTCCCTTTCAGGCTGCAACCACCGCAAGTCTTACTCACTGGTTTTTGGCGGGGATGTGATGCTGGCCAGAGGTGGCCAGCCGCTGGCAGCAGGTTGGCAGGAAATTGATCTCTCCCTGCCTGCGGATGTTTTGGATGCCGGTGAAAGAAATTTGTACATGGCAGCGCTTGAATCCCCGCTCACCAGCGGAGTTACCGAAATTGCAACGAACACAAATGCGGATATGAACCTCTGTGCTGCCGCGGAGCAAGTCAAAGTACTTGAAAATGCCGGGTTTGACCTGCTGACCTTCAATAACAATCACCAGGAGGATTGTTCTCCGGGTGGCGCAGCAGAAACCGAAAGACTGCTGAAGGAATCCGGCTTTGCTCCGCAACAACACATCGGCAGTATGTGGATTACCCGGGTAGAGCATTCAAACCTGGTGATCCTTGCCATTGAGGATGTGATGGCACCAGTGAACGCCGGGGAGGTGGCTGCGGCGATCCGCGAGGAAAAAGTAAAGGGAAACTTCGTGGTCCTCTCGGTTCACTGGGGTAATGAATACCAGGCAGGACCAGACCGCCGCCAGCAGGAACTGGCACAAACCTGGGCGGATGCCGGCGCTGACATCATTTGGGGGCACCATGTGCATGTACTGCAGCGCATGGAATGGCTTACTTCAAACGTGGAGGATCGAGGCACACTGGTGCTGTACAGCCTGGGGAATCTATTTTCGGATCAGTTCATGCTTGCCGATACCCAGCGGTCGGCGTTGATTCAGGTATCAGTGAAAAACGGCAGCATCACAAATCTGCGAGTAATCCCGGTTGGTTTTGACTGGGACACGCTTGCGCTGAACTTTACACTGGATATCGCTGAGCAAGAACGCATCCTGGATCGGTTGACTGTGAATCAACTGGATACAGTAGAGGTGGAGGTTTACAGTACGGGGGATTAAACGAAAGGCAGTATCTTTTCCATGCGCCAGGAAGGTTCTTCAATCGTCTGCCACTTCCCCTGGTCATCCGGGTAAGACCAGATGCCGGGTTCCTCGGCAACGATCTTGAAGCCGCAGCGGTGGTACAGGCGGATGGCAGCCAGGTTGGTGCGGGCTACATTTAATGTGATCCTTGTGTAACCGACGTCGGAAAGATAAGCCTCCAGCAGTTTAACCATGCGGCTGCCGATGCCAAAATTCCGATATTCGGGACGGATGCGGAAGGAGTACAGGTAAGCCCGGTTCCAACCATCTGCCAGTTCCAGGCGGTCGCTGCGCATTTGAAGAAACACCTGGCCGATCATGTAACCCTGGCTATTTTCAATGATCCAGGCTTTGGCAATCTTTTTTTTGACCTTATCCCAGAGATCTGTAAAGAGATTCCGAAAATGGCTGAACTCCCCTTCCCATTCCATTGCCGGCAGGTCGTTTTCACGGAGAGGCCGGAGGATGATGTTCTCCAGACCATTCTCACGAGTAATCGAGAAAGTAACGGTTTCCTCCATCGAAGTTAATCCTGTTGGATAAGGTACTGGAGAAGTGCGGATTCTTCTTCTGGTGACGAAATTGTGCCATCCAGGTAAGCCGCGCGCAGGGTGGAGAGGATGCGCTTGTAGTCCGGTCCGGGCAGGATGCCTGCATTGCGAAGGTCATTCCCTGTGGTGACGAGGCGGACTTTCTTCCAATTCTTGGTGTAACTGACGAGCAGTTCTCGAATTTGAGGATTTGGTTCCAGTAGCCAGGCTGCATATAAGCTGGCGGTTGGATAACCATCCAAAAGTGAAGAGACAAGGCTTGGCTTGTGTTCAGTTAGGGTATTCAGAGTAGTGCGGGCTTCTGCCGTTGAAGTTAACGCAGCTGCCAGGGGGGCAGGGAACTTGAAGCGGCGGGAGACTTCTTTGGCTGTGGACGCTTGAAGGCTGCCCAACCACACCAGCCAGTGAAGTGCCAGTTCAAGGGGAACGTTGCCAACCTGCCGGGGCAACTCCCAATCCACTGCTGGTTGACTGGTGCGGATAGTATTCATGGGTTGCGCAAGGGACGCATCCCAACCCAATTGTGGATGGATGGCGGCGAGCAGGTCCAACGCTGACATCCTGGCGAGGACGGCGGCGGGGTTTGCTTCGCGGAACGCCAGGTCAAACTCGTGGCGCAAACGATCACCGCTCACCCGGCGCAGCATCGGGCGCGCTTCTTCCATCAGCTGCAGCGTGCGGTCTTCAATGGCGAAACCAAAGCGCTGCTCAAAGCGGACAGCGCGGAGCATGCGCGTGGGATCATCAACAAAGGACAGGGAATGCAGGACACGGATCTTTTTATTGCGCAGGTCCTCCAGTCCGCCCCAGTTATCTATCAATTCACCATAATGCTTGCGGTCCAGGCGAATTGCCAGGGTATTGATGGTAAAGTCCCTGCGGTGAAGGTCCAATTTAATACTCGAATTTTCTATGGTGGGCATGGCAGTGGGATGTTCATAGAATTCGGTGCGGGCGCTGATGAGATCAAGGAACTCCGGGAGAGGTTCAGAATCAACGGCGGCGACCTTCAATTTGCGTGTGAGGTCAGCATGGATGTCCTTGATTTGCCATTTTGCGGTACCAAAACGCCGGTGAGAAACCACCCTGCCACCGAACTTGCGCGCCAGTTCCTCGGCAATGCGGATGGCATCACCTTCAATTACGATGTCGAAATCGCGGGATGGGCGTTCCAACAGCAAGTCCCGCACGAACCCGCCGACGGTGTAGACGGGAAGGTCGTGTTCATTGGCAGTTTCGATCACCTTGTTGAGCAGTGCCATGCGTCCCGGAGAAAGCGCTTTTTCAATTTTTGCCGCGTAATTGCCATTGCTGTTCTTTTTTGGTTCCAGGCGGTGGAGATTCTTGAGGAGGTCGGTGCGGGTGACGATGCCGATGATCGAGCCGCTGACAGCATCAACCACGGGGATTTGCCCCCAACCTGTATTGGCCATCAGTTCCTGAACCTCATCCAGCGTCTGGTCAGGGGAGAGTGTGTAATTGCCGGCTTCCATCAGGCTTCCGGCTGACAGTTCCAATTTATGACCGGCAGCTTTATCCACGGCGTGCCGGGTGAGCAGCCCGACGACGGTGCTGCCATCTACCACCGGATACCCTTCATAACCGTAGCGCTGCATCAGCCTGAGCGCGTCATCGATAGACGTTTCCTTGGTGAGCAGCAATGGCTTTTTGGACATAATCTTCGACACAGTCAACGACGGTTTGACCTCTTTCCTTAAGAACTCTATGAGCTTGGAGATGGCAGTTTCCGCCGGGTTCTCATCCTGAAGTAAAGGATCATCTGCATGGATCAATGCCGCGGAGGCGCGCATATGACCACCACCGCCAAAGAGATGCGCCACCCGGCTCACATCCACATCATCGGTGGACGATCGTGCTACCAGGCGAAGACCTTCTTTGCCGCGGACAAAAAGAAAGAGCGCATCGGGGTCAAGCAGGTCGCGGATCTTGTGGGCGATGCTGGAGACTTCTTCATCCAGATCCATGCTAACCGCCTGGGAGATGAGAATCTTCTTGCCGGCGATAGTTGAAAGAACTGCATTCCTGAGCAGTTCATCCGCCAGTGTCATCTGCCCGCTTGAAAGCGGGGGATTGAGGTATTCGTTCAGCATACGCAGGTCAGCGCTTTTTTCCACCAGGAAGGCTGCCGCTGCAATATCCTTGACCGTTGTCGACGTGTATGTGAGTGAACCGGTATCTTCGTGGATTCCGAGAAGCATCAGCGTGGCCTGCAGCGGTGTTACCGGGATGTTGTGACCTTGAATTTGCTGCACGAGAATGGTTGTGGTGGCACCAACTTTTTCGAGAACCAACTTCCATGAGGCCGGGAAATCAGGTTTCTGCGTGTGATGGTCGATGACAAGAATTTCTGCATCCTGGCGCAGGTTCTTAAGGGTCACCAGAGACTGCGTATCCACAAGGGTTACCGCCTGGATGGGCTCGCCGGGAAGGTCAGCCAGGTCTGGCAAATCCAATTCGTGCCGGTAAAGGTTGACGAACTTGCGCACATTCCGGTTCATCTTGTGCGGCAAGGCGCACCGGGCGGACGGGGTAATCAGCCTGGCGGCCACGAGTGCGCCGAGTGCGTCAAAGTCAACCTGTTCATGGGTTAGAATCAGATGCATAATGAGATTGTAACATTAAGGAGAAATGGGAATTAAAGAATGCCAACACAACTCACGCAGTTGGAAAAAGAACGTTACTTGAAACATCTGCAACTTCCAGAAGTCGGAGAGGAAGGGCAGAAGCGCCTGAAGGCAGCCTCGGTATTGCTGGTGGGGACTGGCGGGCTGGGATCACCGGCTGGCTTGTACCTGGCAGCGGCTGGCGTGGGGCGAATCGGGCTGGTGGATGGCGACAGGGTGGAATTGAGCAACCTTCAACGCCAGGTGATCCACTCTACCCAAAAGATTGGCATGCTGAAGGTGGAGTCCGGCGGTGAGGTTCTGGGCAATTTGAATCCGACCATTCAAATCGAGAAAATCCCATCCAGGTTCACGGAAGCGAATGCCGCGGAGGTGGCGTCAACATATGATGTGCTGCTGGATTGCACGGATAATATACAAACCCGCTTGATTATCAACAAGGTTTGCGTGCAGCAGAAAAAACCGATGGTCCATGGAGCGGTATTCCGTTATGAAGGGCAGGTGAGCGTTTTTGATGCCAAGGCAGGTCCGTGTTACCGCTGCCTCTATCCACAAATTCCGGATGATGGTGTGCTCCTGAACCCGGCGCTGCATGGATTGCTTGCGACAACCCCCGGGGTTGTGGGTTTGATCATGGCGACTGAAACACTCAAGATGATCCTGGGCATCGGGGAACCCTTGATTGGCAGATTGTTGATCATCGACTTGTTATCAGTTCGGTTCCACGAATTGCATATTAAAAAGGATCCCAATTGCCCGGAATGTTCAAGCGTTCCTGCTTAACCGGCGTATAATCCATCGCATTGCAATGAGAACTGGAGCGAGATGAACGACTCAGAAAAAGTATTACTGGCTGTGCTGGCTCACCCGGATGATGAAACTTTTGGCACCGGGGGAACGCTGGCGTATTATGCCCGGTTGGGAGTGAAGGTCTACCTTGTATGCGCCACGCGCGGAGAGGTCGGTGAGGTTGAGCCGGAACTGCTGGAAGGATTCTCCAGTGTCGCCGAGCTGCGAGAGAATGAGCTGCGTTGTGCCGCCAAAACTTTGGGGCTTACGGAAGTGTTCTTCCTCAATTACCGTGACTCCGGGATGCCGGGATCGATCGATAATACGCACCCGGATGCATTATTTGCCGCCGATTTGGAAAAAGTGACTTCCGATGTCGTTCACTACATCCGTTTGCTCAAACCCCAGGTTGTGATCACCTTTGATCCCATCGGCGGGTACCGCCACCCGGACCACATTACAATTCAGCGTGCGACAGTGAAAGCCTTTGCGGCAGCAGCAGATAAAAACTATAAAAGTGGAGACTTGCCAGCGTTTGCTCCGGCGAAATTGTATTTCCACACTTTTCCGCGCGGCTTTTTGCGGTTCTCCGTCTTCTTCATGCGCTTGTTCGGAAAAGACCCGCGTAAGTTCGGCAAGAATGGGGATATCGATCTCCAATCAATCGCCGAGGAACATTTTCCGATCCATGCGCGGGTGGATTACCGCGAGGTGGCGGACATCCGTGACCGGGCATCTGCCTGCCATGCCAGCCAGGGCGGCGCCAGGATCACCGGCGGGGCGATGGGCTTGGTGCGGAGAATCTTCGGCATCAGCGACCAATACATGCGCGCTTATCCCCCTCCGGGGATAAAAGAGAAAGACCTGTTTGCAGGGTTGTAAAAACGAAGAGGAGTTCACTTGTGAACTCCTCTGTCTTTTTAGAAGGGCGGCTTACAGCCGGATTACCTGACCGCAAAAATCACAGGTAATTGTGTCCATGCCGCGGAGAACAGGTTTGGTGATTGCGCCGCCGCATTTGGGGCATTGCGTGGGGGCAGACCGTGCTTTATCAACCGCTGCCTGGTCAACGGCCAGAGCCCGTTCCGATGCAACATCTCCGGATTTGACGCGGTTGAGCAGTTGCTGCCAGAGGTTGCAATCCTGCCCGTCCAGGTGAAGCCTGACCTCACGGGCAAAGGAACCGCTGGGCAATTGGAATTCGAGCCAGTCTTCGTTCTTGAACATACCCTGCTTGGTGGCTTTGATGGCATCGATGGATACAACCGGGGTCTCAAACTGCAACTTTTGCACCTTCTGGCGTTCGGTGGTGACAAAAAGAACTTTCTTGGTGGCAATCTCCTGGCGCTGTTCAAAGAGAAGGCGCTGGTCAGTGAGGAAAAGGATGCCTTCGGGGTCATCTTTGTCTTCCCGGTTATCGCGCGTCCAAACGGCTTTGACGGTCATAAATATGGATTCACCGGGGAGGAAGCCAAAACTGGCTGATTCACTGTGATCGAGCGCTTTTTCGATGAGGTCAGCCTGGTGGGAGGATTTATCGAATTCCTCGCTGAGACTCTCGAACAATTCCTCAACCGCGTTTTTTGCAGAATCGGCGCGGGTTGTAAAACTCTCGAGTTCATTCTTCAGGGTCTTGATAACCAATGCGGAGGTGGAGCCCAAGCTTACGGCGGATATGCGGGATTCAAGAGGCCGGAGTTGTGCCTGCAAGAGATTCGCCTGAAGGGTGATCTGGTTCTGCACCTGGCTGCGCCTGGCGTTCCACTGGGTTTGAAACTCGAGAGCCTGCGCTTCAAGCGTTTTGTTGAAGGCGTACTTGCGTTCGCGCAACTTTTGAAGGCGCATGGGGAAATTGGCAATCTTCGTATCCAACTCGGCGGCTGCATCTCTGACAGATGCGAAACTCACTTTTTTAATGAGGTCACTCAAATCGCTGCGGAGTGAATCGATATCCTTCTTTAACTCATCGGCGGCATTGGTCTCATTCGTCTGCATTTGAATCTCCTTTTGAATACAAATTCACCCGCTAATCGAGGTGTTTCTTTTCCACTTCCAGTTCGCCCAATTCTCCTGTGGCGACAAAGACGGTTCTCTCGCAGATGTTGCTGACCCGGTCAGCCATCCGTTCAAGGTTGTGAGCCACCCACATGAAGAGGTTGATCGAGTCAATGACCCTGGCTTCCTTAACCATCTCCTGGATGACCAGTTTTTGAACCTGTTGATACAACTTGTCCACCTTGTCATCTTCGGCCGGGATCTTGCGGGCGGTGAGGGGGTCTTCGGCGACGAAGGCGGTCAACGCGCGGTGCAGCATATCCACAGCCAGGGCTGCCATCTCCTCAATTTCGCGTAAAGGCAGGGGAATGTCGGTCTCGCCCAGCCTGACTACCACCTTGGCGATGCCTTTGGCGTAGTCCCCCATGCGTTCGATCTCGGCGGATATTTCGAGTAGCGCTGCCAGCAAGCGCAGGTCGTGGGCAAGAGGCTGCTGCGTGGCGATGAGAATGAGGATCGAATTCTCGATGGCATAACGCTTTTCGTTGATCACACTATCGGCATTGTAGATTGCCTTGGCACCTTCGATATCTTTCTTCTTCAGGCATTCAATGGATTTAATGGTAGCCTGCTCCACCATGCTGCCCATCAGCAGCAGTTCGTCCTGCACCTGGTGAATGTGAAGCAGCAGATTATCTCTCGCCATGGGTCACCTCTTCCGGATTATCCGAATCTCCCCGATATATAGTCTTCTGTTGATTTGTTCCTTGGCCGGGTGAAGACCTGGCTGGTTTCACCGTATTCCACCATCATCCCGGCTCGGTCCACATCCATGGTGAAGTAGGCAGTGAAATCGGATGCGCGGCCGGCCTGCTGCATGTTATGGGTGACAATGATTATTGTATAGTACCTTGATAATTCTCGCATTAAATCTTCAATTTTCAAGGTGGCAATTGGGTCAAGTGCTGAACAGGGTTCGTCCATGAGGATGATATCCGGTGTGACCGCCAAAGCGCGGGCGATGCAAAGCCGCTGCTGCTGGCCCCCTGAAAGCGAGAGTGCAGGTTTCTGCAATTGGTCCTTGACCTCATCCCACAAGGCGGCTTTTTGGAGGCAACTTTCCACCAATTCCGGCAGGCTGCCCGGATAATGATTGATCTTTGCCCCCCAGGCGACATTGTCGTATATTGACTTGGGGAAGGGGTTTGGTTTTTGAAAGACCATGCCAATGCGCTGGCGCACCAGTACCGGGTCTACATCCGGGTCATGGAGGTTCTTACCATGAAAAAGAATCTTTCCGGTTGCGCGGGCTGCCGGGATGAAATCATTCATTCGGTTAAAAGCGCGCAGGACGGTACTTTTGCCACAGCCTGAGGGGCCGATGATCGAAGTGATTTTATTGGGTTCAATTTGCAATTCCACATGTTTTACAGCTCTAAAATCCCCATAGAATATATCCAGATCCTGCGTTTCGATTGCCCAGTGATTATCCATGTTTCCCTTTTAACAACTCCAGCGCAACCTGCTCGAATTTTTCAGCCAACTGCCGGCGGTTGAAATGCGCGGTCACATAGGCTTTTCCACTGGTGCCCATGGCTTGTGCCTGCTGGGGATGCTGGTTTACCCAAAGCGCAGCATCTGCCAAAGAACGCGGATTGCCGGGTTGCACGAAAACACCGCCATCTGCTTTTTCGACCACTTCGCGGATCACACCATCAATAGCGAGCAAAACCGGTTTGCCGGCAGCCATGTAATCAAAAACTTTGTTCGGGTAGGTTGTTTTATACAACTCAAGAGGTTTGAGGATCGCCAGGCAGGCGTCGGCAGCAGCGATGACCTCAGCCATTTCACTTTTTGGCACAGGAGGAAGAAACAGCGTGTTCTGCAGGTTCTTCTCCTGCGCCAGGTGCTGGAGACCGGGCTTCTCCTTGCCATCACCGACAAAGACAAACTTGATGTGCTTCTCCTCTTTGAGAAGTTCAGCTGCCTCCAGAACGACCGGCAGGTCATTGGAGATTCCGTGAGCACCTGCATAGAGAATGACACACTCATTTTGCAAGCCATGTTTTTCGCGGAAGTTTCTGCCACCGGCTGCTGAAACGAACATCGCCGGGTCGACACCGTTCTCGACCAGGCGAATCTCGCACCCGCCGCGCCGATGAATATGATCGATGAATCCGGGGGAGTTGACCACGATGACATCAGCATGATGGTAGAGGAATTTCTCCAGCCACAGAGAGAGACGGATGAGGAATTTTTGCCGCAATACACCAACAGCAATTGCAAATGCCGGCCAGAGATCGCGGACTTCAAACAGGAAGGGAATCCCCTTGAGCCTTGCCAACAGCCAGGCCGTCCAACCCTGGAAGATGGGCGGTGACGTGCCCCAGATGAGGTCTACGTCTCTGACAGATAATCCGACAAAAAAGGAAGAGAACATGAAGCTGACGAAACTGATTACCCGGTGGAAGAAACTTTTATGCAGGGCGGGGTAGGTGTAAACCCGGAGAATGCGGATTTGTGGAGAAACCTGTTCCACAGATTGCCAACGGGCGGCAACCCCTTTGGATTTGCCGGTGAGATAGCTGACCGGGCTGGTGATGATGGTGACCCGGTGACCTTTCTCCGCCAGGACGTGCGCAATCTCGATATGCCGGGTGCCCCCGGGTTCGTCGAGTGCTGCAAAAGCCTGGTGGATGAGCAGGATGTGCATGGTCACTTTACTTTCGTAAATTGCCAGGTGGAGGTGATGAGCAGCGTCTCATGGCTGCTCCAACTGATGGTGTATGCCAGCGCTGGCACCTTGACCCCGTAGGTTGCGGAGACCCATCCCATGACTTCATCGGAGGTGCTGCCCAGAAGGGGTTTACCCGCACGGATGAGAGAAAGGTCAGCGGGTGAGAGTGGTTTGCCATCTCCATGCGATAAACAGGCAATGGAGAGCAAGACTTTTTGGTTCTGATTGCGGATGACTAAGCCCCCGTCCGCTTGAGCCCAGTCCCAATCCGGCAGATGCCAGTGCAGCGAGACCAGGTGGGAGACGCTAGGTTTCTTGTTCTGTATGAGGTCTTCAACAACGAAAGTCGATTCGTCCTGCAGGGTAAGGGTGCGCTGGTGATGGACGCCCTGGCTGCGGTAACCATTGTGAGAGGCGCAGATGGATTTTTGTGTCGGAGATGGGAGAAAAGATGCCTGTGCCCAATCCAGCCAGAGGAACTTGCCAGCCCGTTGCATTTGGTCCAGAGAATCCACGGTGATGGTGTTGTGGATGCGGGTTGCCATGAGCGGGTTTTGCCAGGGGGGAGGGTCGTTATAGGCATACGTTCCGGCGTCAACGGCGATATTGTGCCCGCTATACCAAATTTCCGCGTGGAGTTGATCGGCATGGGCGGGGCGGCTGTGGAAGTGAACCGCCCGGAGAGATGCCCAAAGGGCTTTGTTCCCGATGCGGTTTGCGCCGGGGAGCACTGAAGTCAACTGCTGTTCAGCCTGGGGGGACGGTTGCAATCCAAGGATTATGGATAGCGCATCCCACGGACCGGCAGGCAGGGCAGGGCAGCCAAGGAATGCCAGGCTGGCAGCCTGCAGCGTGGGGCGGTAATCGCTGTATTCATCGCAGCCAAAGGGTAACAGCAGTGTGCCATCATTGTGCCCCAGGTTGGCAGCCTGACCGGTAACCGGGTCCATGATTCCCTGCAGCCAAAGCGTGGCTTTTGCCAGTTTCTCTTTGACCATTGGGGAAAGCTGCTGATGCGTTTGCTGCAGGGCGGCGTGATAGATCAATGCCAGGTGCAGGAACATACGGTGATAATTGGCACTGTGCTGGCTGTAAGTGCCGTCCTCCGCAACCTGGTGGAGGAGGGTACGTTCAAACAGGGATTGCGCGCGTTCTTTCCACTTATCAGCCAGGGCGGATTGAGGCGCAAAGAATGAGCCGAGAAGAGTTAAGCCGAGGGCTTCGCTGAGAAGATGATTGTTGTTCTGCGACTTTGCATAAGAAATTGTCGGAATAAGGCGGAGAAAATGCTGCCAGAGCGAGGCAATCAGTTCATCCATGTCTTCGGTTAATGTGCCGGCTGCTGAGCGGAGCGAGGGAAGAATGATCAGCCAGTTGATGGCACGCAGGGCAACCTCCTGGGCTGAAACCCAATTCGGTCCAAAATAGGGAGGATTGACAGAAATGAACTGATGAAAATAGCCCCAAAAAGCCCTGAGAGCCTCCTCATTCTTTGTGCATTCATAAGTCCGTGCCAGGGAGAGAGACCAGCAAAAGCGGGCTGGTTCCCAGTACTTTTTAATGTCAACGCCGTCGACAAGGTCGGAATAGGCTGTCCAAACTTTCAAGGGCTGTTGAAGCGTGAATTCCAGTTTTGCATCTTCCCCGCAGAAGGGTTTATACAATCCTTTGGAAATGTCATCTGTTGAACCGAGCGGGGTGATTCCGTCGGCGGAGGTTCCAGTAAAAGTAAGATGTATGGGTTGGACAAGCTGGTTTGTGATGAACCGGCGGGAAAATTCTTTGTTCCGGGTCAGGCTGCCCGAATTAAATAGCCCCAGCCTTTTTTGTATGGCATAAGCCGCATAGGCAGTGAGGGAAGGGAGCCCGATCTCACGGAGCAGCAGGGAGAACTTTCGGATGTTATGCAAGTATCGGTGCCCCCGGGTTCACTCAGCTGAGGGTGATCTTTTCGCCACGGTTGGCAGATGCCACGGCAGCGATCGCCGCCCGGGTGACTGCGAGGAGTTCGGAGTATGCAATGGGCGGGGTACCTCCTGAAGAGATACAATGCAGGAAGTTCTCCCAGGCAGCCTGGTGGCCTTTATCCTGTGCGAATCTAGATTTAAAGGTTGACCTGGTTGATTCGGAGGTCAAACTGAGCAGGCGATAATCATCGAGGATACCAATTTTGCCGCCGCTGAAGACCTCTATGCGTTCCTTGGGGAAATTCCTGTTCCCGTTGGAAAGGTAGCGGATGGTGGCAATGGAACCATCAGGGTAATCAAGGGTCATGACGCTTGTATCCTGCGGTTGTGTGCCGACTGAGGGAAGGTTCTGCATCATCACCGAGTGCGGTGTTTGACCGGTAAGGAAGGTGCAAAAATCGATAAAGTGGCAGCCTTCGCCGATGATGCGTCCGCCGCCCTGGTTGGGATCCTGTGTCCAGTGGTTGGCGGGCAGGAACCCGGCATTGACGCGGTAATCAATGACCATCGGAGCGGGAGATTGCGCGAAGAAGGCTTTTAGTTTCCTTGCGAATGGCGCATAACGCCGGTTAAACCCAACCGTGAGCATTCCTTTTGGATCGGCTTTTAACGTATCTTCTATCTCCCGGAGTTCCTCTTCCGAAATTGCCAGGGGTTTTTCGCAATATACATTTTTGCCATTCTGCAAGGCCAGGATCACCTGGCGGGCATGCTGCTGGTGGCGGGTGAGGATGACCACAGTATTGATGGCTGGATCATTAAGCACCTGGTTTTGGTCAGAGGTCGTAAAACCGAACCCGAATTTTTGGGCAGCGTGAGTGGCGCTCAGCCCTTGCGCAGAGGCAATGCCGGCAAGGGTTGCACCGCCGGCTTTTTTGATGACCGGCAGGAAAACCGCCTGGGCATAATTGCCTGCGCCGAGAATCCCGACGTTAATTTTTCCGATTGGCTCAGGAGTAGACCGGTAAGAAACTTTCCTGGGTTCAGCGGTTTCCTCTGAATTTGGATAAGTCACCAAAACGCCAAGGAAGGGCTCGCCGCGTTTGCCAGTGATCAGTTCGTATGCTGATTGTGCCTCGTCGATGGGGAAGCGGTGGGTGATGAGCGGCTGAACATCCACTTTCCCCCGAGCCAACAGATCAACGAAAGCCTGGATATTGCGCCCTTCAGTCCAGCGCACATAGCCGGCAGGGTAATCGATTCCGGATTCTTCGTATTGCGGATCATAACGCCCTGGACCATAAGATCGGGAGATTTTGAATGTTAATTCCTTTTCGTAATATACCTTGCGCGGGATATCCATGCCGAAAGCGCCAATCGCCACCACCGTGCCCCGGTCGCGGGCAAGTGATCCTGCCAATTCAACAGGATCGTTGCTATGCGTGTCTGCGCAGATGAGCACATGGTCAAAGCCGCGGCCACCTGTGAATGCCAGCGCTGCGGGCTCACACTCATCCCGTACCACGGCAGTGCAATTCAACTTGCGCGCCAGTTCAACACGCTTCGGGTCAAGGTCGATGCCAAAAACGGAACAACCCGCAGCAGCGGCGATCTGCACAGCCAGCAGACCCAGCAAACCAAGCCCGATGACGCACACTGACTCACCCAACTGGGGGTTGGCAAGGCGGAACCCCTGCAGTGAAATTGCCCCGAGGGTTGCAAACGCTGCCGATTCAAAATCCACATTGTCGGGCAGGTGAACCAGCAGGTTTTGCGGAACACCCCCGTATTCGGCATGGACTGCGTACCCGCCGCCAGCGCAGGCCACCCGGTCTCCGGGCTGAAAGCCAACGAGGTCACGGCCGATTTCAGTGATGACGCCGGCGGAGGAATACCCCAGCGGCATGGGTTGGTCCAACTTGTTGAAGGCGGCTGCGATGGTGGGGATGATGCCTTCGCGCCTGGCTTTGGTGAACACCTGCTTCACGAGGTCAGGGCGGGAGGCGGCTTTGGCCACAAGGTTCTTTTCAGCAAATTCGACCAGCATCCGCTCGGTGCCGGCAGATACCAGTGACGACATGGTTCTGACCAGTGCACCATTCCGTTTTACGTTAGGAATGGGTATCTCTTTTACGGTTGTTTTTCCGTCTCGCATATTTTGCAGGATTTGTTTCATCGAGTCACCTTTCTCAAATTATATTCTACATCCCAATGAAATGGTATTGCGTAATATTGTTCCAGGGGTATTACTGGCATAAAACGTGCACCAGCATACAGAACAATTTTTGGAGGCTGTTATGATAAAAAAACTCTTTTGGGCTTTAGTGATGATGACCATTGCGGTTTGTACCGTGGTGCTGGGGGAGGGGTTTTCATTCCCCACTGGCACCCAGACGCCGACCGCAGTTATCGCAGAAACTGAGATCCCTTTTCCGACTGAAATTGTGTTGGACCCAACCGCAACGGAGATTGTTGTTGTTCCAACAGAAGTAACCGAGGTCACCCCCGAGCCAACAGAAATTGTTGAAGTCCCGACTGAGACTGTGGCTGCACCAACTGCGACAGGAGTTCCACCGACGGCGACCCTGGTTCCACCGACCGCGACAGCGACTGCAGTTCCTCCAACAGGCACATTCACCCCCACCGCAGTCCCTCCCACTGCCACGCTTGCGCCAACCGCAATCACAGATAAATTCACCTTGCAGGCTGCCACACCGATATTTATGGTTAATTTTGCCCATACCAGTGCAGGCTGCAACTGGCAGGGTGTCGCCGGTCAAATTTTCGATGCTTCTGGGCTTCCGGGGATGAATTATGTGGTCAAGGTCGTCGGGACGTTTAATGGTCAACCGTTCAGCCAGATCGCTGTTACCGGTATGGTATCCGGAAATCCCTATGGCGTTGGCGGGTACGAAGTTGTGCTGGGAACGACGGCTGTCAATTCAGTAGACCTGCTGACCATCCAATTGTTCGATAACCTTGGGGCTGCGGTCACGAATCCGCTGCCATTCAGCACCTCTGCCAATTGTGCTCAAAACCTGGTGTTGATCAACTTCAAAGCCAAGTAAAGAGTGATGAAGATAAATGAGACCTGGAGCGATCCAGGTCTTTTTTTGTACAGAGTATAATTACAGGAACAGGATGCGGAGTAAGATGGAAAGCGATTTTGTCCCCTCTGAGTTGATGCGCAAAACCATAAAAAAGTGGTGGGTCTTTATTGTTCTCATGGTCTTAGGCGGATTGGCTGGCATGCTGGCAACGCGGATCCACAAACCCGTCTACCAATCCCAGGCAGTGATCACCACCGCGGTGGATTATGCGTATGCCGGGAGGCTGGAGGATTACGAGCTTGACCACATACTCCTGACGGTGGGGGATATTATCGATTCCACAGCTGTGCGCCAGCAGGTTCAGGGGATCATGCAGGCGGAGATAGTCGGATTGAATGATGTTGACCTGCAAAAAAACCTGACAGCGATCCGCAAGGGAAACGATTGGATCTTAAACGCCAGAAGCGCAGATCCGGCGATAGCCCAAAAGATGGCTGTTGCCTGGTCTGATAATGCGCTGGCGGCTTTATTACAGATGAGTGAAAATGCCAGGGCTGATTTTCACACTCAGGCTGCCATGTTATCGGTTGAAAACTGTTTCAGCCAGTTGACGGTGGTGGAAAATGCACCAGCAGGCTGCAGCCAGGCGGAGCTGGATCAAATTGAAGCCTATCTGACGATTGATGCTGACGACCCTGCCACGCTGCGAGAATCCATCCTGCTTTCGAACTTGAGTTTTGCGGTCACAACCGAACCGGAGCTGCCCGCTTCACCAGTGTTGTTCCGGCAGAATTTGAATGTCCTGGCAGGGGTGTTGATTGGATTGGTCTGCGGACTGGGCTGGTTTCTCGGTGTGGGAAAACGAAATTGACGAAGTTTAGCAAGTCAAACCTGCTGGAAAATTGGGAGAAGGTCTGTTCCTGGTTGTGGATCGGGCTTGTTGTTGCCTTGCCAATCTCCAGTTTCCCCGTGTTTGCGAAGGTATTACATACCAGTTCCGTAGCCCCGGCATCGGGTATCTTCTTACTGTTGCTGGCGGTCTTGTGGCTGCCGGTGTACGTGATGCGCAAAGGACGATTTCCTTTCCAGCTTGGGCCAGCGCTCTTGTTCACGTTGTATTGCATTGTGACGATTGGACTGGCATTCTTCAGGCAAACGCCTTATTATCCCGGCAGTTCCCTGGTTTCGAACAGCATCGAAGCCCTGGCGACCCTGGGCATGGGGTTTCTTTTTTATCTTGTTTCCACCACCTTACCCAGGGATTCTAAAGCGGTTGCCAACACGCTCAAGGCAATTAACTTTGGCGGAATCGCACTGCTGGGATGGTCGCTTATCCAGTTTGTGATCTGGCTGCCAGCGCATGACTTTCCGCAATGGATGCGCGATGTGCAGGGGCTCTTTTCGACAACGGTGTTGTTTGACAAGCGCACCACCGGCTTTGCCTCTGAACCTTCGTGGCTGGCGCATATGCTTAACCTGGTGTACCTCCCATATTGGTTAGGCGCAACAATAAAGCGTTTTTCGGTGCACAAGTTAAAGGTGTGGGTCTTTTCTGTTGAGAATATTCTGCTTGGGTTGGGAGCGGTAGTTCTCTTTTTGACCTTTTCGCGGGGCGGGCTGGTGTCATTCATGCTTGTGCTTGGCTTCCTGTTCATCCGCTTGAATATTGGATTAGTACATTGGCTGGTGGAAAAGTGGAAAGTGAAACAAAAAACGCTGGTGGGTGGATTTGCCGGCCTGGCTATGGCAGTGATCTACCTGGGCGTTGCAGTGGCAGGATTGTTCGTGTTGAGCAAAATTGACCCGAGAATGGAGACGGTCTTTGACTTTTCCTCGTCGGATGACAATTCCCTTGTTAAATATATGGACAACCTCCAATTTGGCGAAAGGGTTGCCTACTGGCAGACTGGTTGGAACCTGTTCAACGACCACCCGTTCGCAGGGGTTGGGTTGAATGCCGCGGGGGCTTACTTCCCGCAATACTTGCCGGCATACGCGTGGCAGTTGACCGAAACTCGGGATTTACTTTTTAGAACCAATATCCAGTTGAACATCAAAAATTTATGGACGCGCCTATTGGGAGAAACTGGTCTGATCGGTTTCTCATTGTTCCTAGCATTGCTGGTGATAACCCTGCTAACTACCCTCGATTTAATCAAGAGAGGTGAAGGTCAGGGGAAAGTTGTTGGTTGGATGGGTGCCCTGATGTTGATCGCGTTGATCGGAGAAGGATTCAGCGTGGACAGCCTGGCGCTGCCCTATAACTGGTTCCCGCTTGGGCTGGTGGCTGCAACCTGGCGCTGGAACGTTAATTGTAGAGAGGATAACAATGGATAAGACTGAAAAGACAATATTAATCGTGTTCCTGGGTATTATCGGCGGCTGCCTGATCCTATCGGTATTGTGCGGCGGTATCTATTTTATTGCCACCAGGCTATTTCCGGAAGTGACAGAGCAGGCAACCACACTGACCCCAACAGAGGAAACCACGGAAGTGGTGATTCCGACCATTGCTCCAATCAATGCGGATGAATTGGCTGTGGCTAATAAGGTTGCCGAAGTACTCGAGAATACTTTGATCCCGACTGCGGATCTGAACCAGCTGGCTGTAAAATTCAAGGGGATCGAGAATATTCCCACCCACCTGACCACTGCTCCGGTGGATTACAAAGTTGGGGATACCCTTAATTTTTTTGTCAACAACACCGACACAAACAAAACACGCACCGCAACCGCCACTTTGCAGTATGAGACCGACATCATCTATTTTTGGATCGAGAACGGGGTGTCTTTCGACCGGCGCGATCTGAAGACCTTCGTCGACCGCTTCGAGAACAAGATCTATCCGACCGACCAGGAGTTCTTTGGTAAAGAATGGATTCCGGGGGTGGATAACGACCCGCACCTCTACATATTTTTTGGCAAAGGGTTGGGTGAGCAAATTGCTGGTTATTCCTCATCTACGGACGTGGTTTTGCCGATCGCCCATGAGTACTCCAATGCACACGAGATGTTCTATATCAACGCGGATGGGCAGGACCTTACCGATGATTACACGATGAGCGTGATGGCGCATGAGTTCCAGCATCTCATCCATGGCTACCATGACGCCAATGAAGAGTTATGGCTGAACGAGGGATTTTCAGAATTGGCCACATTGTTGAATGGCTACGACGCAGGCGGTTTTGATTATCTCTTTAGTTATGATCCTGATATGCAGCTAACTTACTGGCCCAGCGACCCTGATGAGTCGGATGCGCATTATGGCGCCAGCTTCTTGTTTGTGACGTACATGCTCGATCGATTGGGCGAGGAATTCACCCGGGCGGTTGTGGCAGATGTAGGTAATGGGCTGGTGAGCATCGACAAGGTAATGAAAGAAAAACAGGTTACAGACCCAATATCCGGGAGGCAGATGACAGCAGACGATCTGTTCGCAGACTGGGCGGTGGCAAATTACTTGAAAGATGACACCATCCTTGACGGGAGATATGACTACAGTATCTATTCCTCGGCACCGAAGATGGATGCAACCGACACGCTGTATGATTGTGCCGATGTCATCCAATCGGGAAATGTGCACCAGTATGGGACAGATTACATCCGCCTTGAATGCAGCGGCGAATATCAGCTTACTTTTGTTGGCCAGCCTGTTGTGGACCTGATCCCGCTGCCGGGGGAGGGTCATGGGCAATTTTGGTGGTCCAATCGCGGCGATTCATCGGATATTCTACTCAGCCACACGTTTGATTTCACAACGGCTAGTTCGCCGATCACGATGACCTTTGAAACCTGGTATGACATCGAAACGGATTACGATTACCTTTACCTGATGGCATCTGTGGACGGCGGCAACTGGCAGATCGTTTATTCTCCCTCTTGTTCCACATATAACCCCACCGGTAATTCCTATGGCTGTGCATTTAATGGGCAAAGTGATGAATGGATCACCGAAACGGTTGACCTTTCTCATTTTGCGGGGCACAAGGTTGACTTGAGATTCGATTATGTCACCGATGGCGCTGTTGTGGGAGAAGGGTTTGCCATGGACAATGTTACGATCCCTGCGATTGATTACCAGGCTGATTTTGAAACGGATGACGGCGGATGGGTTCCTGCAGGGTTCGCATTGATAAAAAATGTTGTTCCTCAAAGCTATATCGTTTCACTGATCAACACAGGTGATTCCGCTGAGCCGGTGCAGAGCTACCACGTCGGGGCAGGCGAAACGCTGACAATTGACTTTGACGCAGATAATGTCAATGGAGAAACTGTCATCGTCGTCAGTGGATCCAACCGTAACACGCGCCAGACAGCATCCTATGAATTGACGATCCAGGCAAAATAAAAACCAGCCTGGCGTTGGCTGGTTTTTACCGGGTTGTGCCATTTTATTCTGGCACAACCTTTTTTTTCTGCAACCGGGCTAACTCGGTTTTCAAGTCATTGGCTTTAGTGGCGGCAGCTTCCTTCACCTCGTTGCGGATATGCGTGTAAGATTCCTGTAACCTTGCACGTGTATCTTCCCCCGAGGAAGGCGCAAAGAGCAATGCGAGCAGACCGCCAACAATGGTCCCAGTGAAGAGACCCAGCATAAAATTCCCCAGACTTTTCATCTTTTCCTCCTGATTAATCATCCTTCATTAATTATACGGTTTTCTATTAATATTTCATTATAAATTTAGTTTTTTAAAGACCAGGGGAGCGCCGGCGGTTACCCAAACTCCCACCAGGGTATACCGAACGAAACGGAGTACCATCCCTAAAAGGATTGGGTCTTCGGGGAAAACAAGTTTTAATCCGAGATAGAGGATAGCCACCCCAACCATTCCCACAAGGTAGCGGAGAATCAGTTTGGCTGTCTTTTTTCCGACCTGGGGCATACCGAACTTCTTCACCCACCAGGCAAGGCCACCCAGAAAACCGAAGGCAACACCCGCCAGGGTAACTACGCCTTCCAGGTTGAGCGGGTCCGGCGCGACTTGACTGACCGCGATTGCGTTCTGTGACCACGCCGCGGGCATCTGCCAGTTGCTGATGAGCAGCCTGGCGAACAATGCCATGCCAATTAAGAGTAGTGCAAAAAGAAAAGCGGCGCAGATTTGGAATGAAAGAGCCTTTTTGTTTATCCAAACGGCGATGGGTTTTTCAACCTTCAGATACGCCCAAAGGAGCAGTGCACCGACCAACCAGCCGCTGAGCACATCATGCAAAAAGTGCACGCCGAGGTAAATCCTGGAGAGACCAATGAGGAAAATAAGCAGGATGCCCAGCCAGGTGACCCAGCGCCGTTTTTGACTGGCCACCAGGACACCCCAGATGCTGGCTGCATCCATGGAGTGACCGGAGGGCATGCCGAAAGATGTCTCCGATGAGAATGCCTTTACGCGCGTATCCACCCAATAAGGGCGGGGAGTATGGATGACAATTTTCAGAAAATCCTTGAACCATCCGCTGATCAAGAGCATCAAACCCGCCCGGATGCCCATCACGGAGTTGATGCACCAGAACAGGAGCGGCATGATCAGGATGTAAAAATCTTCACTCCCGAGCGATGTGATCAATGTAAACGGAGTGGTCAGCCAGTTGCCAAGGGATTGCAAAAATAATGTGAAATTAATCTCAATCGGGAATAATGATTCCATGATTCGCTCCTCAAGGTGATGTAAACACTGCCATCTAAATTGTACAATAAAGCCATGAAGAAACAGTTAACCAATTACTTCGACTGGTTGTCCACAATCTGTCTCGCCATCCTGTTCCTGTTGGCATCGAACCGGTTGATGCTGACCAACTGGGCAGATGATTTGGACATCATTGGCTGGCTGGTGATCCTGGGCGCGGGGTTGGGGTATTTCCTGGGAAGATGGAAAATCCGCTGGTTTGTGCTCGTTCCGGTTGCTGCCCTGGTGAGTTTGGCGCTCTTCGGGTTGTTGTTCATCCTGATGATGAGCCAAAATGCAGGACTTGTTTCAAAAGCATTGGAGGTATGGAACCGAATTTCTGTTGCAGCCGCACAACTGGCAGGTAACCAACCAGTTACCGACTCCATATTATTTGTACTGGGCAGCGGGTTCTTGTTCTGGGTCATCGGGGTATCCACCGGGATTACGATCATGCAATCCGGCAATCCCTGGGTGCCAATCTTACTGCTGGGTTTTGCCCTTTTACTGATTGAGCATTATCAGCCTGATCCCCGCAGAGTCTTTTATACCTGGTCTTATTCTGGAATCTGCCTGATCCTTTTAGGCCGGCAGTTCTTTTTGAAGATACACAGGGACACCATCGAAGCAAATGATAACATCGGGAGCGATACCGAATTTGATTTTAGCCGCGGTGTTGTTCTATCAGCCGTGCTTGTTTCTGCACTGGCATTAATCACGCCAGGGATCGTGCATTCATTTATCAGCGAATCCGGTGGACAAACACGGTTTTCCCAACAGTGGGAGACTTTTACCAGTAATTTTGAAAACGCCTTTTTTGCGCTGGATCAGGTACAGCTGACACAGGAAGAGCAAATTGCCGAAGATTTTTCGCTTGGAACAGGGCAGATCTCCGGCAAGGATCCGGTACTCTATATTCAAATCAATACCCCTGATGCATCTCAAATCCCGTTTTACTGGCGGGGCAAGGTTTACAGCACCTATGCCGATAAAACATGGTCATTGGGGAATAGTTATAAACAAAGTTACGCGGCATTGCAGACGATCAATTCGCCGGAATCCTCGCAGCATGGAGTGGACGCCAAAGTATGGGTCCAATCGTTGCTGCCTGAGTTGAGCCAGGTGTACACGGTGGGTGAGGTGGTCAATTTTAATCGCCGGATGGATGCGGCGGTGGCAACCGAGACGATCTATGAAAAAGAAATCCTGGGGTATTTTATTGAACCTGCCATCAAAAAGAACGAAATTTACCGGTTTGAAACATTGGTCTCTACTCCAACAAGTGCCCAATTAAGCGAAGCGGGAACAAATTATCCGGATTGGGTCTTGCAAATATATCTCCAATTGCCGGAAGATTTGCCACAGCGCGTGGTCGAACTATCTGTTGAGATTACCAAGGACAAACCCGGAGCGTATGACAAGGCAGTGGCGATCACCCAGTACCTGCGTGCGAACTACGAGTATCAATCAATAATTCCGTCGCCGCCGCGAAAATCAGACCCGGTGGACTGGTTCCTGTTTGATTACAAAAAGGGGTTCTGTAATTACTTTGCCTCTGCTGAAGTGTTGCTCCTACGCAGTGCAGGGGTTCCAGCCCGACTGGCAGTTGGCTATGCCCAGGGGGCTCCAGCCGCCGCAGGTGAAGGAATTGTGCTCCAAAAAGAGGATAGCCATGCCTGGCCAGAAGTTTATTTTCCAGGATATGGCTGGATTCCTTTTGAACCCACAGCGGCACTGCCGATCCTGGATTGGAATGAACTACCAGGAAATTCGGGTGATGGAACAGGAGATCTGGAGATCAACCTGGAGAACCTGGCGGATTCACAAACCTCCGGGTTGAATGGGGAAGACCGGGCGAATATGCTGCTTGAACAACAGGATGCGCAACTTGAAACAAAACAACCCCTGGTGCGGCGGTTATCGCTGTTTGGAAAGATCATCGCCAGCCTGGCGGGAATTCTTGCTGCGGGTGGACTGGTTTACTCAGGGATTCGGGCGGCAAAGAACTGGGCTGCGGTAAAAGAATCCTTACGCGCGACAAGAGATGGGATACGCAAGCGAGTTTTTCGAATTCCACTGTTTGGATTTTGGCTGCAAACACTGGGTCTGTCTGAGGTGCAAAAGAATTTTTCAGCCATCGAGTTCAGCCTGCGTATTCTGGGTGAAAAAACATCAAAGGGGAGTACGCCGGCAGAATTGTCATCATTGTTGAAAACGAAACTCCCTGAATTTGAAGGCGAGATCTCGCTCCTGCTTGAACAGTATCAAATCTCCATGTATTCGAAACATGCCGTAGACTCTGATGCCGGAAAAACCGTGGCAAAAAGCATCAAAAGGAAGGCAATCCATAAGTGGTGGGAGTTGAAGCGGGGGAGAATCCGTAAAACCTTTGACCGTTTTTCTTAACCGGCAAGGCAATTCATTCGAAATGCTTTACCCAATCCTGGATGTGGGCAATGCGGGCGTCGATCAAACCAGGCGTCACATCCAGAGGGTAGAAGGGTCCGCACCCTTCACTTTTAATGGAGGCAATGACACTCCCGAATAACACCGCTTCGACCGGGTCTTGATTCCGCCTTAATCCAGCCACCAGCCCGCCGCAAAAGGCTTCTTCCATCCCGGTGGGGTCAACAAGTTTGGCAGGGTATTGGGGGACGGAAATCTTTTTTTTTGCCTGGAGATCGCATAGTTGATACTCTTTGGCTTTGTCAATGATGACGAGGTAGGTGAGACCATTGGTCTTCAGAACCTGGCACATTTCATCCAATTCGCCGGTGCGGTTCTTAAAAAGGGAATTTAGCTGCTGGGAGGTGGTGACAAACAGGGTAACCCCGTTGACCAGGTTCATTATCTTGTCCCAGTTTGAAGGAATCATGTAGGCTGGGTCTGATAGAACGGAAAGAACACTAATGGCGGCTTTATCCAGCAAGGTAATTGCCTTGATCTGCAGATCGAGCGGGGCTGCGCAAATGTGAGCGGTTGAAGCATAGCGATAATCAGGGGAGAGCGCTGTAGGAAAATACACCAGCCTGGAATCTGGCGGTTGTATGAAGTCGCCTGAACGCAGTGAAGCCGGCAGCGGCAATCCGATGGACGAGAAATAAGGAATTGCCTGTTGGATGGAAGAACCGTCGGGAGGAAGGTAGCCGATGAATTGATCGGCCACTTTTGCGGTCGGGTCGACGATTACCCCGTTCTGATCGATCTTAAAACGATCCAGCAGCCGGTACAACTCGTTGTTTTCGGAATCCGGCACGGTTGTGATCAAACCCACGTGCTCTGAGAACGCGCGCATCGCAGCGCAAGCATACAAACCGGGACCGCCAGGTATCCTTTCGTGAACCTTGCGTTCGGTCGTAACAATCGTCTGCCTGAAAACCTGGCCGATGGCAAAACAATCAATGATGGCGCGGCTTGTCATACTCTACGCAGGGAAATCAGTTTTGGGTGTAGAAATATAAATTTACTTCTTAAACCCGGTATCACTAATTTGTTTAAGTAAGTTAACAACCCCCATGCCGATCTTAAAACCTTCACCAGAGTTTAATTTGAATTCTGCCCCGGAGTGCTCTTTTTGCCTGATAATGAGCGCAGCTGCGGTGAGCCCGGTTGCCAGGCCTGCCACTGCTCCGATGATCCAGACAAGTGTTTTCCAGTTTTTGCCAGTTTCCATTTTCTCCTCCAGGTTTATCGTGACCGTCGGAAAATCCCCAGGAATGCTTTTACTCCGGAGGTGAACGACCTGATCGAAATGACCGGTGATGCCGCCTTATCAGTAACTGCCTGGGCTTTACCGTTCAATTGGAGTATCTTATGCCGGGTTGTTCGTAAGAAGGGCGGGAGGGCTTTCCCAGCTTTGCTCATCCCCACAACCGCTAATGCCAGGAGTATCAGTGGAATGATACTCAAGATTGCCAGCGGAATCAGCAGGTAAACCAGGCTGATTGCCGACCAGGTTCGGGTTACCGAATCACCTGAACTGGTGCTCATAATGATGAATCCTCCTGCTGCAAGAATAAGCAGGATGATCAGAGCCAGCGGAAGGTAAATCCACAAAAAGGATTGCCGTTTGTGCGTTATTTGCGGATCCTGTTCAATCTTATTACCCATACCACGATTTTAGCATGGAATGATTTTGTGTAACGATGTTTTCATATTATTCGAGTTTTTTAGGAAATAATGTATAATTACTGGCAGAGGAAAGTTTTTAACAAAGTGCGTGTAGTTGTTGCTGTTGGATTGGATTTGGCTGGACGTAATTTACTCCATTTGGAGTTTGAGTTTTGATCGAAACAGGGCTAGCAAAGCGTGGCATTTACAGGCTTAATAAGGTGATGATTGGTGATCAAGGAATACGGAAGCATCCAATCTCCAATATTTCTGATGACAAAATCATCCTGACCCTGGTTTGAGTTTTACAATTCAAATTCCGATTTAAGAAGTAAGGCCAGGTTAACCAACAGCCAAGGTTCTTTGTATGGCTGTTTTTGGTTTAAAAATGGGTGAGCGAACGGTTTCTGCTGTCACAGCACAAAAGCGGAACCCCAACCGGGTGAATGTTTTTCTGGATGGGGAGTATGGTTTCAGTCTCTCCCGCATCGTGGCTGCCTGGCTGCAACCTGGAAAAAGGTTGGACCAAAAAGAAATCGATGCCCTGATGAGCCAGGATGCAGAAGAAAAAGTTCTGCAATCGGCAATGCGGCTGTTGAATTACCGGCTGCGATCTGAAAGGGAAGTGAGGGTCAGGTTACAGCAAAAGGGATTTGATGCCGAGAAGATCGATTGTGTGGTCGAAAAACTGCGCACATCGGGTGCTTTGCGGGATGACCAATTTGCCACCGCATGGGTCGACAGCCGAAATGAGTTTCACCCGCGCAGCCAAAAGCTGATGCGGTATGAATTGAAGAGTAAGGGAATAAGCGAAAAAGAGATCGAGGAAGCGCTGCAAAGTTCTGCAGATGACCGGGAACTGGCACTTCGAGCAGCACGGAAGGTGAGCAGGCGTTATGAGAACCTGCCCTGGCTTGAGTTCCGGGCAAAAGTGAGTGGACACCTGGCACGCAAGGGGTTCACATACGAGGTGATCACCCCGGTTGTGAAAGAGATGTGGGAAGAATTGCAGAACCAAATAACTCTATTGGAAAATGAGGAACCTGGGAAATGAAAATGCCACCGGAAACATTGATCACGATTATTGTAATTGTAAGTTTGATTGTTGTTGCTGTTCTGACGGTAGTGCTTGTAAAAATCTTTACAAACCGTTATAAAAAACAGCAGCAGGAGAAAGCGGATAATGTCATTAAAACCGCGGAAGAAAAAAGCAAATCGATTGAAGTTGAAGGCCGGGATAAAGCCCTGAAGTTGCTCCAAAATTCAGAATCTGAGATCAGCCGGCGCCGGCAGGATATCGCCAGGGAAGATGACCGGCTGCAGAAACGCCGCATGGAACTGGACATGCGCATTGAAAAACTGGAGCTTCGGGAACAGAACTTGAACAAACGCCAGAGCGCGCTGGACAAACGTTCCAATGAGATCGAGAAATTGTATTCTGACGAGTTGGAAGTGCTGCAAAAGATCGGTCAGATGAGCATGGAAGAAGCCAAGCAGGTACTGCTGACAGAAGCGGAAAAGGAAGCGCGCAATGATAGGGCTCGCATCATCCGCCAGATCGAGTCTGAAGCCCGCGCCGAAGGTGACAAGCGCGCCCGCGAGATCATCACGGATGCGATCCAGCGGGTGGCGTCTGAACATGTGGCGAGTGTCTCCACATCACTGGTGACACTTCCGAATGAGGAAATGAAGGGGCGCATCGTTGGCCGGAATGGGCGCAATATCCGCGCTTTCGAACAGGCTGCCGGCGTGGACGTCATCGTTGATGACACCCCGGAGGCTGTTACCATCTCCTGCTTTGACACGGTGCGCCGCGAAATTGCCCGCCGGGCACTGGATCGGCTGATTCAGGATGGACGCATCCATCCCGCGCACATCGAAAAAGTTCTGGCGGAAGAGGAAAAAGAAGTTGATCGTGCCATCGTGGAGGCAGGTGAGCAGGCAGCCTTCGATGCTGGCGTGGCTGGGATGCATCCCGAGGTGCTCAAGATGCTTGGCAGGCTGAAATTCCGAACCTCTTACGGTCAGAACCAACTGGCACATGCAGTCGAGGTGGCAAAACTCTCGGCTGTGTTGGCAGCCGAACTTGGTGCGGATGTCGAGATTGCCCGGGCTGGCGGCTTGCTGCATGATTTAGGCAAAGCAATGGATCACAACACGGAAGGGACACATGCGCAACTGGGCGCTGAGTTTGCCCGGCGCTATGGGGTTCATCCGAAGGTGGTGAATGCCATGGCTTCGCATCATCACGAGGTTGAGCAGGAATCGCTTGAAGCGGTCATCGTGGAAAGCGCTGATGCCATCTCCGGGGCGCGCCCGGGAGCCCGCCGGGAAGACCTGGAGCAGTACATCAAACGTTTGCGCGCTCTTGAAGAAATCGCCAATTCATTCAAGGGTGTTCAGCAGAGTTATGCCATCCAGGCCGGACGTGAAGTGCGCATCATCGTCCGCCCGGAAGAGATCGATGACCTGGCTTCGACACGCCTGGCACGGGACATCGCCAAGAAGGTGGAAGAGACCATGCAGTACCCGGGTCAGATCAAAGTGACCGTAATCCGCGAAACCAGGGCGGTGGAATTCGCTAAGTAGAAAAGCAAAGGGCTGCGCAAGAAAATGGCAGCCCTTTTTCTTATCATCGCATTATTAATCATCAACCAGGAACGGATTGAAGTGTTTCTCATGCGCCACGGTGGTTGAACTGCCATGACCGGGGATGAGCACGGTGTGGTCAGGCAGGGTGAGGATTTGCGTCTTGATGCTGCGAATCAATTGTTCGTGATTCCCCCATTTGAGGTCGGTGCGGCCGATATTTTCTCGAAACAGAGCATCACCGCAGAACGCCATGCTGAGCGATGGGATGTAGAAAAGCAGCGACCCCGGAGAGTGACCGGGAACTTCGCGAATCTCGATTGGAGTGTCGCCAATCGTGAGAATGTCTGCAGGTTGGAGCAGCCGGTCTGGATCCTCAGGCAGGCGCATATTGAATTGAAAAAACTTCGACCCGCCTCCATCCTGCCAGGGCTCGAGGTCTTTTGCGCCAATGGCAACAATCGGACGGGGGGTGAGGGATTCCAACAAGTAAGGCACTCCGGCGAAATGGTCGAAATGCGCATGCGTGCAGAGGATGCTTGAGATGAGCAGCGAATTCTGGTTGATGAAATCAAGGATTGGCTCGGTCTGGAATGAAGGGTCGATAATCAATCCCATTTTAGATTCGACGTCGAACAGCACAATGGTGTTGTTCTGCATCTGCCCCAGGGTGAAAAACTTAGCTCGAAGCGGCATTGGCCGACCTTTTTCTGTAGAGCCTGAAAATGACAAGGTTCAAGATCATCACTGCCAGGATGGCAAAGAATGGGACTTTGTAGATGAGCCAGGCATCCTGTTTATACAAAGCCCCGGCAAGAATTGGCGCAAGGATCACGGCGATGGCGCAAGCGGTTTCGACCATACCGTAGGCTAACCCGGTTTCCCCCGGATGGATGAGCGATCTGGTGATGGTCAGGATCATGGTTTTGCTCAGGCGCATGCCCCCCAGGAAGAAATACCCTAAACCAAACCAGACAGGCGAGGTGCCTTTGATGAAAAGAAGGGTACACAGCAGTACCCAGACCTGCCCGATGAAGAATGCGAGGAGCGGCTGTAAGTTGCCAAATATCAACACCGCCATTGCGTTTCCAAGGCTCCCAAATGCTCCAAGGAGACCAATGGTGCTCTCAGACAACACCATCTGGTTCTTAAGGAAGTTGGGACTGAGCGGAGAGGGCAGGTAGAGAACGAAAATGGTGACCATTGTGATGCCAAGGAAGCCAATGAAGCGGCGATTTGAGAGCAAGCCTTTCGCCTGGGTGGGTTGCAGATCGTGCTGGTGGGTTTCCGGGTTTTTTTGAATGAAAAGCATGATGGCGCTGGACAGGGCGAATAACGTACCTGCGACAAGGTAAACTGTTTTTAGTCCGAACTTTTCAGCCAGCAATCCCCCGGTAACCGGTCCGATGACTGCCCCCAGGCTATACAAGCCTGAAATGATGGTCAGCGAGCGTCCGACACTCAACTTTCCGCGGACATTGGTGATATAGCTGTTCATCGGTGCAACCCCGAATGTGGTTGATCCATAAAGGATCAGACCGGTGATGAACACCGCTGCTGAATTTGCCAGCGCCATCATCCAGGCAGCGATGGTGCCGAGAATCCAGGATGCCCACATGATGGAACGGGAACCGAGACGGTCAGATAGGTACCCTGCAGGGATGAGCGACACGGCCATGGCAACGCCCATTGCGCCGAGGATAGTGCCAATGAGCAGCGGGTCTCCTACCCATTGCTGCAGGTAAATTGGTTGAAAGTAGATAAAGAGACCTTCGCCAATCCCCCAAAAAAAGAGCGAGATGGCAACGAGGAGATAATTGCGGTTCATCCCTTGGAAACTACCTGTTTGAGGAATTTTTTTACTTCGATGAAAATGCGTTCTCTATCAGGCTCGCGGATGACCACATGTCCGCTGTCCTCAACCCAGAAGGTGGTCTTGTCGGTTGACCCAACGCCGGCATAAAGCGTATCCAGGCTTTCGGCTGGAATGCCATGATCCTGCCGGGATTGCACAAAAAGAGCCGGGATGGTTACCTGCCCCAGTTCCGCCCGCATGGTCTCGATCAGTTCTTTTAATTCCAAAATCGCTGGGGTGGGGTAATACGGATAATCCACGTGGTCTGCGGCAGCCTGGGGATTATGCCAATCCGGCGCACCTTTTGAGACCTTGCGGATGAAATATTTCAAGTAAGGAAGGTACTTTGCCCTGGGATCACCCGGGAGTGAAGATGGGGCGGAAAAGGTGACCACCGCTGCCGGAGAAAAACGCGCGGCAGCAAGCAGTGCCAGCACTCCGCCCATTGACAAGCCCATCACCACCTGGCGCGTTGTGCAGCCCTTGAGGAGGTTCAGCCCGTCTTCGACCGAAGCCACCCAATCCTCCCAATGGGAGCGGGTGATATCCTCAATGGATGTGGCGTGTCCGGCGAGCCTCGGGGTGAGAATGGTGTAATGCTCCCCGGCAAGCGAATCACCGAGCATACGCATTTCTTTGGGGGTGCCGGTGAAGCCATGGATCAACAGGCAGCCGGTCTGCCCGCCGGGAATGAAGAATGGTTCGGCAGATGGAATGGTTCTGGCTGGATTCATGTTCCCTCTTCTGAAAATTACGGCAGGATCGTCAGCTCTCGCGGGAAGTCACTGAGCGACTCACAACCGCCAGCGGTGACGACGACATCGTCTTCGATGCGCACGCCGCCCTTGCCGGGCAGGTAAATTCCCGGTTCAACGGTGTAGGTCATCCCGATATCCAGCGGCAGCTCATTTGCACCGTATATGTAAGGCGTTTCATGGCATTCCATCCCCAGCCCGTGCCCGGTGCGATGGGTGAAGTACTCGCCATAACCAGCAGCTTGGATAACCTGCCGGGCAGCCTTATCAACTTCGCCAGCTGCAATTTCCGGTTGGCCGGCTTTGCGCCCGGCGGCATTGGCAGCCTGCACGGTTTCATAGATTTTTTTGAGCTCAGCAGAAAGGCTGCCAATGGCAAAGGTGCGGGTGAGGTCGGAGTAGTAATCTTCATAAGTTGCGCCCCAATCGATGACTAGCAGGTCTCCGATCTCCAGCTTGCGCTGGGTGGGAGTGGCGTGCCCATTAGCGGCGTTTGGTCCAGAGGCGACGATGGGTTGGAAAGGCAATTCGGTAGCAGAGCCAGCCTTAAGCATTTCGATGGTGAGACGGGAAGCAATTTCAATTTCAGTCACCCCGGCATGAATCATCGGCAACGTGGCGGTGAGTGCGTTCTGGGCAATTTCAACCGCTTTGCGCATTGCCATAATTTCGCCGGCATCCTTGCGCAAGCGCAGCACATTGAAAACAGCGTCACCATTGACAAATTCCAATTGCGGGCAGGCTTGTTTGAGGAGGTCGATCTCCAAAAAACGCAGGCAGGTTGGTTCAACTGCGACGATGTCTTTATTAAGACCCAGGGAGTGCAGAGCTTTCTTGATCACCGCCGGCCAGGTTGCGGGGTCATCTCCAAAAGTAACCGGGGTAACCGAGATGAGCGATGCGCTGAGCTTCCCGGTTTCGAGTTCGGGAAGGATGAGCAGCGGCTGGTGACCGGTTCGGCAGATCAGCAGGGTGGGGCGTTCCATCAGGTGAAAATGCAGGCCGGTGAGGTAGGTAAGGGTTGAACCCGGGTTGATCACCACGGTTTCAATGCTATTGGCAGACATCAATTCAAGCAGGCGGGAATAACGTTGTGAGGTCATAAGTGAATCTCCTTTAGCGATTATAGCCTGAAGGGAGTGTGGATGCAAAGCAGCTTGACCGGGGAAGGAGGCAGCAGAAATGACGGAACTTTTTTTGTTTCGATGCGTTAAGATGGTATGACTGAATCGTGGAGAAAAATGAAAACGCTGTTAGTTACATTAATGGTAATCCTCATCCTGGCGGCTTGTGCACCGGAACCCGAACCCACCTTACTTGTTAATTCGCCAACAGTGGTGGAAGTACCAACACTAACCCCTACGATTGAAGCTGTCCCGGCCCTTTCCTATCCTGCTGTGGTTTACACTGACAGCACCGACCGCATCTCCTTTCAACATCCTTCCGATTGGACAATTGTTCCTGAAGAGGTGATCGGCAGCCGCGGCTCGCAAACGGTGCTCCTTTCACCCGGCTCGACCATCGAAGCGCTCGCAGACGGCGGTTCCCGTATTGTGCTGTTGCGCTACCAATGGGATCCAAAAGATGACCTTTCTGCCTGGGAAGCGCAACGTAAATTAGCGTGGGAAGCATCCGGTTTTACGATCCTCGAAGAATCAACCCGCGAATTGGAGGACGGCAGACCTGTGGTTGACCTGCGGATGAAAACGCCGGATGGGACCGAGATGGTGTTAAGCCTGACGACGATTGGCGGACTCTACATGGAGTTGAATGGCACCGGCAACCTGGAATTATGCCGGGAGATACTGGGGACTTTGGCTTCTGCACAATAGAAGATGATTTGCCCAGTTAATCGCCTTGACAATACCTCGCTGTGTCGGGTAAAATCCTTTTTGCATTTTCGAACGGGCCTGTAGCGCAGTTGGGAGCGCGCTTCAATCGCACTGAAGAGGCCGGGGGTTCGAATCCCCCCAGGTCCACTGGAATGGCAGGCTCGAAACAAAATATCACCTGGGCCCATAGCGCAGTTGGGAGCGCGCCTCAATGGCATTGAGGAGGCCGGGGGTTCGACTCCCCCTGGGTCCACTAAAGCAATGGCAGGAGTAGTAGGTCATCCGTCAGCGAATCGGGAGAGAGAGGTGAAAGCCCGATGAGTGTTGCGGAGCACAGAGACTGAACTCGCCTGGCCTCCCGCAAGGGATAGCAAACCGGTGAAACCAGTAACCGGATTCGGGTACGCCCGTTAGCGCGTCTTGAGTGGTCTGGGGCAACCCAGGCAACCAGGGTGGTACCGCGGAGCATCCCTTCGTCCCTGACCGGCGAAGGGTTTTTGTTTTAAGCGCAGCGAGGAGAAAAAATGGCCAAGTTTGAAGTACCGTTCTACAATCCGAACGAGATCGAAGCCAAATGGCAGAAGAAATGGGCTGACGACCGGCTTTATGAATCCAACATAGATGAGTCAAAACCAAAATTTTACGCGCTCACCATGCTGCCATACCCTTCGGGCGATCTTCATATCGGCCACTGGTATGCCATTTCGCCTTCAGATGCGCGTGCACGCTACAAGCGTATGAACGGCTTCAATGTGCTCTTCCCGATGGGATTCGATGCATTTGGTCTGCCGGCGGAGAACGCAGCGATCAAACGCAATATCCATCCGCGTACCTGGACGTACATGAATATTGAGAAGATGCGCAAGCAGTTCCGGACGATGGGAGCCATGTTTGACTGGCGGCGCGAAATGGTGTCTTCTGACGAAAAATACTACCGCTGGACGCAATGGTTTTTCATCCAGTTGTTCAAGAACCACCTGGCTTACCGCAAGTTGTCTCCAGTTGACTGGTGCCCCAACTGCAATACCACCCTTGCGCGCGAGCAGGTATGGGGTGAAGACCGCCATTGCGAACGCTGCGGAACCCCGGTGATCAAGAAAGACCTCACCCAGTGGTTCTTCCGCATCACAAAATATGCCGAGGAACTCATCCACTATGATGGCATCGACTGGTCGGAGCGGGTGAGATTACTGCAGACCAACTGGATTGGCAAATCAGAAGGCGCGCTTGTCACATTCAAGACAGAGCAGGGCGATCCGCTTGAAGTCTTTACCACCCGGCCGGATACGCTCTGGGGGGTTACCTTCATGGTGCTGGCGCCAGAGCATCCGCTGGTGCAAAAACTGACCACCCCCGAGCAACAGGCTGAGGTGGAACAATACATCCTGGATTCTGCCCGGCAGACGGACATTCAACGGGAAGCTACGGACAAGGAAAAAACCGGGGTGTTCACCGGCGGGTATGCGGTCAACCCTGTCAACGGCGAAAAGATCCCCGTGTGGATCGCCGACTACGTGTTGATGACCTATGGCACGGGGGCGATCATGGCTGTTCCAGCGCATGACGAACGCGATTTTGCATTTGCCAGGGCTTTTAATCTGCCGATGCGTGTTGTCATCCAACCCACCGGTATTGAACTTGTCAAAGGGGAAGATCTGACGGATGCCTTGCCGGCAAGCGGGATGATGGTTAATTCAGGACCGCTATCCGGAACTCCAGGAGACCGCTCCTTTACAGCAGCAGTGGAGTACGTGGAGAAACTGGGAGTTGGCAAGGCTTCGACAAATTACCGGCTGCGGGACTGGCTGATCTCTCGCCAACGTTACTGGGGGGCTCCGATCCCCATGATCTATTGCCCGCACTGCGGTGAAGTGGGCGTGCCGGAGGATCAACTGCCGGTGACGCTCCCGGAGGATGTGGAATGGAAACCGACCGGGGAGAGCCCGCTGAAACTTCACCCCACCTGGCGGTTTACCACCTGCCCCAAATGCGGCGGCAAGGCAGAACGCGAAACCGATACGATGGACACGTTTATGTGTTCCTCGTGGTATCACCTGCGTTACCTCAGCCCCAATTATGACAAAGGACCGTTTGACCCCAAAGAATACGATTACTGGATGCCCGTGGATACGTACACTGGCGGAATTGAACATGCCACCATGCACCTCATCTACACCCGGTTTTTCCATAAGGCGATGAGGGACATCGGGATCACCGAAGGGCATGAGCCGATGCTTCAACTGCGCAACCAGGGGATGGTACTGGGGGAAGACAATGAAAAGATGTCGAAGAGCCGCGGCAACGTGGTTGCACCGGACGACCTGGTACAGACGTATGGCGCGGATACCCTGCGCGCCTTCCTGATGTTCTTCTCCCGCTGGGATATGGGCGGACCCTGGAGCAATGGCGGAATTGACGGTACTTCCCGCTGGATGCGCCGGGTTTGGACGACCATCCTGGAAACCCCCGCAACACCTTCCAGGGTGGATGAAGCCAGCGTCAAAGTCTTGCGCAGAAAAGCGCATCAGACGGTGCGGGCGGTTACCCGGGATTTTGAAAACTTCGAGTTTAACACCATCATCTCCGGATTGATGGAGTTATTGAACGAAATGCAGCGCCTCAAAGCGGACACTTTCGCTTCTCCGGCATGGGCTGAAACCAAAGAGCTTTACCTCAAGATGCTTGCGCCGGTCGCACCCCATATCAGCGAGGAATTGTGGGAGCGGACGGGGCACCCGTATTCCATTCATACGCAATCGTGGCCGAAGGTGGATGAAGCAGCAGCAGCGCAGGATGAGATCACGCTGGTGATCCAGGTGAATGGAAAAGTGCGCGACCGCATTACCGTTCCTGCAGACATTTCTGAAGACAAGGCAAAACAGGCAGCCCTGGCAAGCGAGGCGGTGATCAGATTCCTTGAAGGAAAACAACCCCGCCAGGTCATCTACATCGCCGGGCGGCTGGTCAATATCGTGGTGTGAGAAGCGGCAACCGCAGGTGCTCTAATTGTGGTTGGTTTTCTACTATAATACAGGTAGTGATGTAAGGAGCGATTATGAGACTCGGTGAATTAAACTGGATGGAAGTTGATAATTATCTTAAAAAAGATGATCGGTTGATCATCGTTTTGGGCGCAAATGAGCAGCACGGTTTTCTCAGCACGAGCACGGATGTGAAAATTCCCCTGGCACTGGCAGATGCTGCCAGCCAGCAAACAGGTGTGCTCGTTGCACCGCCTTTGAATTTCGGCTGTTCCTCCTATTTCGTTGATTATCCCGGGACCATCAGCCTGCGGGTGGATACACTCTTGAAAGTCGTTGACGATATGGTTCGGTCTGTTTTCAGGCAGGGGTTCAAACGCATCATTATTCTCAATGGACATGGCGGGAACACCCCGGCCAAGGTCGCCTTGGGTGAACTGGTGAACGAATTGAAGGACATCAAGCTCGTTTGGTATGAGTGGTGGAAAGCGCCCAATGTGACCGCGGTGGCTGATAACCATCACTTGAAGACGTTTCATGCCGGATGGATAGAAGCCTTTCCATTTGTGCGCACCAGTGCCATCCCGGACGGGGACAAAGCGCCATTCGTCACCAACGCCATCCTGAGCGCCAGTGAGGTGAAAAAAGCTATTGGCGATGGCGTTTATGGCGGACCTTACAAAGTGGATGATGAGATCATGACCGAGATCTTCGCCGCAGCCCTCAAGGACGTTTTGTTCCAACTGCAGTTCGTTTAGTCTCAGCACTGCTTTAGGAATTATCAAACCATGTTTTGTCCTGCACCCGGCAGGATGTTTGACGTTTCCGGCAAAGTCAGGCACAATGGGTTGAATGAATACACACCGCCGTCTGATCGAGACCTCGTGGAAGAGCGGAATCCTTTTGCCGTTGTCGGTACTCACGGGCATAGGGGTGGGAATCCTGGTTCTTGCGCAATCCTGGTATCTCAGCGTCTTAATTGATGGCTTGTTTCTGCACAAAAGCGGGGTTTCAACGGTTTTACCCATCTTGCGCATTCTTCTTGGCGTAATAACCGCACGGGCTGCCTTTGTATTTCTGAATGGATGGTTCTCGGGCAGGCTGGCCGAGAAAGTGAAGTTCGAGTTCAGGCAAGCGCTCTTTGGCAAAATTGACCGGTTGGGCTCAGCCTGGCTCAAGCGGCAAAAAACCGGCGAGGTGGCAGCCGTGCTCCTGCAGGGAGTGGATGCGCTGGACAATTACATCAGCCAGTTCCTGCCGCAGGGCATCCTGGCAGCTGTGCTGCCGCTGATCATTCTCTTTGTGGTGTTTCCGCTGGACCTGTTGACCGGTTTCATTCTGCTGGTGACAGCGCCGCTAATCCCATTGTTCATGGTACTCATCGGGCGCATGGCTGAAAGGGCGACCAAACGGCAGTGGCTGCAGTTAATCCGGATGAGCGATTTCCTGCTGGATTCCATCCGTGGTTTGAAGACCCTGCTCCTCCTTGGCAGAAACAGGCAGCGTCTCGATGCGATAAAAACGGTCAGCGAAGAATACCGTATAAAGACGCTTAACGTCCTGAAAATCACCTTCCTTTCCGCTTTCACCCTGGAAATGATCGCCACAATTGCCACTGCCGTGGTGGCCGTGGAGATCGGGCTGCGCCTGCTTTACGGGAACCTGGATTTTCAAACGGCTTTTTTTATTTTGCTTTTAGCGCCGGAGTTTTACCTGCCCATGCGCAACCTGAGCATGCGCTATCACGCTGGCATGGGGGGTGTGACTGCGGCTATTTCCATTTTTAAGATACTGGATGCACCAGAGGTGACAACGTTGACTACCGGAGCGGGATCAGCGTTTCGGAGTATCCCGGCGGCCCCGCTGGTTTTCAGAGGAGTGACCTTCAGGTATCCGGAATCGGATGTGAATGCGCTGGAGCAAATCAACTTTGAGTTCCAATACGGGCGGCATTATGTGCTGGCTGGTGAGAATGGGTCAGGCAAAACGACCTTGCTCAACCTGGCGATGCAGTTCCTTCAGCCGGGGGAGGGTTCGATCGAGTTAGCCGGGCAGGACATCCGTACCTGGGACGTGCAGGAGTGGCGGAAGAATATCAGTTGGATCGGACAAAAACCGACGCTGTTCAATACCACACTGTTGGAGAATGTCCGCCTGTTTGACACCGGGTATTCGGAGGAGCAGGTGGTGCAGGCACTCGAGAATGCCCGGCTTGGAAACCTGCTGGCTTCTTTACCGGAGGGCTTGAACACGCAGATGCAGGAAATGGGTGCGCGGATGAGCAGCGGCGAAGGTCAGCGGCTGGCGATTGCACGCGCTTTTTTGAAGAACGGCGCATTCGTGCTTATGGATGAACCAGCCTCGCATTTGGATGCCGCGCTTTACCAGGAAATTTTGGATGCGCTGCGAGCGCTGATGGAGGGACGGACTGCGATCATAGCCGCCCATCATTACCCTTTGATGCGGATTGTAGACGAAATTGTGGTGCTGAATAGCGGCAAACTTGTGGACTCAGGCACCTTTGACGTTCTTGAAAAGCGGGGACGGTTTTCCTCGGGGATTGGGAAAACATGAAAACCTTCCTCCGCTTGCTGAAAACGCTTGGACCATTCCTGGGTGAAGTTCTGCTATCGATCATTCTGGGTGTGGCGACGATTGCTGCCGGAATTGGCTTGTTGGGAACCTCTGCTTACTTGATCGCTTCGGCAGCCCTTCACCCCTCGATTGCGGAGTTGCAGGTGGCTATCGTTGGAGTGCGTTTCTTTGGCATCAGCCGGGCGGTGTTCCGTTATGGCGAAAGACTGGTCTCGCACTCGGTCAACTTGCACCTGGTTTCCTCATTGCGCTCCTGGTTTTATGAGCAGGTGGAAAAGAATCCCGGGAGAATTGATTCATATAAGGCTGGCGATCTGTTGGACCGGACGCTGCATAATTTAGAAATTTTGGAGAATTTTTACGTCCGCGCTTTATCCCCTTACATCGTATTCGCAATTACCACGGCGGGTGTGTGCCTGTTCGTGGGGCAATACCAGGCAATCCTGGGCTGGACGCTGGCAGGTGGTCTGGCAGCCACAGGAATCCTCCTGCCGCTTTTTACTTATTCCCTTTCCAAAAAACCTGCCAGGCTTGTGGCTGCCAGTTACACGCTGCTTTCAAGCGCGGTAGTTGAATCGCTGGATGGCATGGAGGAAATCGCTGCATTTGGGAGCAATGTCATCGTCCTGGAGCGCAATACCCAAATCGGCAAGGGGCTTTCTGCACAACAGAAGAAACTATTTGGATTGGGCGCACTGGGGAATGCCCTGGCAGTGCTATTTTCAAACCTGACGGTGCTCGCGCTGGTCTGGTTCGCCATCCCATTCGTAACTGAAGGTTTGTTCAGCGGGATCATCCTGGCGGTGATCGTGCAGGTTGCGATGGCTAGTTTTGAGGGGGTCAATGCCCTGCCGACAGCGGCACAGCAACTAACCCAAAGCCTTGCCGCGGGAAGACTATTGTTTGAAGTAGAACAGCCGACCATGCACAGCCTGCAGGTTATCCCCAGCCCGCCAGTAGATATACCCCAAAGCCTGCAAGTTGAGCACGTTGGCTTCGCGGCTCAGGACGGCGAGTTTTCACTGAAGGACATTTCGTTCGATCTGCAGCCGGGTAAAAAGATTGCCCTGGTTGGTCCAAGCGGTGCTGGAAAATCCAGCCTGGTGGATCTGATCCTAAAACTCAAACAGCCGCAACAGGGTCACATCTATTTGGGAGGCAATGAAACATCCGAATTATCAGACGAGTGGGTGCGGAGCCAGTTTGGGGTGATGGGGCGGGGGGATTACCTTTTCAACGCCAGCCTGCGTGAGAACCTGCTGATGGCAAAACCACTGGCATCGGATTCGGAACTGCTGGAAACGATCGAAAAAACAGGGCTGGATGAGTGGGCGGGTAGATTGCCGCAAGGATTGGATACGTGGTTGGGAAACCACGGCGCTGTCATCAGCGGAGGGGAAGCGCAAAGATTGCTGCTGGCGCGGGTGATCCTGCAAGCGCGGCCATTTTTGCTCCTGGATGAGCCATTAGCCAGCCTGGACGTCGCCATCAAGAAGGATGTATTGCATATACTGTCAGACGCCATGCCCTCTTGCGGTCTTCTTTGGATTACACATGAGTACCTTTTCATGGAAAAAATGGATGAGATTCTTTTTATCGACAAAGGGGAAATCATTGAGCGAGGTGACCATACTTTGCTGATCACAAAAAATGGCAAATACGCCGAGGCATATCAATTGCAGGCGCAACTTGATTAATTAGGGAAAATTTATTCTTTTAGCGCCGCCAGGATATCGGCTTCTTTGATGGCGCCATGGCGCAAGATGACCGGTTTCTCACCGGTACAATCCACAACTGTTGAGGGGATTCCACCCGGGCAGATTCCGCCGTTTAAAATCAATGGAACCCGGCCGTTCAACTGGTCAAAAACATCGATGGCTGATTGCGGACTGCTGCCGCCGGAAAGGTTGGCGGATGTTGTAGCCAGGGGTCCAAACGTCTGCAGGAGCTGAAGGGCA
The DNA here is from genome assembly GCA_041910365.1 of Anaerolineaceae bacterium. GTDB lineage: Bacteria > Chloroflexota > Anaerolineae > Anaerolineales > Anaerolineaceae > UBA6107. The sequence goes on along the minus strand of JAYRQY010000167.1, from coordinate 5,541 downwards.
ACGGGATGGTCTGGCATGCGGATACCGACATTCCTGGTGGTCGAGATCAATTCGGGCAGGTTGTCTTTGCGGGGAACGATCACCGTGAGACCGCCCGGCCAGAATTTTGCGGTCAGTTTTTTCGCCAGCCTGGTCATATGACTGGTGATCCGTTTAACCTGGTCGCTGGATCCGATCAGGATTGAAATGGCTTTGTTGGCGTCCCTTCCCTTGGCTTCAAAAAGTTTGATGATCCCCGGCGCATGAAAAGCATCGCTCGCAAGACCGTAAACCGTGTCGGTGGGGAAGGCGATGATCTCACCTTCTATCAACAATACCACGGCTGACTCAATGGCGGCGGGTTTGTCAGCGGGTAGGATCAACGATTGCAGAGCAACTCCAATGGATCAAATTTTGATGCGAAGGACTCTATGAAATTTCGCCAAATCATCCAATAGGGTTATTTTAGCAGAAGGAAGAAATTTTGTCGCCTCATTTACGGCAAGCCGGGACTGGGAATCGTCAATTTCAAGCAGCGCCAACCCGCCTGGATTGAGATGCGAAGGGATTTGTGCAAGGAAACGCCCCAAAATGTCAAAACCCTGCTTGCCGCCATCCAAAGCGAGGATGGGCTCAAATTTGCTGACAGCGAGAGAAGGCACCCGATCACTGGGGATGAAAGGTAGGTTGGCAGTGACCAGGTCGGCCTTGAGGGCAAGACCCGTGAGAAGGTCATTCTCCAGGAGCGTGATCTTGTGTTGGAGTCGGAACTTGTCGACATTCATTTGGGCAACTGCAAGAGCGTTTTTCGAGATATCGATTGCTGTGGCAGTTAATTCCGGGAAGTGGTCGAGCAGGGTGATGGGGATAATGCCGGAACCGGTGCCGATGTCGATCAACGACCGCTTGTCAGGGTGGGAGGTTAGCCACTCGATGGCTGCTTCGACCAGCAACTCTGTTTCGGGGCGTGGAATGAGCACATCCTTGGTGACGATGAAATCCAGCCCGTAAAAGGCTTGCCTGCCAACTACATACGCCAGGGGTACACCCCGGCGTAATTGATCCATCTTTTCAGCCAGGCATGCCTGCTGCTCCTCCGTAAGGATCGTTTCGCCATGGGTGATGAGCCACTCTCTGGGCTGCCCCAGTATGCTGGAAACGACGGCATACACCTCCATGGAGGTGATTTCTGTTCTCCCCTGTAGATTCTTCTTTGTATTCTCTAACCAGGATTGTAGATTAATCTTCGTCATCGCCGGGGTTGGCGGATAAGCGATCTGTCTCATCCCGCAGGGAAAGTTCATCGATGAACTGGTCGATATCCCCCCCCATCACCCCGGGCAGGTTGTAGGATGAAACGTTAATGCGATGATCGGTTACCCGGCTTTGGGGATAATTGTAGGTGCGGATCTTTTCGGAGCGGTCTCCCGTGCCTACCTGCGAGCGGCGGGCTTCCTCGCGTTCAGCCTGGACTTTTTCCATCTCCAGGTCGTACAAACGGGAGCGCAGGATGCTCATTGCCCGCAGGCGGTTTTGCAGCTGTGAGCGCTCGTCCTGGCAGGCAACCACCAGTCCGGTGGGTTTATGGGTGATGCGGATGGCGGTGGCATTCTTTTGCACGTTCTGCCCGCCAGCCCCGGAAGAGCGGAAGACATCGACCTCAATGTCGCTTTCGGGAATTTGAATATCCACATCTTCCATCTCTGCCATCACAGCCACAGTTACGGTCGAAGTATGAATGCGCCCGGAGGATTCCGTTGCGGGTATGCGTTGAACGCGATGAACGCCGGATTCGAATTTAAAACGGGAATATGCGCCCCGGCCTTTGACCATGAAGATGACTTCTTTGTAGCCGCCAATACCGGTTTCATTGGACGAGATGACCTCTACCGACCACTTGCGCTGCTCGGCGTAATGGATGTACATGCGCATCAATTCACCGGCAAACAACCCTGCTTCGTCGCCGCCAGCGCCTGCCCGAATCTCGATGAACACATTGCGGTCATCGCGGGGGTCTTTGGGAACCAGCAGCGCCTTCAATTCTTTTTCGAGGGTTTCGATCTGGGGTACCAGGGAGTCGATCTCGGCTGAAGCCAGCGCGTTCATTTCTGCATCGTCACCAGCGTTTAACTCCCGGGCTTGTTCCAATTGCAGGTTGAGTTCCTGGTAACGCATGGAACGCTGGTAGATGGTTTCCAGTTCTGAACGTTCCCGGGCATATTCGGCTACTTTTTGATAATCTTCGACATTTTCCTCGATGAGCCGAGTTAGGTCGTCATAACGTTGTTGAATGGAGTGAATTTTTTCAAGCATGGATACCCACTTTGGTGTGTACAGATTCGCGTCCATTATACCAGCATGCCCGAAGAGGAGACGAAAAAAATAAGAACGAGAAACTACAAAAGTAGTTTCTCGTTCTTCACCCTTGAAAAGAAAATTAATGCTGGGGAATTGAATAAAATTACTTTTTCTGGTCAGCCCAGAAGCTTGACCGGTCCCTCACCGGTTTGACCTTTTCGGGTTCGATCTTTGCATCGATGGGCTTTTCAAGGACCTGCTCAACCGTGGGGGCGGCGGAGGTGGTTACCTGGGGGATTGCGTTGAGGATATGCGGCGCGTACTCGTTCATCAACATTCGCATGGTTCCCAGGGTGGAATTGGTAGAAACCACGACCACCCAGTAGAACGAACCATCACCCAAGAAACGGGAGATGATGTAATCCTTGCTGGTTGTCACCAGGTTGTCATCCACCTTGCCGGAATCGATCTTGTTGCTGACTTTAACCGCCAGCTTCATGATCTCGGCAAAACGGGCGGCTGCGTCGCTGGCGCTAAAATTCGGGTCAGCCGAACCGCCGGCGATGGACATACCATCCATGCCCACCACATCGGTGGATACGAAATCGGCTCCAATTTCGGATTTGAATTGCTGTAACACCTGTTCTAGTTTGGTCATAATTTCCTCCTGGATGCCTGCGATCAAGAAGCCACGTGGGGCATTGCCTTGGATAACTGGTCAGCATACATCTTGCTCATCATCCTCAAGTTTCCCAAATTACCATCCTTCCTGGAGGTGGCAATGGCCAAAAAGTATTCTTTTCCCGGCAGGAACCTTTTGAGGATGTATGTTTTCTCTGTGGAGAGTAAATTGTCTTCAAGAACACCTGCGCCCAATTTTTCCACAGAGGTATCTACCAGTCGCAGGAGGGTGGTAATTTGTGCACTTACCACCTCAGGGTCAAGGCTTCCCATCGTGTGCGAGGCAATGTTGAGACCATCGATTCCCACCAATGCGCTGGCTTGGTATCCGGATACTTCACCGGACAGGCTTAATAGAATTTCATCAAATTTTTGCGTCATTTTTTGCTCCTCCGATTCTCCATTCACCTGCTCACTTTTTTTGCGTTGTTTTTCCAATTGATCGAGACGTTTTGCACCTTCGACTAATAATCCGGACCACATCCGGTTAATCGACCTGAGCGGGGCGGCGATTTCATTTTCGACTTCAAATTCGCCGTTATTCCATTTCAAGAGCTCAAAAATGACCTCTTCACCCGATTGATCAGCCAGTTCGGCGTGAACGATCTGACCATCGGCAAAAAAGACAACTGCCTGTTGTTCCTCGCGGGTGATCCTCATCCTGGAGCTGCGCGGATCCATGCAGTGCATCTGCACCAGGTCAGCGAATGAGATATCTTTTAGATTGCCATTAATGCCCATCGGTTCACTTCCAGTAGTATTCCCATGCTTTTTGAATTTCGCTGATCGCCAGCGACATCACATCACGGTAAGGGCGGGTCTTGTCTGTTACGATCGTGGCCAAAGTTAACTGGTTGTCTTTCACGTTGAAGGGACGGTTCACCAGGATGCTGCCGTTGGCAAAGGCATAGGTGATCTCATCCAGGTCTTTCCAGCCGAGCAATTTACACACCTGGAGAGAGGTTTTTCTGATGAACCCGATGACGGCAGCCTGGCGTTCCGGGATTGAGCCGTCATAGGCGGCAGAGACAATTGGCAGGCCGTCTTTATCTGTAAGGATGGACAACGCAAACTTGCCATTATTGTTCATGTCATACAGAATATTAGTGAGCATATCAAAACCAGATTTTGCATTCGGAGTCATTGATCAGATTCCTTATATTGCTGATGCTCTTTTCATTTCCGCTCATCTACAAAAGAAGAAACTTTTGTATAACGAATAAAAACTGGCGTGTTGACCATCGCCGCAGCGAAAAGAATTGCACTAAATTGTATCCCCTGTGGGTTATGATGGCATGGCGACGGTAACGATAAGAACCAGAAACCCATTCCATTATAAGTATACATTCAAGGCTACGATTATTCAAATTACAATGTTGCAAGGGGGGCGGTTTTCCAGGTTGTATTGCGAGGAAGTCGTTCACGCCTCTGATCGACATTGTCATCGGCAACAAAAATAGCTTAAAATTAGTTATCTCAACGATGGAGGCTCAACATGGCTTGCCCAGGAAAAAAGATCGTTCGCTCTGATAAGGCTCCTGCTGCACTAGGACCATACTCAATCGCCAATACCGGAGGACCCTTCGTGTTCACCGCCGGACAGCTTGGATTGGTTCCTGCAACCGGGGTATTAGCGGAAGGCGGCATCGAAGCCGAAACGCGCCAGGCGCTTGAAAACCTGAAAACGGTTTTAACTGCCGCCAATTCCTGCATGGAGAACGTGGTGAAGACCACCGTCTTTTTGCGCGACATCAACGAGTTCGCAAAGATGAATGCCGTCTATGCCGAGTTCTTCACATCGGATTGCCCGGCGCGGTCTGCGGTCCAGGTGGCTGCATTGCCGAAGAATGGCGCGGTGGAGATCGAGGCGATTGCGTTGATGAATAGCAAGGCATAGTGTCTCGGCTTGACGACGAAAGGAACTGAGCGATAAAGACTTTACCAAAACCATCCATCTCCATTGTCATTCCTTGTCTTAATGAAGAAAAGACAATCGAATCTTTGTTGAAAGCCATCCATGCGCAGAGAATGGATTTGGCTTCACTTGAGGTGATCATTGCTGATGGATTTTCAACGGATCGCACCCGGGAATTGATCGATCAATTCTCCCGGCAAAATCCCGACCTGGCAATCCGCATCATCGATAATGAAAAAAAGGTCATCCCGTACGGATTGAACAAAGCCATCCGCGCTGCCACCGGTGAGATCATTGTACGGATGGATGCGCATGCATTCCCGGCTGTGGATTACGTTGCCCGGAGCGTGGCAGCGCTGACCAACCGGTTGGGGGATAACGTCGGCGGGGTGATCGACGTGCGCCCGTCAGCTGATACCTGGATGGCGCGCTCGATTGCGGTTGCAACGGCACATCCCCTTGGAGTGGGGGATGCCAGGTACCGCTGGGCAACAAAGGCAGGAACAGCGGATACGGTGGCTTTTGGGTGTTATTACAAATCGACTGTTGAAAATGTGGGTTACTACAATGAAACTCTGGCCGCCAATGAAGATTACGAGTTTAATGCCAGACTGCGGAAACTGGGGATGAAGGTCTGGGTGGATCCGGCAATCCGGGCGGTGTACTAT
>JAYRQY010000166.1:0-2657 GCA_041910365.1 Anaerolineaceae bacterium | reverse complement strand
GCCCATCTACATCACCGAAAACGGCGTGGAAGATAACGCCGACGACCTGCGCCCGCGCTACATGATCCAGCACATCCACCAAATGTGGCGGGCGGTCACCTACTCCTGGCCGATCAAGGGCTATTACTACTGGTCGTTGGTGGATAACTTCGAGTGGGAGCGCGGCTGGACGCAGCGCTTTGGTTTGTGGGGGTTGGATCCCAAAACCCAGCTGCGCCAGCGCCGCGCCAGCGTGGATGTTTACGCGGATATCTGCCAGCACAACGCCATCCGTTCAGAGATGGTGGAGCAATACGCCCCGCGCCTGATGCCGGTGCTGTTCCCGGGGTAGGAATCAAAAGACGGGAATAAGTGTCTTTCCCTTGTTGTATCGGGCTCCAAGCCTGACTCGGTGTTTTTGCTAAAAATCCAATTTTGTCATGCTGAGCGCAGCGAAGCATCTCAAGAACTATGTGAGTCCCTTCGCTACGCTCAGGGTGACATCAGAGGTAGGTCGCGTCGGAGACCCGACGGTCAGTTGGAAGCCTGACCTACAGATATTCCTAAAGAGGGGATTAATCATAGTAGGGTCACGGCAAGCCGTGACCCTACATATATTGGTAGAAATGGATTAAGATTTCTTCTCTTCCAGACAGGATCCTGATACTACAAATATTCCTTCAACTGCCGTGCCCGGCGCGGATGGCGCAGCCGGCGCAGCGCCTTGCCCTCGATCTGGCGGATGCGCTCGCGCGTCAGCCCGAACTTCTCTCCCACCTCTTCCAGGGTGTAGGTGCGCCCGTTCTCCAGCCCAAAGCGCAGGCGCAGGATGCGCGCCTCGCGCGGGGGCAGCGTCTCCAGCACGTCCTGCACCTTCTCACGCAGCAGCTTGGTGTACGCCGATTGCATGGGGGTGGGGGTCACCTGGTCTTCCACAAACTGCCCCAACTCAGACTCGTCCTCATCCTCGTTGATCGGGCTTTCCAGCGAAAGCGGCAACCAGGAAACGCGCTGCATCCAGTCCACCTTGTTGCTGGGCAAACCCATCGAGAGGGATAGTTCATCCAGGGTGGGCTGGCGCCCCAGCTTCTGCTCCATCTCGTGCGTCTGGCGGTACATCTGGCGGATGCGGTCCACCATGTGGACCGGCACGCGGATGGTGCGCCCCTGGTCGGCAATGGCGCGCGTGATGGTTTGGCGGATCCACCAGGTGGCATAGGTGGAAAAGCGGAATCCGCGCTGGTATTCGTATTTTTCAACGGCTTTCATCAAGCCCAGGTTGCCTTCCTGGATCAGGTCGAGGAAGGGCACGCCGCGCCCGATGTAGCGCTTGGCTATGCTCACCACCAGGCGCGTGTTGGCTTTGATCAGGTGCTCGCGCGCCAGCACGCCATCTTCGATGACCTGCTCCAGTTCCACCTTTTTGCGCGCCGGGGTGCTGCCGTTCAACCGCGCCAACTCTTTGCGCGCCGTCTTGCCCGATTCGATACGCTTCGCCAGGCTCTGCTCCTCTTCCAGGCGCAGCAGCGGCACCCGCGACATCTCCTTGAGGTACAGCCCGATGGTGTCGTCGCTGGAGATGGGGGAAAGATCGGCATAAGACGGGTCAAAATCGCTCGCCAGCAGACCATCACCGTCATCCTCAAACTGAGCCGTGGCTTCGGGGTCGAAGATATCCACCCCGCGCCGGCGCAGCGCCAGCACGATCGCGTCCAGCCGGTCTACGTCTTCCGAAACGTCGGGGTAGGCTTCCATCAAATCTTCGGTGGTGAGATAGCCCTGCACATCCGCTTTTTCAAGCAGCAGGCTGAGAATTTCAGTGGTTCGTTTGTGCCTGATTACTATGGACACTGGCCCCTCCTGAAAATAATAAAAGACAGCCTTTACGGCTGGTTTACCATCCCGGTGACGTGCTCGCACTGGCGCAGGTTGAGGTTTTCGCCGCAAATGACGCACAACCCCCGGCACTCCGGCTTGCACAATGGGCTGATGGGCACTTCCAACATCAGATATTCACGCACCAGCGGCGCAAGGTCGATGATGGCATCTTCCGGCACCAGCAGCCCGGAATCGGTGATGGAGCGCTCGTCGAAGGCGTACAATTCATCGAAAGTAGCGTGCAGATGCTGGGAATAGCTTTCCAGGCAGCGCACGCACTCCAACCCAATGCTGCCCTGGAACTCTCCCTGCAGCAGCAATCCCTGCGGCGTGCGGCTGATGCGCACCACCCCGGAGAACTCCATTGCGTCCAAATCGGGCGGGATTTGCAGCCTGGGCAGGTCGAAATGCATCTCCCGGTTGGTGCCGATGGGGGAATGGATCAAAAAGCCGACATTGATCCGCAGTGGGTAGCGAGGGTTCACAGGGTTTTGGTTATAATTGAGGCAGCAAATTAAAAAATTGACGAATGAGAACAGTTCACAACAGCATATCTGGCGGTTTAAGCATCCTCCTACCCCCACCGGTACGCTGATTTCACATCTTAAAGTCCGATTAAGGATGAATTGCATTCAGATTATATCACATCGTTTTTATGAAGTCAACTTTTTATGAAAAATATCATAAATATTAAGGATAATCCATGCGACCGATCTTACTGGCATCCAACAACCGCGGCAAACTGGCTGAGATTCAAGCCCTGCTGACCGGCTTCGCTCTGCTGCTGCCGCGCCAGGCGG
>JAYRQY010000165.1:0-9125 GCA_041910365.1 Anaerolineaceae bacterium | reverse complement strand
TGGGAATCCATTTTTTTTATCCTTACTCCAGAGATCACTGCTTAAAAAATTATAGCATCAATTAGCTGCCGATGGCTACTCGTGTAACAAGGGCATCTGGTAGCCCAATCCCGTTCGGGTGACGATGTGTACCGGGGTGTGCGGGTCATCCTCAAGTTTCTGGCGCAAACGGGCGATGCTGACCCATAAGATTTCTTTTTCTTCCTTGTAAGAAGGTCCCCAGGTGGCGGATAGCAATTCTTCTGCGGTGAGAACCTTGCCGAGCTGGTGGGCAAAATGGATGAGTAATTTGTATTCTGTTGCTGACAGGTACACCTGGTGGTCGTTTTTCCATACTTCAGCCTTGGCGATGTCGATGCGTAAGTTGCCATGGGTGAAGATGCGGGATTCATTTGAATCCTTTTGCCCCTGGGTTCGGCGCAGAACTGCTCGAACCCTCGCGACCAATTCGGTGGCGGAGAAAGGTTTTACCACGTAATCATCCGCGCCAACATTGAGCCCATTCACTTTGTCCTGTTCATCGCCCAATGCGGTAAGAAGGATGATGGGAACATTCGAGAATTGCCGGATGCGATTACACGTGGCGATGCCATCCAGTTTGGGCATCATCACATCCATAATGATCAGATCGGGTATTTGCTGGGTGAGCAATTCCAGCGCTTCTTCACCGTTGACGGCGGAAACGATCTCATACCCCTCAGACTCAAGATTCACTTTTAATAAACGGAGATACAAAGGTTCATCATCAACGAGCAGGATCCGAACAGCCATTAATTCACCTCCCGGGAGTTCTGCTGATCCTGATTGCCCAAGGGCAATAGAATCGTAAATGTCGTTCCGTGGTCATCGGACTGAGCCTCAATGCTTCCCTGGTGCAATTCGATGATTTGTTTGCAGATGGACAGCCCAAGCCCTGAACCGTGCTGCTGCAATGAATTATCAGGAACCCTGAAAAAACGAGTAAAGATCTTTGACAAATAAGCCTTGGGAATGCCCGGTCCTTGATCAGAGAATTTGACGATCAAGTTATTCTCATCATGGGTGACAACAACCTTCACCGGAGCATGGGGGGCATATTTGTGGGCATTGGAAAGTAGATTATCGAACACTTGAGCCAGGCGCCGCGCATCTGCCTGGATGGTGGGAACCTCATTATCACAGATCAACTCTACCGTTTGACCGGGTTCGGCAACCCCGTTGCGGTTGATTTCATCGCGGAGTAGCGAGTCAATGCGTACCGCTTGAAAATTGAACTTCATCAATCCACTCTGCAGCCGCGAAGAATCCAACAGGTTATCAATCAATTCAGTGAGGTTGTTAGATTCCCGTTCAATGATTTGCAGAAAATCGATCTGGGTCGTGCGATCCCATTGAGTATCGTCCCGAAGTAACGTGGTGGTGTACCCTTTGATGAATCCCAACGGGCTGCGTAATTCATGCGAGATGGTGTTGATAAAATCAAATTGCAACTGGGCGGTGCTTTTTTCAGTTTCCAGCAACTGGGCATATTCTGACAAGTATTTTTGCCGCAACACCGATGTTACCAGGTCTGCGAGCCGGCAGATTTCATCCTGGTCTTCTTTCGAATACTCGGGGCCGCCGTAGCGGATAAAGATCAACGCGGAGGTGAGGGTGGCTGAGAGGCAAATGGGAACTCCCAGGACGTAGGCTAAATGAAGGCGATTCTTTTCCGCCAGGTTTTGCGGAGACTCAACGATCAACCGCTTTTCACTTAGAACGCGCGAGACGATCGATGCTCCCCAGGTGACATCTGCCTCGGCGGCTTTTCCGCGGCCAATTGCGCGTGCGTAGATCACGTCTGCTGGACCGGATTCCAGCCCTGGACCATAGATCGCCAGGTTATCGAAAATAAATGTCTCTCTTGCATAAGAAAACAAGGCATCTAACTTGGATTTCCATGGTTCAGGATTGCTTGTGAGCCTGATCAATTCCAATGAGTCCATTGATTTTTACCCCTAATAAATTCAAATGGTTCCGATATGTAGATTATACGATATCTGTCATTGTCGGAGTGTAAAACTGAATGTGCTGCCATGACCCAAAGAAGAGGTGACACTCAACGTGGAACCCAGCGCTTCAACGATTTTTCGAGCCAGGGATAGCCCAAGACCAGTTCCTCCCTGCTGCCTGGTTGTGGATTCATCCAATTGGTGAAATGGTTCAAAAATCTCCTCAAGTTTTTCTGATGGTATCCCCAGCCCGGAATCGGAGACGGAAATCAGAACATCGGTTTGTGTTGACTGGATGGCGAGGGTCACTTTTCCGCCGGCAGCTGTGTATTTAATACAATTGTCCACAAATTGGTTCAATACCCATTGCACTTTTTCTTTGTCGGAGTTAACCAGGGTAGTGTTTTCCGGTGCATCCAACAGGAGGGTGATCTTTTTTACATGGGACTGGCTTTGATACTGCTCGATGACCTTTTTTCCGGTTCCGATAATGTCGAAATACTCGTTGGTGATCTGAAGCGAACTAGTTTCGGAGGTGGAATAAAGGATGAGATCTTCGATGAGCCTGCTTAACCGTTCTGTGGCTTTTTGTATTACCTGCATTGCATATTGCTGGTCAGGTTGAAAAACCTCCAGGTCACTTTCGAGGAGCAAATTTATATATCCTTTGATATGGGTTAACGGCGTACGCAGCTCGTGCGAGATATTCGAGATGAAATTGGCTTTCAGCGTCGCAAGTTCGCTGAGTTTCTCGTAGGCAATTTCCAGTTCGCGGGTTCGGTCTTTAACACGTTGTTCAAGCGTGGCATTTGCCTCACTAAGTGCATTGTGCAGCTGGAAGATTTGCTGTGTGACCGCCTGGGTGAGAACTTCCTGAGTGATGAATCCATGCTCGACCAGGACCTGACCGATCAACGCCTGCTGCCCTTTTGCCCGTTCCTCCTTTTGATAACTCAAAGCAAGGTTCAGTTCATCAACCGTGAGCAGTTTTTGCTCGACGAGAACATCACCAATTCGTGGGACAAGGACTTCAGGGGTTATTGCCATGGGGTTCCTCGCATTATCGCTAACCTGCCTCAAAAACACAATTCCCATCGATGAATACCTGCTCCGGAAGCAGGCGGCATAAATCCGCTGGATCCATTGCCTCGGGATCCTGGGGAAGCACAATGAAATCTGCTGCCTTACCTATTTCAAGACATCCGTATTGATCACCATATCCGCTAAGCCGGGCAGGAATATCACTGTATGCGTGCCTGGCTTGCGCGACGGTGATCCTTTCATCCGGATACCAGCCATCAGTCCCGGGATCACCGTTTTCCCTTCTACGGGTAACGGCTGCGCTGATGCCTAAAAACGGGTTGGGAGATTCTACGGGAGCGTCGGACCCGAAAACGATCGGGACACCTCTTTTGGATAAGGATGCAAAGGCGTACGCATAGCGGGCGCGTTTGCCCCAGTGCTTATCTGCTGTGAACATATCGGAAAGAATATGGATCGGCTGCATGGATGCCACGACTGCGGCTTCTTTGATTTTCTGCAGGTCATCCGGGTGAAGCACCTGCAAATGTTCAATGCGGTGCGGACGTTGGGGCAATCCGTTGTTCATTTCAAACTGGCGAAGCATCGCCAATCCATTGAGAACCTCATGGTTTGCCCGGTCGCCGATTGCGTGAATTGCCAGTGACCAGCCATGCGAAACGGCTTTCATTCCTGTTTCGAAAACATCATCCGCCTTGAGCAACAGGGTGCCCAGGTTGGAATTGTTCCCCTCATAAGGGGTGAGCATGGCGGCAGTTTGCGGACCTAAAGCCCCATCGGCGAACAGCTTAACCGCGCCCATATGCAGGTGCGGGTTGCCAAAACCGGTACACAGACCGATGGCAATGGCATGGTCGAGATCTTGAATGGGAATGCTTTTGATGACGCGCAAGGTCAGGATGCCAGCCTGCTGCATTTGTTGGAGCGTGAAAAAACATTCAGAACGGTCGAAATCATGGATTCCAGTGAGACCCAAACTGAGAAGTTTTTTCTGGCCTTCAAGCATCAACTCCAGCCGGCGCGACCCGGTGACGGAAGGGATGCATTTTTCCACCAGGTTGACGGCATTCTCGAACAAGATTCCGGTGGGCGTACCGTCCGTGTTACGCTGGATGCTTCCACCTTCCGGGTCGGGGGTAGTTGCGTCGATTTGAGCGATCTTGAGGGCAGCTGAATTGACCCAGGCGGCATGAATAGATTTATCCGCCAAAAAAACGGGATGACCGGTGCTCACCGAGTCCAGCTGGCTGGCATTGCCAAAACCACCCCAGGTGTTCTGGTTCCAACCCTGTCCGGTTATCCACTCGCCAGGCTTGGCGGTTGAGGTTTTTTCTTTTACGAGTCCCAGGCATTCATCAATGGTATCGGTTTCGCATTTGACCTGTGTGAGACTGAGAGAATACATCTCAAAATGGAGGTGGGAGTCGATCAGCCCTGGCCAGATGGTTTTTCCGGCGAGGTTGACCTTGCGGTCGCCAGGCTTTTCCAGGTTAAGGATCTCGGTATCACTGCCGATCGCGGCAATTTTGCCATTCTCGACTGCAAGCGCTGTGGCTCGTGTTTGTCCCGACTCGATAACCCCGTTGAAATAAAGATGCATGCCTAATCTTTCAGGATGACTTTTAGGATCTGGCTGAGTTCCTCGTTTGAATAATAGTGGATGGTGAGTGTTCCACCTTTATCGCCATGGTGCAGGGTTACTTTGGTTCCCAATTTGCCGCGCAATTGATCTTCGATCTCTTTTGCGACTGGGTCAACCGTTTTCTCGATGGTCCGGGCAGGTTTTTCGCCGGAGAGCCTGCGTACAAGGTCTTCAGCCTGGCGCACATTGAGCGCATTGGCAACGATGGTTTGCAGCGCCGCCAATTGAGCTTGTTCGGTTGGCAATCCCAATATTGCCCTGGCATGCCCCTCGGTGATCTCTCCACTGGATAGCGATGCTTTTACCTTCGGAGGCAGGAGAAGCAGCCGAAGCGTGTTTGTTACCGACACCCGGCTTTTACCAACCCGCCTGGCGATTTCCTCATGGGATAAGTTGAACTCGGCAGAGAGTTTATGGTACGCGGAAGCGGTTTCCAGCGGGGAAAGGTCGGAGCGCTGCACATTTTCGATGAGTGCCAGCTCCAACCGTTCCTGTTCATTGGCGGAGCGGATGATGACCGGTACTTTTTCCAACCCAACCAGTTGGGCGGCGCGCAAGCGCCGTTCACCGGCGATGAGGGTATAAATCCCTGTATGTGACTCGAGCGTGACCACCAGGGGCTGCAGGATGCCGTGTTCCCGGATCGAATTCGCCAGGTCAGCCAGGCTCTCTTCATCCATCTTCTCGCGGGGCTGACTGGGATTGGGAACGATCATCGAAATCGGCACGAACGAATCCGCCGGGGTCACGGGCAAGGTAAAATCAGCCGGTATCAGTGCATCCAAACCTTTTCCTAAACCACTTTTCTTTGCCATCTTAACCTGCCTGTTGGGTGTTCGTTTCCAATTTTATCCCATCCTGGGTGAGCAATTCCCGCGCCAATGCTTCATACGCCCGGGCAGCTGCGGTTTCTGGTGCATAATGCGCCACGGGCAACCCATATGATGGCGCTTCAGCCAGGCGGATCGACCTGGGGATGATCGAAGCCATCACCTGGTTGGGGAAGAACTTGCGCACTTCAGCCACAACATCCGTTGAAAGGTTCGTCCTGCCATCGAACATGGTCAGGATCACCCCGCGGATCCTCATTTCAGGGTAAAGGGCAGTGCGCACCTTGTTTAGAGTTTGGGTTAGTTGACCAAGACCCTCGAGCGCCAGGTACTCGCATTGAACAGGAATTAGGATACCGTCCCTGGCAGCCAGCAATCCGTTGACGGTGAGCAGACTTAGCGATGGAGGGCAATCGATGAGAATGTAATCGAAGCGGTCGAGGGTCGGTTTTATGGCGTGTTGAAGCTTGAATTCTCTCTCCGGCAGGTCAATCAATTCGATCTCTGCGCCGGCAAGCGACGGCGAAGAAGGCAGCAGGGAGATCTTTAACTTCGGATTGTGCAGGATGGTTGGGCTGATAGGCTGTGCGCCGATCAACACCTCGTAGGTGCCATTCTTGACAGAATACTTGTTGATGCCAAGAGAGGACGTAGCATTTGCCTGCGGGTCGAGATCGATGAGCAGCACGCGCTGACCAAACTGCGCCAGGTAGGCTCCGAGGTTGATGGCAGTTGTGGTTTTTCCAACACCGCCTTTTTGATTTACCAGCGTGTAGATGCGCGTCATAGAATTTTTTGGGCAATAATCTCTGTCAGGTAATGCCTGACTTCGTCTGGCGTGGGAACGCCGTTAATGGACCTGCGGGTGACTGAATTAGCCGCTACGAGGGTAGCAAAGCGCGCGGCTTCCCAGGGGTCTTTGGTGGACTGGTAGCGGATAAAATAGGAAGTCGCAAAAATATCGCCGGCGCCAACAGGGTCAATTTCATTTTCCAGCGGGGGGCGAAAGTTGCGCACATCCCCGTTCCAGTAAACCCGGCAGCCTTTAGCGCCTTCGGTTACCACCAGGATGGGAAGGATGCCCGAGAACTCGGTAACCACTTCTTCATCCCCGCGTACGTCCTCGATCGACATCACGGCAATTTTGGCATGAGATAACACTGTTTCGGCATCCGGCCAGTTGCAGTAAGCAACATTGCCTTCTTCATCCCATTCGCGCAGCCAGCCTTGTGGAGTGACCCCAAGCAGGGAATTCGGAAATGCGGTGGCAATTTCCGGCGAGATCTCTCTAGCAATGGGTCCGAGGTGAACGATGGGAACATTCCGCCAGGCGGGGGGCACATCCGCTATGGTGATCTGTTCGGCAACGTGATGCACATGCTGGATGCGTCCGGCAGGTGTGTAGATATTCTCAAAGGTCGAGGTAAACGGGGAGTCTTTGCGGATAATCTTAATCCCGTCCAGTTGTTGGAGGTCAAGGTCGTGCCGGCAGGAAGTGACAATGCCCACTTTGATGCCAAAGGCTCTGGCAGTGAGGCTTGCATAGGAGGCAGTCCCGCCGATCACCAGCCCCGCGGAGGTGATGTCCTGAGTGATGTGACCAATGATTAAATAATCAACCGGTTCGATGTTGGCGAGGTCATTCATACTTGGTGTTTACCAGCCTATGATCCAGAGATGAAATCATCATCCACTGGGTGCAGTTCCCCATTGGGTGGGATTGTTTGTTCTTTTTGAACACCCTCAACCGGGGTTGCGCAGTAAGGGCAGAGATTCCACGGCAAGGCAATGACTTTGCCGCAGGTTTTACATTGTTTTTTGAGCAGGGTGTAACAATTGGGGCAGGCCAGCCAGGAGGATTCAATTCTCCGGTTGCACCCCGGGCAAATGGCAGCATCCTCGATCGTTTGCAGCAAGGCTTCCTCTTCCAGGGACTGCTGATACTCTTCCTCGAGCGTGCGCGGAGGGCGGAGGATGAGGTAGATGAGGATCCCCGGCAGGAAGAGGAATGCCACCACGACCACCGCGAGGATGCGCATGAACGGATCACGCGTGCGCTTGCGGATGTCGCGGAATGCCCAGAAAATGAGACTTAACCACAACGCCGCAAGGAAAGCCACCGAAAAGCCGGTGGCAAACATGGAGATTTGTTTGAGGACGGCAGGATCCAGGTTCATGAGTTCACTCCCAAATTGGATTATAGCATGGATGAAAAAGGATTGCTTACAGAATGCCAATTTATGCGATAATGACTTACGATTTGGCTGTAATGACCTATTTGAATACACAAGGATGACCCCGGGAGCCTTATGGTAAGAGAATCCTCTGCTGCATACCGCATCACTGATCTTGATGTTGACGAGCGCCCACGAGAGCGGCTCGAGAAAAAAGGTCCGGGCGCGCTGAGCACGGCTGAATTGCTGGCTATCCTGCTGCGGGTGGGGGTGGAAGGGGAGAACGCCGTTCAACTTGGGTCACGTTTGCTGG
This sequence comes from Anaerolineaceae bacterium, assembly GCA_041910365.1. Lineage (GTDB taxonomy): Bacteria > Chloroflexota > Anaerolineae > Anaerolineales > Anaerolineaceae > UBA6107. The sequence goes on along the minus strand of JAYRQY010000165.1, from coordinate 1,155 downwards.
AGCAATTTGGCGGTCTCACCGGCCTGCAGCGTGCGGATTTTCAGGAGGTGTGCGACGTGCATGGGCTGGGACCCGCCAAAGCCGCCCAGATCAAGGCCGCCATCGAGCTGGGTTACCGGCTGTTGAAGGAGAACCCGACGTTGAAAGACAGCATCAGTTCGCCTGAAGACGCGGCTGACATGATCCGCTATAAAATGCAGGCGTTGCAGCAGGAGGAGTTATGGGTGGTGCTGCTGGATACCCGCAACCGGTTGATCCATATCGAGGAAGTGTATAAGGGCTCGTTGAATTCCTCCCAGGTGCGGGTGGGGGAGCTGTTCAGGGCGGCAATCCAGCGGAATGCGGCAGCGATCATCCTGGCGCACAACCATCCCAGCGGAGACCCGACCCCAAGCCCCGAGGATGCAGCACTCACCCGGGTTGCCGTTGAGGTGGGGAAGATGATGGATATTACTGTGCTGGATCACCTGGTGATTGGGCGCGGAGCGTATGTGTCGATGAAGGAACGCGGCATCGGCTTCGCGTAGAAATTAAATAAAGATAGTCCACTGTTCTAATTTTTCATCGTCCACTGTCCTAGTTTCAGAACTTGATACATCAAAAAAGTGGAAACTCACTCTGATTCAAAATCGGTTATTTCAGAAATGATTGTATAAACTGTGATAGGACTTGATGACAGTTGGCGATTCATCCATTGACATAAGTGATTGCTAACACTATTTGGGAATGGAGCATAATCACGAATTGTAATGGTGTTGCTTCCAAATGTATAAGCGCACATCGGTGTTCCTTGATCGGGGATGTCGGGATTATAAAAATCGGACTTGCCGCTTATTGAGTTTGTACACTCGCGTGATGGCTCTGTGCTATCTATTGAGATTTGGTAAGAATAACTTTGTTGCTTTATATTGCACGAATCTAAATTAGTCATTGTTGGGGCAGGTTGGTATGAAATTGGCGTTGCCGCTAATGATTCATAGTTGGTTTTATTTGCCATAAGCATAAAGAATCTCATTGACAACAGTGCTCCAATGCAAACCATCAATGTTCTAAACCCTGTGCCATAAGCAAATCTGGATTGCCCCTTAATCGGCTTAATCAATCCGCGAATTATCCACGCAATGAAAGCAAATATGCCTGCATATATAAAGATAC
>JAYRQY010000164.1:0-15298 GCA_041910365.1 Anaerolineaceae bacterium | reverse complement strand
CCCCAGGCGGAGGTGGAACTTTGCGGGCATGCCACGCTCTCGGCTGCGCATGTGCTCTGGGAAACCGGAACAGTGAACCGCAGTGAGAAGATTGGCTTCCACACGCTTTCGGGAAAACTGATTGCAACCTGGCATAAGGAGTGGGTCGAGCTTGACTTTCCCTCCGCAGCGGTTGTCCCGGGGGATATTTCAGAGGAGATCCTGGCTGCCCTTGGTTCAGTGCCATTATGTATTCTGCAATCGGGTGAGAAATGGCTGCTCGAGTACCCCGATGAAAAAGATGTTTACGACATCAAACCTGATTTTGCCGCATTAAAGCAGCGCAGCGGCCGCGGCCTGATCGTCACCGCCCGGTCAGAACAACCCGGCATCGATTTTGTCTCGCGCTACTTTGCCCCGTGGATTGGCATCGATGAAGACCCGGTCACCGGTTCTTCGCATACCATCCTCGGCCCTTACTGGAGTCAGAAACTGCATAAAACTCACCTCGTTGCCTACCAGGCGTCTGCCAGGGGCGGGCTGCTCAAAGTGCGCGTCAGTGCAGAACGCACCTATATCAGCGGGCAGGCGGTGACGGTATTCTCGGGTCAGTTGAAGGCATAGGGGCAGAGGTGGATGCCAGGCGCAATGTTGTGGTGGTTGTCGGCAACATCGGTATCGATACCAATGTTACTTTTCAGGGCGACCAGATTGATTTTTCCGTTGAAGCTAACTTCACCACCAATATCGACCTGATCGGTCAGGCAGGCGGATATGCCAGCCGCGGTTATGCCCGGCTGGGGGTTCAAACGGCATTCATCGGTTACGTGGGAGCAGATTTCTCCGGAGATTTCATCCGTACTACGCTGGCGCGTGAAAACATTGATACCACGGGAGTTTTCATTGACCCGGCAGGTACCAGCCGAAGCATCAATCTCCTCTACAAGAACGGGCAGCGCAAGAATTTTTATGATGGCAAAAGCCATATGACCCTGCAACCACCACTGGAGATGTGTGAACGGGTGTTCAGAGGAGCAAAACTGGCTCATTTCAACATCCCCAACTGGGCGCGCGACCTGCTCCCGTTGGCAAAGAGGTGTGGTCTGAAGATCGCCTGTGATATCCAGGACGTAACGAATATACAAGATCCCTACCGCACCGACTTCATCCTGGCAGCCGATTACCTGTTTTTCTCGGCCGCCAATTATCCGGACCCGTCACCGCTCATCCAGGGGTATCTCGCCAGCAACCCGAACCTGACGGTGATCTGCGGCATGGGGGAGAAGGGCTGCGCTCTCGGCACTCGCGACGGGGTTCGCTTTTACCCGGCATTGGATTTGGATTTACCGGTGGTGGATACCAATGGAGCGGGGGATTCACTGGCGGTGGGCTTTCTTACCAGCTATGTTCTGGATGGTTTGTCCCTTGAGGAATCCATCCTTCGCGGGCAGATTGCAGCGCGCTTTAAATGCGGCATCCGGGCTGCCTCCAGTAATTTGATTACCCGGGAAATCCTGGCGCATTACCGGGAGCAGATGAAATGACCCACAAACCGCGCATTTGGAGTGTTCAAGAAAGCGGTAAAATTTAGATGCAGGTGGAAAAGACAATGAAAATTCCAGATAAGATCCGCTACGTTAACAAGAAATTTACGAATCGCCTGATGATGCCCATTGCCGGCAAAAGGCGCAGCCCCATTGTGCTCATCGAGCACCGCGGACGTCAAAGCGGACGGCTTTACCGCATCCCGATTTTGGCACAAAAACAAGCGGATGGATTTTTGTTTGCCCTGACCTACGGAACCGACGTGGATTGGTACAAGAATGTACTGGCTGCCGGATGGGCGCGATTGACCTACCATGGTATCCGCTATGAATTGAGCGACCCGGAAGTTGTTGAAACGGCGCAGGGGCAGGCGGCGTTTGGTTTTCCAAAGGGGCAAATCCTGCGCGCCATCGATATCCGGGACTTCTTTTTTATGAAAGCAAAAATTATTCCGGTCATTTGATTGGTAGATTTAATAGAACACTTGCTCCTTGACGCATTCTCCGGAGTTTGATATAAACAACCTGTTCACCTTTGGGTGAATTTTTAAATTAGACTAAGGTCTTACCTTGCCGTAGGTACAAGCCTTTGGTATAATCTAGCACGCTCTTTACTAACCAAATTGCGAACCTTTGGTTCGCCGACATAGCTCAGCTGGTAGAGCAGCCGCCTTGTAAGCGGCAGGTCATGGGTTCGAATCCCATTGTCGGCTCAGTTACAGGTCGGCGTGTGAGAGTTTCATCAACGTGAAGCGCTCACTCGCGAACCGGTAACGGTTCGGAGATGGACGGTTACCCAAGTGGCCAACGGGGACTGACTGTAAATCAGTTGGCGACACGCCTTCGGAGGTTCGAATCCTTCACCGTCCACTCGGCTGGGGCTTAAACTTTACCAACACCCCGGCATCGGCAAGCCCTCATAGCTCAGTTGGTAGAGCGCGCCCTTGGTAAGGGCGAGGTCATGGGTCCAATTCCCATTGAGGGCTCTACGCCGGATAATAACAGTCTTTTTAAGTACTTTTTAAGGAGAAGAACATGGCGAAGCAGAAATTTGACAGGACGAAACCGCATTTGAATGTAGGCACCATGGGACATATTGACCATGGCAAGACCACATTGACAGCGGCAATAACGAAGTATTGCGGCTTTTTTGGGAAAGCTGAATTCCGGGCGTATGACTCGATTGATAATGCGCCGGAAGAAAAAGCGCGCGGGATCACCATCAACATTGCGCATGTCGAGTATGAGACCGAGAAGCGGCATTATGCGCATGTGGATATGCCGGGGCACCGGGATTATATCAAGAACATGATCACGGGAGCGGCGCAGGTGGATGGTGCGATCCTGGTGGTGGCAGCGCCGGATGGCGCGATGCCGCAGACCAAGGAACACGTACTGCTGGCGCGGCAGGTGGAAGTGCCGAGCATCGTGGTATTTTTGAACAAGATCGACCAGATGAGCGACCCGGAGTTGCTGGAACTGGTTGAGATGGAATTGAGAGAAATGCTGACGGAGTACAAATTCCCTGGAGACACCACGCCGATCGTGCGAGGGAGTGCCAAGTTAGCGTTGGACAGCACCAGCACCGACCCGAACGCACCGGAATACGCATGTATCAAGGAGTTGCTGCGGGTGGTGGATGAGTATATTCCGGAACCGGTGAGAGCGATGGACAAACCGTTCATGATGCCGGTGGAAGATGTATTCTCGATCAAGGGTCGCGGCACGGTAGTGACGGGGCGTGTGGATCGGGGACGGATCAAGGTTGGGGAACCGGTGGAGATCGTAGGCTTGCAGGAAAAGAGCATGGCCTCGGTGTGCACGGGAGTGGAGATGTTCCACAAGCTGCTGGACGAAGGGCAGGCTGGGGATAACCTGGGACTGCTGCTGCGCGGGATCGAGCGGACGGATGTGGAGCGCGGGATGGTGATCGCCAAACCGGGGAGCATCACACCGCACACCAAGTTCATGGCGCAGGTATATATTTTGAAGAAAGAAGAAGGCGGGAGACACAAGCCATTCTTCAGCGGGTACCGGCCGCAGTTCTATATCCGGACGATGGATGTGACCGGGAGCGTGAAGCTGCCGGAGGGTGTAGAGATGGTGATGCCTGGAGATGATGTGGCGATGGAATGTGACCTGATCATCCCGGTTGCGTTGGAGCAGGGGAGCAAGTTTGCTATTCGAGAAGGTGGTCTGACGGTAGGCGCCGGCGTGATCACAAAAATCATTGCCTAGAATAAGGAGCGTCAGTCAGATCGTTTGACTGCAGTGATATACCATGGCTTCAAAAAAGAAAGACGTAAGACCTGTGATAACTTTTGCCTGCGGAGAATGCAAGGAGCGCAATTACACCTCCGAGAAGAACCGCCGCAATGATCCGGGCCGCATGGAAATAAACAAGTACTGCCCGCGCTGCAAAAAGCACACTGTGCACCGCGAGACGAAGTAGTCTGTTTTCGCCTGTGAGGCGGGAAGTCATTCCCGCCTTGCAGCATACAGGCCAGTAGCTCAATTTGGCAGAGTGCCTGTCTCCAAAACAGGAGGTTGCGGGTTCGATTCCTGCCTGGCCTGCCAGGAAGACGGCGCCGTCGCAATGGCGGCGTTTTAGCGCTAAGACAAGGAGTTTGACGTGGCTGATAAAGTACAACATACAAAAAAAGAAGGCCGCATCAAGCGCTGGTGGCGAGAGACCATCGGCGAGCTGCGCAAGGTAAACTGGCCTTCTGCCAAAGAAGCCTGGCGGCTGACCAAGATCGTGATCCTGGTCATCCTTGTCATGGGAGCCCTTCTTGGCGGACTTGATTTTGCGTTTACCAAGTTGATGGGATTGGTCTTGGGATAATCCTGCCCCAATGGAGCAAGGATGGTGAATGATGGATACGTTTGACGGGCAATATCAGGACGATATCGAAAATACACAACCGGCGGAAAATACTTCTTCCGGTGACTTAAACGTGCCTGCTGACGATGTCCAGGAACCTAAGGAAGAAGCCACCAGGATCGAAGCGCCGGCGGATCTTCATACCGATACTGACCGCTGCTGGTATGTTGTACACTGCTATTCCGGTTACGAGAACAAGGTGCGTTACAACCTCGAGCAGCGTATTGAAACGATGGGAATGAAAGACCGCATTTTTGATGTGGTCATCCCCACCCAGGAAGAGATCGAAGTCAAGGACGGCAAGCGTAAGACCGTTGAACGCCACGTGTTCCCGGGTTACGTTTTGGTAAACATGATCCTCTCTGAGGAATCGTGGTACGTGGTGCGCAATACACCGGGTGTTACCGGGTTCGTGGGCATGGGCAACGATCCCACGCCGCTGCGCCCTGAAGAGGTGCAGCAGATCCTGCGCCGCATGGAAGCCGAAGCTCCGCACGTGAAGGTGTCCTTCAAGGTCGGCGAACGCGTGCGCATCGTCGATGGTCCGTTCAATGACTTCCGCGGACTCGTTTCAGAAATTGATATGGAAAAAACCAAGGTCCGGGTGATGGTCAATTTCTTTGGCCGCGAAACCCCCGTTGAACTTGACTTTTTGCAGGTAGAAAAATCGTAAGGCGGCCATCAGGCCGAGTTGGTGGGAGGGTGCTCCCCAATATCACCCGCTACAACCACAAAGGAGATAAAAGTGGCAAAGAAATTTAAAGCAATTGTTCGTCTGCAGATTTCGGCTGGAAAAGCCAATCCTGCACCCCCCATCGGTCCGGCTCTGGCTGGTCATGGGATCAATATCATGGCGTTCTGCAAGGAATACAATGCCCGCACGCAAAACCGCCCGGGCGAGATCATCCCTGCAGAGATCACCGTCTACACCGACGGCTCATTCACTTTCATCCTTAAGTCCTCTCCGGCTTCTGTTCTTTTGAAAAAAGCAGCCGGCATCGAGAGCGGCTCAAAGATTCCCAACCGCGAGAAGGTTGGCAAGGTGACCCGTGCCCAGGTGCGTGAAATCGCCGAGATCAAAATGAAAGATATGAATGCCATCGATATCGAGGGTGCCATGCGCCAGATCGAAGGCACCGCCCGGAACATGGGCATCACAGTCGAGAAATAGTTTGTGGGAGGGCGTTTGACCGCCCGCTTGTACCACAAAGGAGAAAAAATGGCGAAACACGGTAAGAAGTACTTGGAAGCACTTTCCAAGGTAAATGTTGAACAATCCTACGACCCCCGCGCAGCAGTGGCATTAGCCAAAGAAACCTCATATGCAAAATTCAATGCTACCATTGAGGTTCACATGCGCATGGGACTGGATCCGCGCCAGGCTGACCAGCAGGTGCGGGATGTGGTAGTGCTCCCGCACGGTCTCGGAAAAACCGTCCGCGTGATGGTCTTTGCCCAGGGTGAAGCCGCAACCAAAGCCCAGGAAGCCGGTGCTGATTATGTGGCAGATACCGACGAAATGATCAATAAGATTGCCGCCGGGTGGACCGAATTCGATGTGGCGATTGCCACCCCGGATATGATGGGCAAAGTTGGTAAATTAGGCCGCGTTCTTGGTCCCCGCTCCCTGATGCCGAACCCCAAAGCGGGCACGGTGTGCGCTGCAGAAGATCTGCCGCGGGTCATCAATGAATCCAAGGCAGGACGGGTGGAGTTCCGCCTGGACAAGACCGCCAATATCCATGTTCCCATCGGCAAAGCCTCCTTTACAGCCGACCAGCTGTTTGAGAATTTTGCCGCGTTGATGGAAGGCATCAAGAAAGCCCGCCCCTCCGGTGCCAAAGGGATCTATATCAAGAAGATCTCTATTGCAGCCACCATGGGTCCCGGCGTCAAGGTTGATCCTCTGCAGGCGGTCACCATTTCGCTGGCAGAATAGTGGTATAATATCGTTCGCTGAGCGGTCGATCTCAGCGGTCACCGAAGAAAGCTGGTGCCTGAATAGGCTTAATATCCTGCCGAGGTGAAGACTTGAAAGCAATTTCAGCCCGATCGGGCTCGTAAAAAGTCTTTGCCTGGCAGTCCCAGACGAAGATTTTTTATTTTTGCAGGAAGGAGGTAATTTTCATTGGCCTTTACGAAGAAACAAAAGGGTGACATGACCACCCACTATGAAGAATGGTTACAGAAGAGCCAGGCTGTTTACGTGCTCAATTATGTAGCCATGAATATGAAAGCGATCGATGAGTTCCGCGCCAAAGCACGCGAAAATGGCGGCGAAATCCACCTGGTAAAGAATACCCTCTTTACCCGCGCTCTCAAAGCACAGGGTTTCCCAGAAGCCAAATACTTTGATGGAACCTCGTTGGTTGGCTTTGCTTTTAGTGATGCCGCAGCGCTCGCGAAGACTTTCACTGACCTTGTAAAAGGCTCAGAAACCATGCAAGTAAAAGGCGGATTCCTGGGCAAAGAGTTGATCTCAGACAAACAGGTGAAGGCGTTGGCTGACCTGCCGGCTCTGCCCGTGATGCGCGCCACGTTGTTAGGCGTCATCAATGCGCCCGCAAGCAAACTCGTCCGCACCCTGGCAGAACCTGCCCGTTCTTTGGCAGCAGTCATCCAGGCTCATTCTGAGAAGGCGCCAACCGCTGCCTGATCGATTTACAGACCCGGCACGCGTGCTGGATCAACTAAAAAAACAAACTATTTGAAGGAGATTTAGAAATGTCAGATATCACCAAAATTGTCGATGAGTTGAGCAAACTCTCTGTTCTCGAAGCCGCTGAACTTGTGAAAGCCCTCGAGGAAAAATGGGGCGTTTCCGCCGCCGCACCTGTTGCTGTTGCCGCCGGCCCTGCCGCTGCCGCTGCTGCTGAACCCGTGGAAGAGAAAACCGAGTTCGATGTTGTGCTCAAGGATGCCGGCCCCAAGAAGATCGAAGTCATCAAGGTCATCCGCACCCTCACCAACCTCGGCCTCGTGGAAGCCAAATCCATGTCTGAGACCGCTGGCGCTAAAGTTCTCTCTGCTGTCGGCAAAGAAGCTGCCGCTGACGCAAAGGGCAAACTCGAAGCCGCTGGTGCAGTTGTTGAACTTGCATAGTTCCTGACACTGCCAATAAAAACTCCTTCATCTTGAAGGAGTTTTTTGTTACCAGTTAATAAAAACGTGAGTGTTTACCCGGCTACCGATTTAATCTGGCGGATTACCAGCACCACTTTGCCCATGATGCGCAGGCTCTTGGGGTTTTCGACATAGATCGGGCTCATGTTCGGGTTGGCAGGCTGCAGACGGATGCGGTTGGTCTCCTTGTAGAAGTATTTGAGGGTTGTTTCATCCTTGTCATCCAGCCAGACCGCCACCATTTCACCGTTGTTGGCAGAGGAGGCTTTCTTCATCACCACGATGTCGCCATCGTTCACCATGGCGTCGATCATGGAGTCGCCGTTTACTTCGAGGGCAAACAGGTCGCTGATTTCACGGGTGGGCAGCAGGCTGCGGGCGATATCCACGCTGGATTCGGCGTCGTAATAGTTCAGGTCTGTGGCTGGCATGGGAATGGGAGCGCTGGCGACAATGCGGCCGGCAATCGGGATGCTCACCATGTTCGCCAGGGTGCTGCCGGCGCTGCGAATGGACTCAGTGACCTTGTGGGTAAGATCGCCCAGCGGTGACACCGACTTCAATACCCGGATACTGCGCGAGATGCGCCCTTCACGTTCGATGTATCCCATTTCCTGGAGCTGGTTGAGATAATAATCAATGAGCGATGTGGATTTCACGTTGATGCTGTCGCCGATCTGGCGGATCGAAGGGGAATACCCATGTGAGTCCTGGAACTTCGCCAGGAATTCGAGGATCTTTCGATGTCTTTCGCTTAAACCCGGACGCCTCTTTGCCATGCTGCCTCCTTGACCTTTGTTCGGTCATTTGTACTATAATAATATCAGAACATCCGTTCGATGTCAAGTATCACGATGCAAAATATATTGGCAATTTGTTTCGTTTCACGGCTTCAGATTTACAATCAGTGTATATACATTTGGAGGTAAGAAGATGACCCACCCATTGGTTTGCCAATACCTGTTTACCCGCTCTGAATGGCTGCGCGGTTTAAAAGGACTTACCGAGGAAGAAGGCTCCCGGCATTTTGGGCAAATGAACTGCATCAGTTGGACTGTGGGGCACCTGGCCTGGCACGAGCAAAAATACTGGCTGGAGCGGGCACAGGGCAAGGTACTCTACCCCGAACTCAACACGGAGTTTGCTTTCGGGGCGCCAATGAGTACCCCGGCTCTAAAAGCGATGCTGGCCAAATGGCGAAAGGTCGCCAGGGAATCCCTGCCTTATCTCGAATCGCTGGATGAGGCCGGGCTGCGCGCTGACCTATTACGAAAAGGCAAGCCGGTTGGTCAATCCGTGGGGTCAGCCATGCACCGCATTACCTATCATTACTGGTATCATATTGGCGAAATCCAGGCGATCCGCCAGATGCTGGGGCATCAAAACCTGCCGGTCTATGTGGGCTATATCGAAAAGCAGGCACCCTACACCCCCGCATGACTGGAAACCAAAGAACAAAATACTTAACCGCTAATTTCGCTAAAAAACACGAATAAAAACTGGAAACCTAAGAACAAAAAAACTTAACCGCTAATCACGCTAAAAAAAAACCGAAGAAAAACTGGAAACAAAGAACAAAAAACTTAACCGCTAATTTCGCTAAATTACGCGAATAAAAACTGGGAACAAATAACAAAAACCTTAACCACAAATTTCGCTAAATAACGCGAATAAAAACTAGGAACAAAGAACAAAATACTTTGCCGCTAATTACGCTAAAAAACAGAATAAAAACTGGGAGCAAAGAACAAAAACCTTAACCGCTAATTACGCAAAAAAAGGCGAATAGAAGCTGGAAACAGAGAACAAAAAAACTTAACCGCTAATCACGCTAAAAAAAACCGAATAAAAACTGGGAACAAAGAACAAAATACTTAACCGCTAATTACGCTAAAAAAACGAATAAAAACTGGGAACAAAGAACAAAAACCTTAACCGCAAATTTTGCTACTTAACGCGAAGAAAAACTGGGAACAAAGAACAAAATACTTAACCGCAAATTTCGCTAAATAACGCGAAGAAAAACCTAAAACCGGTTATCCAACAATTTCACCAATGAACCCAAAAAAGAACTTATTAGTGTCCATTCGTGTCAGTTAGTGGATAAGATTGGAATATTCTGGTTAATCACTAACCACTAACCACTAATTACTAATTACTAATTACTAATTACTAATTACTAATTACAAATCACCAATTACCAATTCCCAAAATCCCACATCCAGCCAGCGGCCAAACTTGTAGCCTACTTCGGCAAAGTGGGCTACTTTTATAAAGCCCAGCTTTTCGTGTAATGCCACGCTGACCGGGTTCGGCAGGGTGATGCTGCCCAGGATCACATGGTAGTCCAAGTCGTGCAGCCGCTGTAAAAGCGCTTTGTATAGCGTGCTGCCATAGCCGTGCCCGGTGATGTCGCGCTTCAGGTAGATACTGGTCTCAGTCGTGTGTTTGTAAGCCGCCCTGGCGCGCCATTGCCCGGCATAGGCATACCCGATGAGCACACCATCCAGTTCCGCCACGATGTATGGCAGACCGGCTTTGAGTGTTGCCTCAATTCTCGATTGAATTTCCGCGGCGGTTACAGGCGTCTCCTCGAACGTGATCACGGTATCTACCACGTAAGGGTTGTAAATCTCCGCAATGGATACAGCGTCATCCGGGCTGACATTCCTGATCGCGATCTCATTTTGCATAGGTCAAGTATATCCACAAAATAAAAATAGAGGCTGGCAATCTGCCAGCCTCATCGGATGGGGTTAAACCTGTTTCTTCATTAATAAAGCCACCCAATCTCCCTTGTGGCGTTCCTCGACATACACCAGCCCTTTTGATTCAGCGCATTCCCGCACGCTGCTGCCCTGCTCCGCTAGGATACCCGCCAGGATGATCATGCCTTTATCCGCGAGGATATCTGCCATGCCGGCAATAAATAGGCGGATGAGGACCGGCGCAAGGATGTTCGCCAGCACCAGCGGTGCCTGCCGGAGGCTGAAATCTCCGCGGAGAATTTCTGGCACAGAGCCCTGCCCCGTCTCCACCCTTTCGAAGACCTCATTATCCGTGCACGCCTTTTGCGTTTCTTTCACCGCTTCAACATCGATATCCACCGCCAGGGCGTGAGAGGCACCGAGCTTCAATGCGGCGACCGTCAGGATTCCCGAACCGCAGCCGATGTCGACCACAGGTTTTCCTGGCTGCACGTACTCCTCGATCAGTTCCAGGCACAGCTGGGTGGATGGGTGCGTGCCGGTGCCAAAAGCCATGCTGGGGTCGATCTTCACTGCCTGGCGCGACCTGTCTTTTTGTTCGATCCATGCCGGCAGGATGAGCAGTTTTTTCCCTATCTCGATCGGTTTGTAGTGTTCCTTCCAGGCGGTCATCCAGTTCTGATCCTCAATCGTGCGGTAGACGGGTCGGGGCAGTTCGCGGATAGCGTTCAGATGCCACAGGGCCTCTTCCAGGTTGTGGCGTTTCTGCTCAAGTGTTGAATCCATATCCAAAAAGCCGTACACTTTCACCGGCCCGTAAGGGGTGCCTTCGTCTTCAGCGTCGCGGTACTTCACATTGCTTTCGACCACCACCCCGCCTGAGGCAAAGCGGTCCAACACTTCTGCCACCGCTTCAGCCAGTTCGCCGTCCACCGTCAGAGATACTTCAAGCCATTTTGCTTCAGCCACCCAGCACCTCTTTTAGCAAGTCCATAAAGCTCTTTTCCTGCGGTTTCACTTCAGTTCCGAGCGTGCCTGCGAGTTGTTCCATCAACTTCCGCTGCTCTGCAGTTAACTTTGTCGGCACTTCCACGTTGACAATCACTTTTTGGTCGCCGCGCCCGGAAGAGCGCAGGTAGGGGCTTCCCTTGCCGCGCAGGGTGAAAACCTTGCCCGGTTGTATGCCGGGCGGGATGGTCAGTTTCGTCGGCCCGTCAACCGTTGGCACCTCAATTTCGGCGCCCAATGCTGCCTGGGCAATATTTACATTCAGGTCAAGGAGGATGTCGGTATCTTTGCGGCGGAAGAATTGATGCTGCTTCACCTTGATATCCACATACAGGTTGCCGGTCGGGCCGCCATTGATGCCGGGCTGCCCTTCCCCTGCCAGCCGGATCTGCGTGCCATTATCCACGCCGCCAGGGACGGGAACAGTCTTTTTTACCGTTTTCCGTTCCAACCCCCGACCCTTGCAGGTGTGGCAGGGGGATGTGATGATCTCGCCGCGCCCACCGCAATTGGGGCATGTGGCCACCTGTACCATCGAACCGAGAAAGGTCTGCCTTACCTGCCGCACTTCACCTCGCCCGCCGCAATTACTGCATTTGCTGGGGGTAGAGCCGGGTTCAGCGCCCTTGCCGCGGCAGGTGGAGCACACTTCGTCGCGGGTGATCTCAATTTCTTTCTCCACGCCGAAGATGGCTTCTTCAAAGGTGAGCACGGTGGTGTAACTCAGGTCGCTCCCGCGCCGCGGTGCATTTTGCCGGGAACGGCTTCCGCCTGTGGCAAACCCGAAGAATTCGCCGAAGATATCGGCAAAGTCCATGCTGCCCCAGTCTGGAACGCCCCCGGCGCCATTGACGCCGGCATGCCCGAACTGGTCATAAGCGCGCCTCTTGTCAGCATCCGAGAGCACTGCAAACGCCTCGTTGATCTCCTTGAACTTCTCCTCAGCGTCGGGTTCCTTGTTCACGTCCGGGTGGTACTTGCGCGCCAGCGTCCGGAACGCGGATTTTAATTCCTCGTTCGAGGCGTTCCGTGAAACACCAAGCACTTCATAATAATCTCGTTGAGTCATCCAGTGTTTCCTTTGTCATGCCTATAGCATATAGGGCGTCTTAACCATAAAGGTCAAAACGCCCTCCATTCTTTCGAGTTATCCGTGCTTAAAGATTTTTAAACTCACCATCCACCACATCGCCCGGGTTCTCGTCGGGTGTATCACCGCCGAGCGGTCCGGTTTGAGCGCTATTGGGGTCACTGTTTGATGCAGTTGGTTTGGCTGCTCCATCGGGCTGCTGATACATGCTGGCGCCCACCTTTTGGATGGCCTGCTGCAAGACTTCGGTGCTTTTACGGATTGCATCCATGTCGTTGCCAATGAAGTCTTTGCGTAATTGTGCCGTATTATCTTCCAGGGTGGTTTTCAAATCTGCAGGGATCTTTTCGCCAAATTCACGCAGCATTTTCTCTGCAGAATAGACTGTGCTGTCGGCGATGTTTTTTGCTTCCACCAACTCCTGGCGTTTTTTATCTTCCTCAACATGCGCGCCGGCTTCTTCTTTCATGCGCTGGACTTCTGCTTCCGAGAGGCCGCTGGATGCCGTGATGGTGATGTGCTGGCTGCGGCTGGTGGCTTTATCCTGCGCGGTGACGTTCAAAATTCCGTTGGCATCAATATCAAAGGTGACTTCGATCTGCGGCACCCCGCGCGGGGCGGAGGGAATGCCATCCAGGATGAACTTCCCGAGCGACTTGTTATCGGTAGCCATGGGGCGTTCACCCTGCAGCACGTGGATTTCCACCTGGGTCTGCATATCTGAGGCGGTGGAGAACACCTGGCTCTTGCGGGTGGGAATGGTGGTATTGCGTTCGATGATGGGAGTGGATACCCCGCCCATGGTTTCAACAGATAGTGTCAGGGGGGTCACGTCCAGCAGCAGGATGTCCTTCACTTCGCCGCCCAGCACGCCAGCCTGGATGGCTGCACCCACCGCCACAACCTCATCCGGATTCACACCCTTATGCGGTTCCTTGCCGAATTCACGGCGCACGGCTTCCTGCACTGCGGGCATACGGATCATGCCGCCGACCATGACGATCTCATTGATCTCGCTGGCTTTGAGGTTGGCGTCGGAGAGAGCACGGCGAATGGGGTCAAGCGTCTTTTGAACCAGGTCCCCCGTCAGTTGTTCCAGTTTCGCGCGGGTAAGGTTCAGCACCAGGTGCTTGGGTCCTGAGGCATCAGCCGTCAGGTACGGCAGGTTGATCTCGGTCTGCTGCACAGTGGAGAGCTCGATCTTGGCTTTTTCTGCAGCTTCCTTCAAACGCTGAAGAGCCTGGCGGTCGTTGCGCAGGTCAAGATTATTGGTTTTTTTGAATTCTTCGATCAGGTAATCCATCACGCGCAGGTCAAAATCATCGCCGCCGAGGAATGTGTCTCCGTTGGTGGAACGAACCTGGAACACGCCTTCGCCTACATCCAGCACGGAGATATCAAAGGTGCCTCCGCCGAGGTCATAAACTGCAATGATCTCGTTCTTCTTTTTGTCCAACCCATAGGCCAGTGAAGATGCCGTCGGCTCATTGATAATGCGCAGAACGTCCATCCCGGCAATCTTGCCGGCATCCTTGGTGGCGTTGCGCTGGGCATCATTAAAATAGGCTGGAACGGTGATCACTGCCTGGGTCACCTGTTCACCGAGGTAAGCTTCCGCGTCGGCTTTTAGCTTGCCAAGGATCATAGCGCTGATCTCGGGGGGGCTGTATTCCTTGCCGTCCAGCACAACCCGCACATCTCCGTTGGGGGCGGCGGCTACTTTATAAGGAACACGGCTGATGGTGCGCTGCACTTCAGGATCAGTGAACTTACGCCCCATAAAGCGCTTGATCGAGAAGACCGTATTTTCAGGATTGACGATCGCCTGGTTTCGGGCAGTGCGCCCCACGATGCGTTCGTGGTTTTTATTTACCGCCACCACGGAGGGCACCAGGCGTTCTCCTTCGGCAGATGGGATGACCACGGGTTCGCCGCCGGTCATCACTGCCACTACTGAGTTGGTTGTACCGAGATCAATACCAATGATTTTTGCCATAATTTCTTCTCCTATCGAGATACCCGGACCATTGCCGGGCGCAGAATACGGTCTCCAAGTTTGTAGCCCTGCCTGACCACTTCGATAATATGACCACTTTCAACATCAGGGTTTTCTTCGCTCGAAATTGCCTCATGCAGGTTCGCATCGAATGGAACATTGTCCGCGTTGATGCGTTCGATCCCCTCAGATTCAATGATGGCCTGCAGCTTCCGGGCAATCAGAATTACTCCTTCAGCCCAGGCAGCCCCTTCGTTATCTTTGGGTTTGTTCTTCAATGCCAGATCGATATCATCTAATATCACCAGGTACTTCTTGATAATCTCACCGGTAAGGTATTCGCGCTGCAACAGGCTTTCGCGCTCGATGCGGCGCTTGTAATTGGCAAACTCCGCGCGTTCCCGCTGCCACCCATCCAGGTTGGCCGCAGAGAGCTCGGTCATACTCTGCAATTCGCACCTGGCAGCCTCCAGCAGCGCTTCAGTTGCTTTTAATTTCTCATCTTCTTTATTGTGCACCTGAGCAGAACTGGTTTTTTCAGTTTTAGGATTCAAAGGTTTTGTGGCACGAGATGCTGCTGTTGATGCTCTTTTGTCTTTTTCTTCCATATGAATTTCCTCTTTTTTCTCAGTCTGTCATGGTTTCTGATACGAGGTTGCTCAGCAGGCCGGATAAGAATCGAACGATTGAGATGGTACGCCCATAAGGCATACGCATCGGTCCAAGCACTCCCAGGGTGCCGGTCGCCAGCCCCGGGGCGCCATAGCGGGCAATCACAAACGAACATTGAGAGAGCGCTTCGTACATGCCTTCGCCGCCAATAAGCACCTGCACACCACCGGTTGAAGTACGGCTGAGCACGGTTTGTGCCAGGATGTCGTGGAGCAGGGGTTTTTCTTCCAGTACGCGCAGGGCGCGGCGGGCATCCTCAGACCCCGAAAACTCCGGTTCTGCCAGCACATTGGT
>JAYRQY010000163.1:0-3077 GCA_041910365.1 Anaerolineaceae bacterium | reverse complement strand
GGGTATCCACTCAGCAGGGAATTTCCATCAGTGAGAGTGTTGAATACAAGAATGGATGGTATTACATCCAGGAAGCCTCTTCGATGCTGCCGGTGGAATTGTTTTCTTTTCCCTCTCCTTCAGAAATGCTCACGCTCGACTTGGCGGCATCGCCGGGGGGAAAGACCACCCACCTGGTCAGCCGGATGCGTGACCAGGGAATTGTCCTTGCCAACGATTCCAGCCAGGGACGCATCCAGGCGCTGAAGATTGTGCTCCAGCATTGGGGAGCGGAGAACACAGCCATCACGCGCTTCCCGGGCGAATCTTATGGACAGTGGTTTCCCGAAACCTTTGACCGCGTGCTCATCGACGCTCCCTGCAGCATGCAGGGTCTGCGCAGTACCGAAAGCCACCCTCCCCGCCCCGTGACCGAAAGCGAAACACGGCACCTGGCACGCCGGCAGGCAGACCTGCTCACCAGCGCACTGCAGGCTGCCCGGATTGGCGGTGAGGTCGTTTATTCCACCTGCACGCTGGCGCACGAAGAAGATGAAGGTGTTGTCGAAACAATCTTAAACAAGTTTGGTACCACAGTATGCCTTGAAGATGCACAACGCATCCTGCCTGAGCCTGCTCCCGGTATCGGCCATACTGGTGCTGAATCGCTCAAACTGACGATCCGTTTCTGGCCGCACCGGTATGATACGGCGGGCTTCTTCGCCTGCATCTTCAAAAAGAATGCTTCTATCGACGTAATCGAAAAAAGTCCTCCCGTCCACTCCATGGAGAAAGCCGGATTCTTCGAATTAACTTCCCCAGAGCAGGCTGCCCTTGCCTCACAATTTGAGGCGGATTACGGTTTTGCGCTGCGAAAATACCTCGGAGAGAATTGTCGGACCTTGATCAAACGGGATGATCGGGTATTCGTTTTCCCGCGGTTGCTGCTGGATCGGTTCCCGGCGTTACCGGTCCAATCTGCCGGGCTGCAAATCTGCACGCTTGGAGCTGAAGGGATCATTCCTACATTTGATTGGGTTTCCCGGTTTGGGTCATTGTGCCTTAACACATTGTTCAGGCTTGAAGGCCAGGAACTGGCCGAATGGAATAAGGGGAACGATATTCTACTAAAGCCGGGAAGAGTCAGGGAGAATCGGGGGATTCAGATCCTGTTCGATGACGACGACCGCTTTCGCGGTCGTGGAAAAGTCATCCAGGGGATGCTTAAGAATCTCGATTACAAGCGTTACCGGTGATCATTCCAATTCGTATAATACCTGTGCTGCTGCTGCGATAGCCGCGGTTTCCATGCGGAGGATGCGTTTGCCAAGGCTCACTACCTGGTATCCAGCATCCTTTGCCATTTGTGCCTCGTCAGCGGTAAATCCCCCCTCGGGACCGATCACAATCAAAATTTCGCGGCATCGGCTGTTTTTAAGTTGCGTTTTTAGATCAACCTTCGTTTCTTCTTCCCACAAGAACAATCCAAGCCTGTTTGGTTTTAGTCCACCATCGATCAGCGTCCGGAAGGAAATTGCCGGATGTAAGGTTGGGACCACTCCACGATGGCTTTGTTCGGCAGCTTCGCGCAGGATGCTCTGCCAGCGCGGGAACCTGCCTGCTACTTCAGACGGTTTCTGCAGGAGGCTGCGCGTTGTGGTCATCGGTGTAAATTCAGCTACCCCCACTTCAGTGCATTTTTGCAAGATCCATTCAAATTTTTCCCGTTGTGTCAGCGCAACATAGAGGTGAATCCTGGTCAGGGGTTCTCCCAGTGCGCTGCACGTCTCAAGAATTCTGCCAGCCACCAGGTCAGGTCTGACATCAGTTAATTCAACCAGGTACTCCTGCCCCAGTCCATCCAGTACCTGCACTTGCCGGCCCGCTTCAAGGCGCAATACCTTAATCACCTGGCGGGCAATTTCCGGAGGAAATGTGACCATTTTGTTTTGGATGAGTTCCGGTGTGAGAAAAAATCGGTGCATGGTGAGTGTTCCTATGGGTTTATTCGATTATACTAGTGCTGTGTCAAACCTGTCTCTAACCTTTCTCTGACACAGTACCAGGAATTAATAAATGCAAAAACGCCAGAAATCTGTGCAACCTCCTCCACGCATGTTCCGCTACCTTGACCTGGTGATGGCAGCATTTGTGACCGTGCTCATCGTCAGCAATATCGCTTCTTCCGCCAAGATTGTGGATTGGGGAATATCATTGGGGTCAGTCCCAATGGCCTTCGATGCCGGTACCCTCCTTTTCCCGGTCAGTTACATCTTTGGGGATGTCCTCACCGAGGTTTATGGCTTCCGTCGTTCCCGCCGGGTGATCTGGATTGGCTTCGGCTGCCTGGCGTTGACCGCATTATCGTTGTTGGTGGTGCGCATCATGCCTGGTGAGTCAGCCTGGGAAGCGCAGACCGGGCAAACGGCTTACAACAATATCCTGGGCGGCATCAGCACCGGCGGCATTGTTCTTGCCAGCCTGGCAGCATATCTTGCCGGGGAGTTTGCCAACTCTGTCATCCTGGCAAAGCTGAAGATGGCAACGAACGGGCGTTTCTTGTGGCTGCGAACCATTGGCAGCACATTGGTTGGGGAAGCACTCGATTCCATCATTTTCGTAACCATCGCCTGCCTCACCGGCGTTTTTCCGTGGGAAATTTTCGTCACTCTTGTCTTGACCAATTATGTCTTTAAAACGGTGATCGAAGTTGTGATGACTCCGGTAACTTATTGGGTGGTGGTTAAGCTAAAAAAAGCCGAGAACGAAGATTATTACGACCGGGATACGAAGTTCAACCCGGTAGCTGGATGATTACTCCCCCTCTGGCCACGTGAACCCGGCTCCTGCGATCAGCACGCAATACTCCCCTAATAGTTCAACACTCTTCACCCCGTTGAGCAATTCCTTGACCGTACCGCGAGTGACCGTTTCGAACTTTTTCGTCAGGTCATTGGCCAGGACAGCCGGACGATCTCCAAAGACCACAAGAGCATCCTCGAGAAAAGCCTGCAAGCGGTACGGGCTTTCATAAAAAATCAATGTATGCGGCGAAGCAACATCGACCTCCAGCCACCTGCGCCGTGGACCCGCCTTGC
>JAYRQY010000162.1:0-7177 GCA_041910365.1 Anaerolineaceae bacterium | reverse complement strand
ATTATAGCATAGCGGTTTGGTGCGCATCCCTTACAAAATGGAAAGCGTTGAAAAATCTCCATAATTGTGCATTCATCTCTGAATTACCGGGCATAAATATTGCAACAAAATCTCACTATGGAACCCTGCATTTTCTGCCTCATCGCCGCCAAAAAAGCACCCGCCAACTTCGTCTTCGAAGACGAGGAATACTTCATTATCAAGCCGCTTAAAGCACTGGCGCAAGTGCACCTGTTGGTCATCCCGCGCCGGCATTTTGCCTCTTTGAATGATCTCTCCGCCTCCGATGCCGCGCTTGCCGGGCGGCTCCTGTTTGCAGCACGCAAGGCTGCGGAACTCGCCGGCATCCCGAATGACTATCGCACGGTCATCAATACCGGTGCCAAGGGCGGTCAATCTGTTTTTCACCTGCACCTCCATGTCCTTGGCGGTGCGCCGATTGATAAATCCCTCCTCACGAAGGGATTGAAATGAAAGGATTGCACCACGTGGCAGCAGCAGCATTGGCGCTTTTCACCCTCAGCGGATGCATCCAGCCGGCTCCCAGTTCGCGCCCGTGGCTCATCGATTCCACCTCCGCTGCGCCTGCTGCCCTTGGCGACACGGATTCCACAGCCGTCTCATTGCCCACCGAACGTCCGGCTGGGTATACCTTCCTCACCCCCACCCCCGATGC
Source organism: Anaerolineaceae bacterium (assembly GCA_041910365.1). Taxonomy (GTDB): domain Bacteria; phylum Chloroflexota; class Anaerolineae; order Anaerolineales; family Anaerolineaceae; genus UBA6107. The sequence goes on along the minus strand of JAYRQY010000162.1, from coordinate 6,501 downwards.
CCCGCGCGAGTTGGACAAATTGCGCGAGTACAGCGAGCAATACGTTGTCCAATACGGGGATTACCTTTCTCTCATTGCTGACCGTTACAACCTGGATGTGAACATCCTCATCGCCGCCAACCCCAACATTAATCCCAACTGGCTCGCGGTTGGCCAGGTCATCACCATCCCGGCTCCCTCTCCTTCTGCAGAACCATCCAGTTTCAAGATCATCCCCGATTCCGAATTGGTTTACGGTCCGATGAGCTCCACCCTCGATATCGATGCCTTCATCAAGAAACAGGGCGGCTACCTGGCCACCTACACCGGCCAGGCTAACGGGCACAACCTCAGCGGCGCAGAGATCATCCGGCTGGTTTGCGCAGAGTACTCGGTCAACCCGCGGTTGCTGCTCTCCCTGCTCGAGTGGAGTGCCGGCTGGGTCACAAAACGTTCCCCTGCGCAATCCACGCGTGAATATCCAATGGGGTATATCGAATCCAGTCACACCGGGCTTTATCGCCAGCTCAGTTGGGTCGCCAACCAGCTCAACCACGGCTACTACGCCTGGAAAGCCTATGGCATCAGTTATGTCCTCTGCAAGGATGGCAGCCTGGTGATGCTCTCCCCCACCGTCAATGCCGGCACGGTTGCTGTGCAGTACCTGTTGGCCTCCCTGCTGAACCTGGATGATTGGCAGCAGGCTGTATCCGAAAACGGCTTGTACGCGGTATACGCGTCCTTATTCGTGATCCCCTTTGACCTGGCGATCGAGCCATTGGTCCCGTCAAGCCTTTCCCAGCCTGCCCTCCAACTCCCCTTTGAATCCGGCGTCTACTGGTCGCTCACCGGCGGACCGCACGCTGGCTGGGGAAGCGGTTCCAACTGGGCAGCGCTCGATTTTGCCCCGCCCGGAACATCCTACGGATGTTTCACCTCCAACGAATGGGTCACCGCTGTTGCTGATGGGCTCATCATCCGTTCCAAGGACGGCGAAGTGGTACAGGACCTCAATGGCGATGGGCTCGAACAAACGGACTGGACCATCCTCTACATGCACATCGAATCGCGTGACCGCGTCAGCGCCGGCACTTACGTAAAAGCCGGTGACCCGATCGGTCACGCCTCCTGTGAGGGAGGGATCTCCAACGGCACCCACGTGCACCTCGCGCGCCGCTACAACGGTGAGTGGATCTCCGCATACGGCGAGATTCCTTTTGTGATGAGCGGCTGGACGCCGTTTCTCACCGGCAGCGAATATGAAGGCACGCTTTCGAATGGCGCAAGTATCGTTTATTCCTGGGACGGAAGGACCGATGACAACCAGATCACGCGCTAACCGAATTCAAATACTGGTTGCACTGGGCATGCTCCTTGGAGCCTCGCTCGCATGTTCGCAGGGGTACGTGACCCCTGTGGAAATGACCGCCACTGCCCAGGGCTTTACCCCCACCGCCACCGGTGGCACGCCTTCTCCGACCGCAGCGCTTGCGATCGAAACTGCCACTCCTGCTCCAACCTCGCTGCCTACCTTCACCGACGTGCCACTCGAGCCTGCCACCCCGCGCCCAACCGTCACCACCGATCCGCGTGCCACCCCAAAACCACCCATCCTGTATTACACGCAATCCGGGGATACGTTGGCTTCCATCACCGGTCGCTTCGGGGTTTCCGCCAGCCAGATCACCTCAAGTGAAACCCTGCCTGAAACCGGGCTCATCAGCCCCAATATTCTCCTCGTGATCCCCGATGTCCTTACCGACGTCTTCACTTCGGAATCATTCATGCCCGATAGCGAAGTGGTCTATTCCCCCTCCGCTGCCAATTTCGATTATGAATCGTACATCAACAGTGCGGGTGGTTATCTCAGCACTTATGTTGAAGAAATGCACACCGGGAATTTCACCGGCGTTCAAATCATCCGCCGCGTTGCACTTGAAAACTCGATCAACCCGTACCTGCTTTTAGCCCTGCTTGAGTACAAGGGGCACTGGGTGCTGGGGAATCCGCAGAACCTGGCGGAAATTGAGTATCCAATGGGTATGGTTCGCCTGGAAGAGCGCCTGCTCTATCACCAGCTCTCGTGGGCAGTGCAGCAGCTCAACATCGGATATTACGGCTGGCGTGCCGGCACCCTCACCGAACTCAAATTCAAGGATGGCACCGTCAAGCACATCGACCCTGAGCTCAATGCCGGCAGTGCCGCCATCCAGTACCTGTTTGCCCAGTGGTACGATCCGCTGGAGTGGGCGGGTGCCCTGGATGTGCATAGCGAAACGAGCATGCCCAGCACGATGATTGCCATGTTCGGTGATTTTCACATCCGTGCCCAGGTGGTTGAACCGCTTTACCCGGTCAACTTAACCCAGCCGGAACTTGAACTGCCTTTCCGCGTTGGTCCAGTTTGGGGATTCACAGGCGGACCGCATTCTGCATGGGGACCGGACGGCGCAATGGCTGCGCTCGACTTTGCCCCGCCCTCCTCTGAACCAGGCTGCGTGCGGTCTGATGAATGGGTGACCGCAATGCACTCGGGCGTCATCGTCCGCTCAGAAGACGGCCTCGTAATGGAAGACCTGGATGGCGACGGCAATGAACAGACCGGGTGGAATATCATGTACTTCCATATCGAAGATCGCGGACGTGTCGCTGTCGGTACGGTGGTTGAAACTGGTGATAAAATTGGTCATCCATCCTGTGAAGGCGGAATTGCCACTGGAACCCACACCCATGTAGCCCGAAAATTCAATGGTGAGTGGATCCTTGCCGCCGGACCAATGCCCTTCGCCATGAGCGGATTCGTGGCTACCGGTGGAGAAGTGGCATACCAGGGATTATTGGTAAATGGTTCAGAAATTGTGAGTGCCAACGGTCTTGGATCTTATGCAAGCAACATTCGTCGCAGGTAAAAATACCAAACGCAAAGGGATGTCCTCTTTGCGTTATCGTTTCATCCGCATCCGCTCTGCACTTTTCATCTTTCTCGCCCTTTCCCTCGCCTCGTGTTCTGAGGTGCAGCCAATATCCAACGCAACCATCGCCCCTCTTCAAAGCACACCAACGCCCATACCGCAGATAACCCGCACGCCTTTCCCCACTCGGGAGGTTTATGCGCCGGCAACCCTGGTGGAGTACACCGTGCAAGCCGGAGATTCCGTCACTGTCCTGGCATCTCATTTCAATACAACATCTGCTGAAATCTACGAAGCCAATCCCCTTGTCAACCCAAAAACCTCCACCCTCACTGCAGGCCAGGTGCTCTCTATACCCATATATTACAAAGCGCTCTGGGGCAGCCAATTCAAGATCCTACCAGATAGTCTTTACGTCAATGGCCCTGCCCAGGTTGGCTTCGACACTGCCGCCTTCGTGGATTCGCAGCCCGGTTGGTTGAAAAATTATTCCGCGCTTGCCGGCGAGAAAACCCGGCGCGGCGGTGATCTGGTGGATTATGTAGCCGAAGTCAGTTCGGTCAGCCCGCGGGTGCTGCTTGCGCTCGCTGAATACCAGGCAGGAGCCTTGAGCCAGCCTGTGCTGGAGGCCGCCCTGCAAACGTATCCCCTGGGGTACGAGGACCAATTCCATAAAGGGTTTTACCTGCAATTGGTCTGGGCTGCCAACCAGATCAACAACGGTTATTATGGCTGGCGTAACGGCCGTTTGGAAGAGTTCACACTCGCAGATGGAACAATCGTCGTCCCCGACCCCTGGCAGAATGCGGCTTCTGTTGCGCTGCAATCCTATTATGCACAGTTGTATGCGCGCAAAGCCTATGACCAGGCAATTCTCGATGATGGTTTTTATGCGGTATATTCCCGCTACTTCGGCAACCCTTGGGAAAACATCACTTCGCACATTCCCGGCAACCTGACACAGCCGGATCTTGTGTTGCCTTTTGCAGCCGGGAAAAAGTGGAGTTTCACCGGCGGTCCGCATGCCGCCTGGGGTTCGGATGAGCCGCTTGCCGCGCTGGATTTCGGCCCCAATGTAAGCGGCTGCAATTACTCAGCGGATTACGTGGTGGCGGTTGCCGATGGCCAGATCGTGCGCACAGATACCGCCATTGCTGTCCTTGACCTGGATATGGATGGCGATGAGCATACCGGATGGGTAATCTTCTACTTGCACCTTGGACCCACCGAGATGGTCCGCCCGGGTGTGCTTGTTAAACAAGGCGATGCTATCGGACACCCATCCTGCGAGGGAGGCGATGCCACCGGCACCCATGTTCACATCGCCCGAAAGTACAACGGTGAATGGATCGATGCCGACAGCGCCATTCCCTTCAACCTGGAGGGCTGGATCGCTCATAACGGCAGCCGCCCATACGAGGGAACCCTCAAACGGTATGGCAAGGTGGTCACTGCCAGCGACGAAGGTACTTTCAGCGCAGCCATCACTGCCGGTGTAAAATAAACCAGTAAAACACAAGAGAATAATGGTGAAAAAATTTTCCACAATTTTTATTGTTTTATTGATGCTGGTTGGCTGCACATCCGTTTCACATGTCGACAATTCGGGTTCGCAACTTCCAACCGCTGAACCAAAGCTTTCGATAACCCAACTACCGCAAGAGCAGCCTATTGCTTCCACGGAAACCGCCGCAGTACCCACTGATCCGTCTATCATAAGCACCCCCACCGCCGGAGAAACCGCGTGGCAGTCGCTTCCCATCATCCCGCAGATACCCCCCGAGATGCTGGAGGTGTACCAGCGCGGGTTGGCGAGCGGCAACGACCCGACGCATTTTTCCAAGATCGGAGATTGCCAGAATATCACCACGTATTACCTTGCCATGTTCGATAGCGGCAGGTATCAACTTGGGAAGCAATACGCGTCTCTCCAGTCAACTATCGATCACTTTGCTGGTTCCTGGCAGCGGGAGAGCCTGGCGGTGAAAGGCGGCATGAATGCCGCAGCGGTTCAGAACGTTTTGTGGGCTAACCCTACCTACTGTAAATCCGGCGAGACCCCGCTGCAATGTGAATTGCGCGTGTACAAACCTTCCATCGCCATCATCAGCATGGAAGAATCCTGGGCGGGCAGCCTGGCGAACTATGATTTTTACATGCGCAAGATCGTTGAGTATGTGCTCTCGCAGGATGTGGTGCCCATTCTCGCCACCCGCGCTGAAACCCCCACCCAGGAGCGGCAGATCAATGCCATTGTGGCGCAGATTGCTGCCGATTACCATGTTCCGCTGTGGAATTTTTGGGCTGCAACCGCACCGCTTCCCGGGTATGGGATCAGTGAAGATGGATTCCATCTCACCGGAAAAGATTCACCCCCCGATTCACGGTCATTCTTTGACGATCCCGATAACCTTCAGCTCGGCTGGACCCAGCGAAACCTCACCGCCCTGCAAGCCATTGATGCCGTTTATCGGGCAGTCTCCGGTCAGTAAAGGCTATCCCTGGACTTCCTTAATCGTCACTTTCGTATGAATTGCAGCAGTTTTTCGCAGCATCGCCATCGCTGAGCAATACTTGTTCTCGCTCAGTTCCACGGCTTTTTTTGCCGCTTCAGGGTCGATCGCACGACCTGTTAGAACATATTCAAGTGTAATTTCAGTGAATACCTTGGGGTGTTCACTCGCCCGGTCGGCGTGCAAGCGGATCTCAAAATTCGTAACTTCCTGGCGCTTTTTTTCAAGGATGGAGATCACATCCATGGCGGTGCAGCCGCCCAACCCGATCAGGATCAACTCCATCGGTGTTGGACCCGCATTGGTGCCGCCATGCTCCAACGTGGTGTCCATGGGAACAGAGAACCCGGAACCGGTTTGTGCATCAAATGCCATTCCTTTTTTCCAGACTAGTTTTCCTTCCATCGCTGCCTCCGTTTACGAATAAATTAACTTAATGGCCAGGTGGGCATCACATCCAGGTCAAGTGCGTCCACCCTGTTGTTGATAAACCGGTAATACCCGGCAGCAGCGATCATCGCCGCATTATCCGTGCATAAATACAACGGCGGGATATGTACTTTGACCTCTTCCTGGCTCAAAAAGGCTTCCCGCAACGCCTTGTTTGCCGATACCCCTCCGGCAATCACAACTTCCTTCACGCCATACTCTCTGGCTGCTTTCATCGTCTTTGCGAACAGGGCATCCACCGCCGCTGCCTGGAAGCTCGCCGCCAGGTCATTCACCGGCAAAGCACGGTTCTCTTCCTGCAACTTGCGCACAACCCGGAGCACTGCTGTTTTTAATCCGCTGAAGGAGAAATTCCAGGTTCCATCCAGGCGCGCCCGCGGGAAAGCAAATGCCTGCGGGTTGCCGGTTGCGGCCGCTTTTTGGACGGAGGGTCCCCCTGGGTAAGGCAGCCCGATCAGGCGGGCAACTTTGTCGAAAGCCTCGCCGGCTGCGTCATCCAATGTGGCTCCCAGGCGCTGATAGTTCAGGTGTTCGGTCACCAGGTCAAGCTCCGTGTGCCCCCCCGATACCAGCAGCACCATTAACGGGAATTGCGGTTCCAGCGGCGGACGTGCCTCACCCTGCGGATAAACCCACGAGGAATAGAT
>JAYRQY010000161.1:0-11627 GCA_041910365.1 Anaerolineaceae bacterium | reverse complement strand
CCGGGTAGGCTATGGCGCCAAGGGCGGTGAGCACAAATACGCTGAGGTTATCGGAGATCTGTTCGAGCAGATAGACCGAGGATGCGCGCACTGCAGGGAGCCCCGCCAGTTTGAACAGCCACAGAGACTGGTATGAGTCACCGATGCGGGAAGGCGCTGCATCCAGAGGCAGGCTAGCCATGAACAATTGCAGCGAGTTGGCGAGAGAAAGCCCTTTGATGCCGGAAATCCGTAACGCCAGGGCGCGCTTTAAGAAACGCAGTGTGTTGCTGAAGAGCGCCAGGCCGATGGCAATACCGAAAAATTCCCAGTTGTAATCCCCAAAATTCCGGCTGATGTCGCTCATCCCTCCCAGCAGCAGCAGGCCGATGATGGTGATGGCTCCCAGGAGTAGACCGGGGATCAATTGACGCATGGGGGTAATACGCGGGTTTTGCATGGTTTCCCTCCCAAAAGGATTATACATTTTTTTCACACACTGCTGCATTACATGGTTGTAAGGTGCGGGGTTTTCGGCGCTCCAAAGGCATTTGACATTTTCTTTAAAAAACTTGATAATAGCAGTGCATTCCAACTCCATCGAAAATGGAGAAAAACCTCTACCGCTGGAAAAAAGGAGAAAAGAAGTGAAACGCTCAACATTGATTTTGGTCGTTATGTTTGTAATTGCACTAACGCTGTCCGCCTGCGCCAAGCCGGCAGTGGTGAAGGTTGCCACAGACGCCACCTTTGCGCCATTTGAAACCACGGACGATAAAGGCAACCTGATTGGATACGATATTGACCTGATGAACAAGATCGCCGAAAAAGCAGGCATCGAATTCCAATGGGAAAACGTCCCGTTCGATTCAGCCCTGGCAGGACTGGCATCCTGCCAGTATGATGCTGCCATTGCAGCCATCAGCATCACTGACGAACGTAAAGCCACCATGCTGTTCTCAGAGCCCTACCTGGATGCAGGTTTGATCGTCGTTGTCAACGTTGCCACCACTGATATCAACAGCCTGGCAGACCTGAAGAATAAGACTGTCGCCGCCCAGCTTGGTACCACCGGTGAAATTGAAGCTCAGAAAATCGAAGGCGTTACCTACAAACCCTATGATTCCTACGAGTTGGCTTTCCTCGAACTTGCCAATAAGGGTGTGGATGCCGTGATCGCGGATAATCCGGTTGCGATGGGCTATATCAATGCCAACCCCGAAAAAGTGAAAGCCGTTGGCGAAGTGTTCAACAATGACCAGTACGGTATTGCCATTTGCAAAGATAACTCTGAATTGCAAACCAAGATCAACAAGGCTTTACAAGAGTTGATTGACGCTGGATACCTCAACGATCTAGCCGGAACCTGGCTGCAATAGACAAGGAATTCATCACTGCGGGGGGAAACCCCCGCAGATACTATATCCAAGGATACTTAAATGGCTCTTAGCAGGCGTCAGCCATCTGGCCAAAAAACGAACGTAAATGCGATGAACCGCAAAGAATTCGATAAATGGTGGATCCTTGTGGTTGCGGTTGTACTGCTGACCATCGGACTGGTGGTTTTTAAGCCGGACCCATATCAAAACATTGTAAATTTCATCAAGAATGGGCTTTGGATGACGATCAAAGTCACCCTCATCTCATTCGCCATCGTCCTCGTTTTTGGGTTGATTGTTGCCCTTGGGAGACTTTCCAAGGTTAAGATTATCAAGGGAATTTCCACTGTTTATGTCGAGATCATCCGTGGAATTCCAATCCTCGTGCAGTTGTTCATCTGGTATTTTGTTGTCCCGTCGATCATCCAGGAACTCGGTGCGTCCTGGAATATTCAATCCTTTATTGATTACAATGCCAACCCGCAGGTGATGGCCATCCTTGGCTTGTCATTCGGCTATTCGGCGTATATGAGCGAAGTATACCGGGCGGGCATCCAGGCCATCTCAAAAGGGCAGATGGAAGCTGCCCGCAGCCTGGGGATGACCTACTTCCAGGCGATGCGTTATGTGATCCTGCCGCAGGCAGTGCGCATGATCCTGCCTCCCGTGGGCAATGAATTCATCACCTTGCTTAAGGATTCTTCCCTGATCTCGGTGATGGGCGTGGCAGACCTCACCCGGCGCGGACGGGAGTTCCAGGGAAAGTACTATATTGCGATCGAGCCGTGGATCATGGTGGCGTTGGTGTACCTGATCATGACCCTCCTCGCCACCCGTCTGGTGACCTATATGGAACGTAAATTCAAGATGGAGCGATGAGCATGGCGCCGATCATTCAAATTTCCCAGGTACACAAACATTTTGGCAACGTCCATGCGCTCAAGGGCGTCAGCCTTGACGTGGAAAAAGGGGAAGTGGTGGTCATCATCGGACCATCCGGCTCGGGAAAGTCCACCCTGCTGCGCTGCATCAACCGTCTGGAAGAGTTCGACGCCGGCAGCATCACCGTGGATGGCATCCCCCTCGATACCGCCGAAAATATCAATGCGGTGCGCACCGAAGTGGGCATGGTCTTCCAGCAGTTCAACCTTTTCCCGCATCTGACCGTCCTGAATAATATTACCCTTGCCCAAAAAGTGATCCGCAAGCGCAGTGTCATTGAGGCGGAGAATGTCGCCCGCCAGCTCCTGACCAAAGTGGGCATCCCGGAGAAAGCCGATTACTTCCCGGGGCAGCTTTCGGGCGGGCAGCAGCAGCGTGTTGCCATTGCCCGCGCCCTGGCGATGAACCCCAAGATCATGCTTTTCGATGAGCCCACCAGCGCGCTGGACCCGGAGATGATCCAGGAAGTGCTGGATGTGATGATGAGCCTGGCAAAGGAAGGCATGACCATGGTTGTAGTCTCGCACGAGATCGGGTTTGCCAAGGCTGCCGCAGACCGGGCGATCCTGATGGATGGCGGGCTGATCATTGAACAGGCAACGCCAGAGGTGCTGTTCGACCATCCCAAGGAAGAAAGAACCAAGTCCTTCTTGAGCAAAGTTTTGTAACACGAGTGAAGCCCAAATCCCCGCCGCAAACGGGGATTTTTGTTATTAAATAGCCATTTTTTGACTTTTACTCTCAAACGTGTTATTCTTTTTACTTGCAAGTGCAAATTTTCCATAGAAGGAAGTGTCGATGCATCGCGAACGAGTTTCTGACAATGTTTACTGGTTTCAAAGTGAGGTTTATGCGCAGGTGACGGCTGGCGCAATCACCGGTCCGCAATGGGCGGTGGTCATCGATACGCTGGCGCTGCCGGATGAGGCTGTGGAAATCCGCAACTATGTTGAGGAAACGCTGGGTGTTCCGGTGCGTTACGTCATTAACACGCATTACCATGCCGATCATTCCTGGGGGAATTGCTTCTTCCCCGGAGCAACCGTCATCTCACATGCCCTCGGGCGGAGTTTACTCGTAGAAAAAGGTGCCGCCTCACTTGAGACGGTAAAGAAACAGAATCCCCTGTTCAAACAGGTGAAATTGATCGAGCCGCACATGACCTTCAGTGAAGGGCAGTTGACCATGCGCGTGGGCAAGAAGACCCTCATCCTGTCTCCGATGCCGGGGCATTCAAAAGATGGCATCTCCGTGCTGGTGGAAGAAGACCGCGTGTTGTTTGCCGGTGACGCCTATATGCCCATTCCGTATGTGGTGGATGGCGATGCGGATTTGTTGGCAGCATCGATTAAGACCATCGGCAAGATGGGGCTGGAGAATATCATCCAGGGGCATGGCGACATCATCCTGCGCGGTGAGATCGAAGAGACCACACGCGAGAACCTGGCATACCTGGCTGCCGTGCGCAAAGCCGTGCGTTCTGCCGCCAAGAAACGCGACCCATTGGAAGCGCTGGCAGAGATCGATATCGAGTCATGCGGCAAGAGCCGGGTGACTCTGGCAGGGCTTGGGGTTGAACTGCACAAACGCAACGTGGCGTATCTTTACCGCCACCTGGAAGAAGAAACCACCGCTGAACAATAAAATGATCCGGAGAACATCCGGATCAAGTTTTGCTTACTTGGAAAACATTTCGCTTTTCTTGTGACGCCACGCGCGCAACCCCACCATCCGTTCAGTTCCCTCTTTGAGCCGTTTAAGGTTGGGTTGAAGTGCAATGAGCACAATGCACAAAGTTACGATGCCATAGAGCACGAACTCCCAGGGAGCCAATCCCATCAGCGTGCGCACCACGAACAATGCCAGTGAGAAGAAGGCGATGCTGATTGTGGTGACCGAGGCGTAGCCGACAAATACAAAAACAAAAAGCGCTAATGGCAGGATGACCGCCCAACTCATGGGGAACAATGCGATTGCCCCGCCCAGCGTGGTGGATCCGCCGGCGCCGCCATGGAGCTGCAGTTTCCCTGCTGCGTTCTTGCGTACCAAAAAGATTGAGAAAACCTGCCCGACAACGGCAAGGATGACCCCGACGACTTTGACCCAGGTAATCCCGGGAAGGAGTAGCTCTGACAGGTAACCGACGAGGATGCCTTTGCCGGCATCCAGGGCAGCAGTCAGCACGCCAGCGGCCAAACCGGCTGCACGCATGGCATTCGTCCCCCCAACGCGGCCGCTGCCCACCAGGCGCACGTCTTTGCCGCTGATGAGCTTAACGACGAACAATCCCACCGGTATGGCACCAATGAGGTATGAAATTGCGATCACTGCCAAAATCTTAGAAACCATGAATTACTCCCGTGTGTATACGGCATATATAACCCCCTCCCCGCGCAAACGATGCAGGATTAAAAAATGAAAATGGAAAGAGAAAACAGGACGAAGAGAAGCAGCGGTTCGATCCAGGTGGTGCGGCGCGGGCGGCCTTCGATGATGTTGGTAGCCAGCGTGATCAAAGCAAATAGCACTCCCACCAGCAGTACCCCGAATTGGATTGGTTTCAACGGCAGGTAATAGAAACCGGTGACAAGTTGAACAACGATCACGGTGATCCCAATTGCCCACGGGGTTTTAATGCTGCCGCTTGTGCGCAGCAACAGGGTACGCGCGCTCACCAAAAAGGCAGCCGGTGCCAGCGCAGCCAGTACCAGGTAAAGCCGCGACCCGGAGCCGCGTACGGAAATGGCGAGGGTGAGGAATAACGCCAGTGATACTGCCGATAGGCTGACAACCGCCAGGGCACTGCGGTTATCACCGGGGTCCACCGATATGTATTCGGAAAGAAGCACACCGGCCAGCAGGATACCGCCAAGCGCAAAAACCCACCACCAGGCTGGGCTCACCTGCATCACGTCCAGCGGAACGCCGATGATCATGGCGGTAAGCGCAGGGAGGAGCCAGTGCTGCCAGCGCTTCTTCTTATCAAAATAGGGATGATCACTGATCAGCCAATCGCAGCCTGCAGCCGCCAGGACCGCAACCAGCGCTGAGATGAGAGTGAGGTAATTTACATCCAGTGCAAACAAGAACCCGGGCAGCTGGATATTGAGGGTTTGCGTTGGCAGGGTGACGACTGCCGTAAGGGAATAGGCAATGAGGATCATTGCCATCACCACGCTGAAACGGTCAACATCCGGAAGATTGCGATGTTCATCCATACCCTTATTTTACCTTTGCGGCGCAGAAAACGCATCCGCAATGGCGAAAACGGGTAAAAAGTCAATTATGGTAAAATCAATCCCGATATGGAACAACCCAAAATCACGCTCATTGGAAAACCCCCGCAGGTAATTCAAACTCTTTTGGCCGGGTTCAACATGGTGGCCAATCATATTTACCTGATCATTCTGCCAGTCCTGGTGGACCTGGGTTTGTGGCTCGGACCCAAACTGCGCCTGAAAACGTTTTTAAGCCCGATCATTGGAGACCTCACTGCCGAGATGTTGAAGGTCGCACCGGCTGACCTGGTTGAGACGGTCAAGGCAACCCAAACGATGTGGGCAGAAGCCCTGGAGCAGTTCAACCTTGCCACCGCCATCCGCACGCTGCCGGTGGGCATCCCCAGCCTGATGGCACGGCTCTCGCCCATCAAATCACCGCTGGCGTGGAACCCGGTAATCGAGATCCCTTCGCTCAACTGGGCGGTGGCTTCACTGGGCATCCTGCTAACGGTCGGGTTTCTGCTGGGCAGCCTTTTCTTTTACCTGGTAACTCTCCAGACCTCCAAAGAAGAAGCCAAGTTTGACTTCAAAGCGTACTTGTTGAGTTACGTAAATACCGTGGCACTTTTCTGCCTTCTGCTAGGGCTGCTCATCCTCATTTCGATTCCCCTGTTGATCATCCTTTCCGTACTTTCGGTATTTAACTCGGGAGTTGCCCAATTCGTGGTGCTGCTGGCGGCTTTTTGCCTGTTATGGCTGATCATTCCACTCATCTTTTCAGTGCATGGCATTTTTGTTACCAGGCAGAAACCGGTGCAATCTGCCATCCTTTCGATCAAACTTGTGCGCTTCTTCTTGCCGGGAACCGGAATGTTCATAATGACGGCGGCTTTGATTAGCGAGTTGTTGAACAAGTTGTGGATGCTGCCCGAACCGGATAGCTGGCTGATGCTGCTCGGTGTGGGCGGGCATGCCTTTGTGGTCACCGGCTTGATCGTGGCGAGCTTCATTTATTACCGCGAAGGTCTGCGCTGGATGCACGATAACTACGACATCTTATCTGCCAGGCGAAAGAGCGTACAATCAGATGGAGGAACACCCATTGAGCACTAACGAGATCGCTTCTTACGGTGCCAAGGATATCCAGGTACTGGAAGGGCTCGAGGCAGTCCGCCGCCGCCCGGGGATGTATGTGGGCGGGACTGACCTCAAAGCCCTGCATCACCTGGTGTATGAGGTTGTTGACAACTCAATCGATGAAGCCCTTGCCGGCGCATGCAACCGCATCGAGATCACCATCAATGAGGATAGCAGCGTAACGGTGGTGGATAACGGACGCGGCATCCCCGTGGATATTCACCCTGAAAAGAAGAAATCAGCGCTAGAAGTGGTGATGACGGTACTGCACGCCGGCGGCAAGTTCGGCCATTCTTCTTATAAAGTATCCGGCGGGTTGCATGGCGTCGGTGTCTCGGCGGTGAATGCGCTCTCCGAGTGGTGCGAGGTACGCGTCTACCGGGATGGGCAGGAGTATTTTCAGCGCTATGAGCGGGGGATTCCCAAGGAACCGGTGAAAGCCATCGGCAAAGCGCCCAAGGATAAGACCGGAACGATGACCACTTTCCGCTTTGACAAGGAAATTTTCAAAGAGGAAATGGATTTCAAGTTCGACACGCTCGCCCAGCGCTTCCGGGAAATGGCGTTCGTTACCCGCAATGTGCTGATCAAGCTGATGGATAAACGCGCTCCAGAACGGGAGACCTCTTTCCTCTTTGAGGGGGGAATCGTCTCTTTTGTGCGCTTCATCAACCGTTCCCGCGAAGCGCTGCATCCGGTCTACTATGTTGAGAAAGAAATCGATCATATCGGCATTGAAACCGCCGTGCAATACACCGATTCTTACAACGAATCGGTATTCTCGTTTGCCAACACCATCAACACCGTGGATGGCGGGACCCACCTCACCGGTCTGCGGACAGCAGTCACCCGCGTGATCAACGATTATGCACGAAGGGCAAAATTGATCAAGGAAGATGACCCCAACTTCACCGGGGACGATACCCGCGAAGGCATGACAGCCATTGTCAGCATCAAGCATCCAGACCCGCAGTTTGAGAGCCAAACCAAGGTCAAGCTGATGAACCCTGAAGTGCAAACGTATGTCCAGCAGGTCATCGGAGAGTCGTTTGGGGCTTTCCTTGAGGAGAACCCCGCGGCTGCAAGGTCAATTGTGCAGAAATGCCTTACCTCTGCCCGCGCCCGCGACGCTGCCCGAAAGGCACGTGACCTCGTCATCCGTAAATCAGCGCTGGAAAGCCTTACTCTGCCCGGCAAACTAGCCGATTGTTCTGAGCGCGATAGTTCGAAGACGGAGATCTATATTGTCGAAGGCAACTCGGCAGGCGGCTCCGCCAAACAGGGGCGAGACCGGCACTTCCAGGCGATCCTGCCATTGCGCGGCAAGATCCTTAATACGGAACGTGCCCGCCTCGATAAGATGCTCGGCAACGAAGAGATCAAGTCGATGATCTCCGCGTTCGGCACCGGCATCGGGGATAACTTTGACCTCAAGAACCTGCGTTACGGGCGCATCATCATCATGACGGATGCTGACGTTGACGGGGCGCACATCCGCACGCTGCTGCTGACCCTCTTCTTCCGCTATTTGCCGGCTCTCATCGAGAATGGGCATATTTATATTGCCCAGCCTCCGCTCTACCGCATCTCCCATAAGAATGAACACAAGTTCGTTTACAACGACGCGGATAAAGACGCCTATCTCAAGCAGTTGGGACCCCAGGCGGAAAAGGCTACCCTGCAGCGTTACAAGGGACTGGGTGAAATGAACCCCCAGCAACTCTGGGAAACCACCATGAACCCTGAAACACGGACGCTGCTGCAGGTGACGGTGGAAGACGAGCCAACTGCTGACCATACCTTCGATATGCTGATGGGTTCCGAGGTGCCGCCGCGCACGCGCTTTATCACCACGCATGCCCATGCGGTGCGCAACCTCGATATCTAGGTGCTCCCTGAACGTAAAGGTTACCTGAATGTAATTTTTATGATGAAACCACTTTCAAGGTGGTTTCTCTATTAATTCAGTTCGTTGTACAGGAATTCCAGCATCTGCAGCGTCACCAGGTTGCGCACCGGCCAGCCCATTTGCATGTTCTCGGGCAGGTCAAAGTACGGCTGGGCATACGTGAGGTGGATGCCATCTTCCATCAACCCGGCATTGGGCAGCGGCTGCATGGCGCGCCACAGGTTTAGCACCGGCAGGTCATACTCATACCCTACCCGGGCGATGATGGCGTTGATTGCGCCGTCGCCTTCCAGGTTGTCGGCTTTGGTCACCAGCACCGGTACCACATTGTTGGCCAGCGCAAGGTCCAGCAGGCGTTTGAGGTTTGATTCAAAGCCCTCGCGCGAACTGGTTTTCACGTCGTTGGTGCCGAACATCACCAGGATGATGGCGGGTTTGTGGATGCGAATCTCGCAAATGAGTGGGGTTTCGCCGGAGCGGCACACCGCCGGGTCTGCCCAGAGGGGGGAAAGCACCGAGGCGACAGAGAACCCTGAGGCGGCTGCCTGGCTGGCGCGCTCAAATGAGCCGGCATAGGTGGTGAGTACAGTCCCCAGCGAGGTGTATGCACCAAACCGGTAACCGCTCGGGTTGAGGTCAAATGGAGCGAGGAAGTAAGGGGAGAAAGTCTCGCAATCACCAACCTTGGAGAAAGCCTGCTGGTTTAATCCGCTGGTCTTCCCTTCTTCATAAAGCTCACGCACGCGCTGGCTGATGGTTTGCGGGATCACCGGCAGGTTCACCCACGACTGCGGGAGCGCCGGATCGTACACTGCTGGCGTGGGCTCGGCTGTGGCAGTAACCGCTTCAACCGATGGCGGGGTTGGCGAAACGATGGCAGTCGGCGTCAGCGTCATCACGCGCGAGGTGGGGTAGAACGGCGTGGGTTCCTGGCAGGCGGCAAGCAGCAGCACCATGGTGACCAGTACCGCTGCAAGCGCAGACTGGTGGATAAGTGAACGGCGGCAGGGTGAGTTTGGCATCAGGGTGTATAGTTGACGACTCTCCAGATACCTGCGGGGTCTTCAGTAACTTTGGAAGAAGCGCCGGTGATGTGGATCCAGGTGTTGCCGGGTTTGAGCGGGATCACGTTGCCATCTTTGTCATAAAAGGTGATGGGGGTATCATACACACCCTTCCAGGTGCCGTCGTAGATCTGACCATCCCGGAAGATGAGCGCGCGACCCTTTGCGCCGGCTATGTGGATCTCGTGCATGGTGTCGATGCTGTTGAGGGTTTCGGTCTGGGCGAAGATGATGATGACATTGGTGAAGGAGAGTTGATTGCCGTTCACGCGGTCCACCAGGGGGATCATCAGCATCTGGTTGTTCACATCCAGCGAGTCGATGTAGCGCAGGTACTTGCCGGTGGCTTCATCGTACTTCCATTGACCTTCGTTGTTCTTGCCAAAACGCATTGTTACTTCGTGCCCGTCGGCACCGCCGGCAGGGGTCTCGGAATCGAAGGTCATGCCATCCAGGTTCTGCTTGATGTTGGTGGCGGAGGTCTTTGAACTGTAGTACTTGCTCAATTCAGCTGTGTTAGCAAAGTGGCTGGTCTCGGTGCTGGGTCCATCACTGCAGATAGCCTTGAACTTGGCATCGCAGTGATCGCCCGTGATCATCCGCCCGCCTAACTGGTTGAGGATGGCGTTGTAAACAGGGTCGTAGGCGTAGTACATGCCCAGGATGCCCTTATACATGCCCACCAGCCAGCGGTCAATGAGGCGGCCGGAGCGGATTGGACCCGCCTGCACTGCATCCTGACCGTAAAAGACCGCCAGGAAACGGTTGGAGCCTTCTCCGGTGTAGTAATCGAAGACGATATCCGCAAAGGAAAGTCCGGCATGCGGGCGTCCTTCACGCGGGAAATTGGCAACTTTCACCATCACCGGGCGGCGGTTGAGAATAGTCGGGTCGCTGACCTTGAGACCGGTAAGCGGGTTCACATCCTCCGGGAAATTGGTTGGTCCGTACTGCACCCGGGATGGGGTGGGAGTGAAGGTGGGTTCGGGGGTGCTGGTGGCGGTGGGCAGCGGTGTTTCGGTGGGCTGGGCTGTCAGTGTGGCTTCCACGTAGGATTGCAGCGTTTGTTCAAGGTCTGCGGTTGGGGCTGGGGTGGGGGTCTGGCAGGCTGCCAGGAGGCTTGAAATGACCAGCATGGTTACAACAATAAGAAAGATGTGACGCTTCATTTTTACTCCTGATTAGGATCGGCAGGTTCAGTTGTTAACACACGGAATTATAACCGCATTGGAGAATCGAGAATCGAGAATCGAGAATCGAGAGCAGTAAATAGTGATTTGTAATTAGTAATTCGTAATTAGTAATCAGTAAATAGGGATTTGATTTTGATCGTGTTCAAATCCCTGCTGAGATGGTAATGCATAGTTGAACTTGACAAGGTTTTTACATACCTTGTCAAGGTTGCACAAATAATGGCTGCGAAGCCGCGATTAACCTGATTCAGCGGTTGATCGAGAAGGTGATGAAATTGCTGCCGCTGCCGTTAAAGATAACGCCTGTGGCTTCTGCAGTGTTGCCCAGGAGCAGGCTGCCGTTTCCGCTGGCAAAGGTGGAGGCAATATAACGATTGGCATCCACCCAGGCGATGTCGTGGGCGTTGGCAATATCCGGCACCAAAACAGGCGATGCGCCGATTGCGCCGATGTAGCTGATGGTTCCGGGACCATCGCGGACGGTGTAGAAGAAGCGCGTGCTATCCGGTGACCAGGCTGCCGTCATGTCGAACATGCCGGTGGTGTACTCGATATCGGTCGTGCCATCCACGCCGGCGATGTGCAGGGTCTGGATGTTATCGGTGGCGGCACCGAGACGGGTGAAGAAGATCAGCTTGGCGAGGTCGGGGGAGATATATGCAAACCCGCTCGGGAAGTACATCATCGGGGTTTCCATGGTCATCTCACCTGAAAGTCCATCCGCAGCCACGCGCCACAATGAGCCATTGCCGACAGGTTCCGTCCAGGGATCCTGAGGGGGGACTGCCACCAGCAGGGAGTTT
>JAYRQY010000160.1:0-3673 GCA_041910365.1 Anaerolineaceae bacterium | reverse complement strand
ATCAGCGTAAGGACCGTCCCTTTATAGCCTGGCGCAAGCATGTACCCAACCAGGTTAGCTTTAACATCCACTTCTTCGATGGCATGCGGCATGACTGAAAAGATCAACGCGCGCAGATCCAAAAATAGCTTTTTGATCTCAGGCGAAGCTGCGTTAACCAAACTTTCGAATTCCATGCTTCCATTATAAACGCTGGGACATCAGCCGCTGATTTATGGATTGCCTTCGACAGCCTGGACTTTTGGTTCGTTGATCTTGCGGATGGCAAGGGCGGAGGCGAGCATTAGCACCGCTGACACTGCGAATAGAACCGTCCAGCCCCACCATTTTCCGGGCAGGCTGTTGTTGAAATAATCGATCATGGGTCCTTCCAGGCGCGCCACGGCTGCAGAACCTGCTGTTGCGAGATTGGTGAGCCCAACATACTTGCCGAAGTCTCCCTTGGGTGCCATTTGGTTCGCCAGCGCCCAGTTCACGCTGAGGAAGATTCCAAGCCCAATGCCCATGATGCTGCCAAAAATGAGCAGCTGCGCCGGTGTCTTTGCGAAAATGAGCAGTATGGCCCCGAATGCACCGATGAACGAAGAGGCAATCTGCCATCGTTTGCGGCCGCCTTTGTCGCTTTTTGCCCCGGAGATAAGGGAGAAGATGATCAGCACCACCACGAACGCGCCCATCACGAATTGGGTAAACATGATGGGGTCCTGGTCGCTGAACTTATCCCGGATGTAATACTGTGCAAAGGACTGGAAGCCGTAAATACCCACAAGGTAAAGAAAGCGGCTGAAGATGAGCTGCCAGTAACTCTTATCGCCATCCACATGAAAATTGAACACCTGCTTCCAAAGGGCTTTCCAATCCGTTCGTTCACGTGGAGCAAGGTTGAGGTTATGTTCCTTGGCAAATCCCAGGGTGATCCCACCAAAGACCACGAGCAGTGCAATGATCACGATGATGGACAGGGTTGGGTCAGCATTTTCTGCTGAAATGAGAAAACCCATCAGTAATGACGAAAGGATGATGCCTGCCATATCAACGCTGGTCTTAATGCCGCTGGCAATGCCAAGCTGTTCCGCCGGCACTTCATCTGGCAGCCAGCCCTGCATTGGACCATGCGCCACGTTTGAAGAAACCTGCAGCCCGATGTAGCCGATGAAGAGTGCGGGTAACCCGCCAATGAAGCCCATGATAAGCAGAAAAATGAGATCGCCGCCGGTTCCGAGGAGGGCAAAGGGTCTGCGCCTGCCCAGCTTGGATGTCCAGCGGTCGCTCAAAGCCCCGGAGAGCGGCTGGATGATCATCGCCAGGATGAGCCCGAAGAAAGTGAGCAGCCCAAGCCAGGTGTTCTTTTGAGTTTCGGGGATGTAGTTGAGCAGCACTGCCGGTAAAATGGTGACGTGCAGGCTGTTCCACATAAAGGACAGACCGATCCAATAGGCGTTAAGTACAAACAAATAACCACCGCTGACTTTCTTCATAGCTCCTCCGATAAGTTCATGTTGGTATTAAAGAAACCGATGATCTTAGAGATATAACCATCAAAGTCGAGACGATCCGTCTCCCGATGGTTAACCCCGGGGACAACTTCGAGTTTTGCGCTTTTTCCAATTGCCCACACCATCTTATCTAACGCCTCACGCTCAGTATAGGGATCCAGTTCAGCGTGGATGAGGAAGATGGGCAACCCTGCAAGTTGCGGTGTTCTTTGAACGGGATCGGTAGTAAACAGATTCTGCCCGGAGCGCAGCGATGCGCCAAGCAGCAATCCCCAGCAAAGCAGGTGGCGGAGCCCGCTGGGAATTCCTTTTTCTTTCAACTGCTGCAGGATGGCGTGGGAGAGTTGGAGAGGGCCGCCATCTGAAACGATGGCGCAGACCGCCCTGGGGCATTCTGCGGCTGCATGAAGGGCTGCCCGCCCGCCCATGGAAAACCCCAACAAGCCAATCGGACCCCGGACAAGAGTTCGAATAAACCCGATAGCAGCCATGGCATCCCGAACTTCCAGCGCGCCGAGGGTCGTCATGTGTCCCTGGCTTCGTCCGTGGGCGCGGAAATCGAACATCAGGATGTTGTAGCCTGCCTGATGGATCGCGGGCGCATATTTCAAATCAGGGTCCATGCTTCCTGAAAACCCGTGCAGAAACACGAGCGTGCGCGTTGAAGTGGCAGCGGGAATCCACCACCCATGCAGGCAAAGATGATCCGATGTGTGGAACTGGATTTCCTGATAATCAAGTCCGAATTCCGCGGGGGTGGCGACGACTTGCTGGGTGTGGCGGCGGGTTAAAAAGAATGATAGTGATATCGACAATGCGATGACCACTATCACTCCTATGCCGAGCCAAACAGCCAGAATCATTCCGGTTTGGTGTTAAAGACCATGTCCCATAATGGTGAGCTGACCCCAAAGCGCATGTTAGGCGTTTTGTAATGGTGCTGCATGTGGTAGCGTTTGATGTATTTGGCGTACCCCGAACGCATCGGGAAATGATGCGTGGCGTAATGGGTGAGGTCATAGATCAGGTAACCAATGGTAAACCCTGAAAACATCGGATAAATCCACTGGGGGATTTTGAAAAGCGCCCCAAAGATGAGATAGAACAACCCAAAGAATAGCGCGGCCAAGGGGATACTCACCACAGGCGGCATCACCAGGCGCGTTTTGCATTGCGGCTGTGCATGGTGAATACCGTGGAAAAGGAAGGTGATCCTTTCCATGGTTGGGTTCCTGGCAGGCATGTGAAAAACAAAACGATGCAGGGTATATTCTGCCAGGGTCCAAAAAGCCAGGCCGGCGAGAAACCCCACTGGAATATAGAAAGGAAATACTCCGGAAGGTGCCTGCAAGATGGACCAGACGAGGAAAAAGATGGCGACAGGCAGCCAGAGCACCGTCACAGTAACTGGCGAGATATGGGTGAAGAATTCCATGAAATCGGACTTGAAAAGGCGGATCGGGACATCACTGTGATCGATAGGCAAATGGGACATCTTAAACCTCCGGCGTATTTATAAATTCTACCCTAACGGATCAATTTTTCTTCCTGGCGCGGTTACGCAGGGTGATCAGCGCGGAGATCCCTGCAAACAAGAGGCTTGCGGCACTGATGATGAGGATCTGGATCAGGGAAATCAGCGAAAGGAAACTGGACAAATAATCCGGCAAGGTCCATGTAACCAGCACACCCGTCAACACAAAACTGATCATGGTTGGGATGGCGAGCAGGAGGATCGTGGTGAATGCCAATCCGAATGTGTTGAGCACAGCTGCGACAGGTTTTTGCTTGAGGAGTTTACTGACCAGCAGATTGACCACGTAGGCAACAACAAACGCTGCCACTGCGGTGATGGCAGTGTACATGATCAAGTCCTTCTGCCCGATGACCGAAGACAACGAGTATGTTTTTTTGCTGAGGATGGCATAACGGAAATTGAACAACGCAGCATAAGTGACCGCTCCGATGACCCATCCGAGAGCGCCTGCTTTCCGCTTTCGGTAAACCAGGTAGCATCCAGCGGCAAGAACAAGCGCAGCCGGAATGGCGCGGAGAATGCGCTGCCACAGCAGCTTTGTATCGTGAATTTTGTTGATCACTGCCTGGTAGGCTGACACATCCGCCCCAAAAGCCAATTCAGAAGCAGAAACCGGCTTGCCCATTAGATTGGCATAGGT
>JAYRQY010000159.1:0-6071 GCA_041910365.1 Anaerolineaceae bacterium | reverse complement strand
CGTTTGCGGTGGGTACCATTCATGATACTTATGTGAAATACCCCAATACAGGTGCCATCCTGCCTGCAATGGGCTATGGCGATGCGATGGTGAAAGACCTGGAAAAAACGATCAATAAAGCTGACGTAGACCTGGTGATCTCTGCCACTCCGATCGACCTGAACCGCATCTTGAAGGTTAACAAACCGATGCAGCGGGTACGTTATGAATTGCAGGAAATTGGTCAACCAACTTTGACCGAGATCCTTGCAGCCAAGTTCAAGAAATAATCAGCCTTTCTGTGGTCAGGAAACCCGGTTGAATCTCCCAGGTTTCCTGACCCAAACCTGAAAGAACCCCCATGTTCATTGATGAAGCAAGAATTTATGTCCGGTCCGGCCGCGGCGGCGCAGGGATGATGCATTTTCACCGCGAAAAATATGTGCCGCGGGGTGGTCCGGATGGCGGAGATGGGGGCAGAGGCGGGGATGTTGTGTTCCAGGTGGTTCCCACGCTCAATACCCTGCAAAGTTTCCGATACAAGCACAAGTTTGTTGCCGATGACGGCGAGAACGGCGGTCCGAGCAATATGACCGGAAGGTCCGCCAAAGACCTGATCATTCCAGTACCACCGGGGACGATCATTTATAACGCGGATAATGAGTCGCTGTTGGGTGACCTGACCCAAAGCGGTGAAACCTTGACGGTGTGCAAGGGCGGGCGGGGCGGATTGGGCAATCAGCATTTTGCCACCTCACGCAATCAAGCGCCGCGAACAGCGGAAAAGGGGGAACCCCCCGAGGAAATGAACTTACGCCTTGAGCTGAAGCTATTGGCGGACGTGGGGATTGTGGGCGTGCCGAATGCGGGGAAGTCCAGTTTTTTGGCCGCCGTAACCAACGCAACCCCAAAGATTGCCGATTATCCCTTTACGACGCTTGAACCGAATTTAGGTGTGGCACGCCTGGATGAAGAGAACTCCCTGATCCTGGCGGACATCCCCGGATTGATCGAAGGAGCGCACCAGGGAACAGGGCTGGGGTTTGCCTTCCTTAAGCATGTGCAACGGACGCGGGTTCTGATCCATATCCTGGATGGATTGTCTGAGGATCCGCTGGCGGATTTTTCACAGACGAACAACGAATTGGCATTATTTGACGACCAGCTTAAAAACAAACCCCAGATCGTGGTCTTAAATAAGATGGACCAGCCTGAAGTGCAGGAAAAATGGAAATCGATCCAGAAAACCCTGGCAAAGAAAGGGTACGAAGCCTTTGCCATCTCAGCGATGACGCAGGACAATCTGCAGCAGGTTCTGTGGAAGGCAGTTGAGTTGCTGAAAACAACCCCTGTGGTTGATACGCCGCCGGTGATCCCGGTATACCGCCAGGAGGAAGACCCGCGGGACTTCACCATTACAAGGGAAGGCGAAGGGTGGCGGGTGAGCGGTGCGGCGATCGAGCGGGCTGCGGAAATGACTTATTGGGAGCATGATGGATCCGTGCGGCGTTTCCACCGCCTGATGGTCAGCCTCGGCGTGGATGATGCATTGCGCAAAGAAGGAATTCAAAATGGGGAAACGGTTTTTATCCGGGATTATGAGCTCGAGTGGCAGGATTGACAAAGCGGAGGAACGATGCGGATAGGAATTTTCGGCGGTACCTTTGATCCTCCCCACGTGGGTCACCTCATCCTGGCAGAAGAGTGCCGGACACAATTAAACCTGGATAAGCTGCTTTGGGTGGTTACCGACAATCCCCCGCACAAGCATTATGTGAGCATCAGCGCAATCGAGGACCGCGTAAAACTGGTGAAAAAAGCCATCCGGGGAAACCCGGCATTCGTGTTATCGAGGGTGGATATCGATCGCCCTGGACCGCATTTTGCCATCGATACGGTGAACATCCTCAAGCAGCAAACCCCCGGGGCACAATTCTTTTACTTGATGGGCGGCGACTCATTACATGATCTGCCCACCTGGAGCCGGCCGCAGGATTTCATCGAGACGTGTGATGGAATTGGCGTGATGCGCCGGCATGCCGACCAGGTTGACCTTAAGTCGCTGGAAGAAGTTCTACCGGGAATCAGCAGGAAGGTGCTCATCGTAGATGCCCCCATTCTGGAGATCTCTTCAAAACAGATCCGCCAAAGGGTGAATGAAAACCAGGGGTTCCGATATTACCTGCGCGATGCGGTTTACCGGGCAGTGATGGAATTAGGATTGTACAAGTAAGAACGACAAAACATACCGGAGCGCATTGGCTCCGGTATGTTGTTAAACAGATGTGACTCTATTTCTGGGTCAGGTTCAGGTTGCCTACTGCCATATCGATAGTGATATTAATCGTTGGTCCATCCGCAGTGGTTTCATAAGTATTATTACTGATCGTCCAGGTTCCGTTGGCATTGACGTTGCTTAGCCCGCCATTGATGGTGACAATTGCATGAGTGTCCGGTGGAATGATCAGTGAAAGGTCACTCATGCCGGTGCTGATGCGGACATTGATGTCATTGGAAAGCGCACCGGTGAAATCCAGTTCGTAGCTTCCGGCGCCGCCGTTGAATTCAATATTTTTCACATGCGCATTGCCCAGCCCGAGCAAATTCACTTCAGAAGCTCCGGTATGGTATTCAAGCATTTCCATCTCGACCGGATTGACATCATCAAAGGTGACTGTGGTTTTGCTTGCACCATCGGAAATCGATAACCGTGTGATGGAGAGTCCGCTGAAATCAAATGTTCCTTCATTGGCGCCGGTGGAGATGGAGAGATCCATAGGGGTTGCACCGAGCAGCAGGTTCCAGGAATTTTCGATTTGCCCATCCGGCACACCCACGGTGGAGGTGTTGGATTGGGATATGCGGATTTCGCTGCCGGTATTTACCACCCTTGGTTTCCATTCTGTGACGTTGTACTCCACTGTTCCCTGCAGGGTTGCATCGGCACCCGGTTCAAGATTCAGCGATCCTGCGCCCATTTCAATTGCCACCTTCACAGGTTCGGAACCCGAAGCACTTTCGTTAATTTCAAGTGTGCTCGTGCTTCCGGTTTTCACTTCGGGGATGTTGACAGACAGTGAGCATGCCATCAGGGTAAATGCTGTTGCCGCCAGGAGGATTAGTTTAATCGTTCTCATTTTTACACCATTTCCTTCAGTTTGCTGTTTATTCCGGCTTTACTGCATCAGAAGGTTGTTCTTCCTTTGCCGGCAGCACGGCATCGATCAACTTCTTGGCGTATCTTTCAGAACCAAAACGCGAGATGATGACCGCACCCAGCCCAAACAGTGAAATGATTCCGCCGATCAACCAGCCGGCGCAGGGAATCATGGTGGAAAAGCCGGCGATGAGGCTGAGCAGTAATACACCAATCCCGGAACTGATGGCCGGGTGCCAATCTACATGGAATAATCCTTCAATGCGGTCACCAACTTCGTGCCCGGCTGCCATCCATCCGAAAAGCAGGGCAAAAATGAACAACACAACCGTTAATATGGTAACCGGAATAAGAATAATTGTAATTGTGAGTAACACCAGGATGATCGGCAGAACAACAACAGTTAACAATCCCACACCGCCGGCCACCAGGGGTTGCGAGGTTATTGTCGCGGAAACCCGTTTGACCTGTTGCGGCAGGATGAGCCCAAGGATCACTGCCAGTGCGCTGACTGCAAGAGACTCAAATGTGATGGTGAGTGCCTTGGTTAAAGGATCGGATTGCCTGGTGAAAGGCAGGAATTTGCTGGTCTCTTTGAAATCGAAGAACGAGGGGCTCTGCTCCGTGATCTCCCCCGTAATCACCGCCAGTGGAGAGCGCTTGAGGGTGGCACCGATGAGTACAAGATTGCCGTTGACGGTTGCGGTATCCTCCAAGGTTACCGCGCCGCCGATGGCGATGATGTCACCATTCAACGTTCCCGACAAGGTGAGCGTGCCCCCGGAAAGGATGATGTCGCCATTCAACGTGGCTTTCGGTTCGATCGTGGCAGTGCCGCCCACCACGGCCAGGTTACCCGTAAGGGTATCGCCGGATGAGAGGCGGTAAGTATTCCCGATGACGAGTTGATCGCCACTGTACTCATTCCCCGGCGTGGGGGTAGGGTCCTGGGCAATAGCAAGACTGGTCGGCGCCAACAAAATTGCCACAAACAATAGAACAATAAGGTATTTAATAGATTTTTTCATTTGGTTTCCGCCTTTTTTACTGAGACTTTCCAAACTGAAACCGCCCAGGCAAGCACTGCCAGCAAGATCCATCCGGCAAACATGGCTGCGATGACCAGCAATGCACTTGTTGGAGCAACTTTGATCAAACTCAGTATGATTGTCCAAATCTGTTTGATCGATTCGATGAGCCTGACCACTGTGGAGGTGATGGTGACAACCATAGAAATAAGGGATATCTTCGGTAAGAGAATGGCACTTAATGCCACCAGGACTACCAGGGCACCGCTGATATAGCTTATCAGAAGCGTACGGGCTTGCCTGCGCTTCTGTTTTTCTTTGAAGATCGCCAGGTTGCTTTGCCACAAACTGATAAAGGCTGGCGGCGCTTTCTTGAGGGAAGCAGCCCGGAGCTGGTGATGTGCTTTAGCCCACGAGTGCTCCAATTCTGCGCAGCGGGGGCAGGTTGCCAGGTGTTGTTTTAATTTTTCTTTTTCTTCTGGATTTCCGGAGTATCCTTCCAGGATCCAGTTCTCAAAGGGCTGGTGATTCATATTTTCTCCTTTCTTTCTCTGGAGACATTGCTGTTGCTGAAATCAAACTGGCCAATTGCTTTCTTGCGCGGTGCAACCGGCTTTTTACTGCACTTACCGATAATTCAAGCATTTCCGATATCTCTTCCTCCGAACATTCATGCCAATATTTTAAAATCACTGCTGCGCGGTCGATGGGTTGCAGGGTATTGATCAACTCATGCAAGGCAGCATCTTCTTCACTGAGACTCATCTGTTTTTCCGGAGTTGGCAAACTGAGGTCACCCAGGTCAAAATCCGGAAACTCGTCCAGCTCGAAGATGGGGATGCGGCGTTTGCGCTGCTGATCGATACAATAATGCGCAGCGATGGAAAGGATCCAGGTGATGAATGAGCGCGAAGGGTCGTACCGTTTGAGGTTTTGATACGCCCGCCAAAAAGTTTCCTGGGCGGCATCCTCGGCAGCTCCTGATTCACCTAACATCCGAAAGCACATGTTGTAGACCGGATGCTGGTAGGTTTCAACGAGCTTCGTAAAAGCTTCGTCGTCACCCATGCATGCTTTTTCGATCCACTCGCGGTCCAAGTTAACCACTATGACACCGTGCTCTCAAATGTTCTATGAAAGTATACGCAGTCCTCTTTGAATAGTTGCGGGGATGCAAGGATCAGTTTTGTTAACAAAATTGTGCAGCCTAAAATGTCAATTCTTCTTTGCCTGCCAATTTTTCCTGGATGCGCTCCACCACAGTATCCAAATGGCGCGCTTTGTGTACACAATCCAGGTCGTCCGTACGTAAGGTGAGCACCGGGCAGAGATCAAAGTTAGCGATCCAATCCGTGTAGAAGGAATCGAGCAGCTTGAGATAATCGGGGCTGATGGAGGATTCGATCTCCCGTCCGCGTTTTTGAATGCGCTGCACAAGGACATCCACAGGTGCTTTGAGATAGATCAGTAATGAGGGAGGGGGGAGATTTTTGATGACGAGGTTAAAAACCTGCCGATAGGTCTGATAATCGCGTTCGTTGATGTTGCCCATGCTGTGCAAAGCACGCGCAAATATATAAGCGTCTTCGTAGATGCTGCGGTCGATGATGGCAGACTGCGCGTCTTCGAAAAGTTCAAGGTGCTGCTGCGCACGATGTCCCAGGAAAAAGACCTGCAGGTGGAAAGACCAGGCTTTCATATTGGCATAGAAATCCGGTAGATAAGGATTGTCTACCACCGACTCATATGCTGTTTTCCAGCCCAGGCGTTCGCCTATTCTTTCGGTTAGTGAGGTTTTACCAGAACCAATGTTCCCGGCAACCAGAATCAATCTTTTCGGCATGGCAGCTCCTTGTGTTTTTAAATCAATATATTATATGATAATCCGGTTGGAATAATTTCGTGGT
>JAYRQY010000158.1:0-19832 GCA_041910365.1 Anaerolineaceae bacterium | reverse complement strand
CGGTGGCATAACCAAACATTTCAGCCAGCGGGATAAGCCCCCTTACAGCCTGTGCGTTTCCGGGGCGCATTTCCATCCCCAGTACTTCCCCACGCCGCGAGGTAACCTGCCCTAACACTTCTCCCAGGTATTCTTCAGGAACAACAACTTCCACCTTCATGATCGGTTCCAAAAGAACGGATGCGCCTTTATGCAGCCCTTCACGAAAGCCCATAATGGCTGCCATCTTGAATGCCATTTCACTGGAATCCACTTCGTGGTAAGACCCATCGATCAGTTGTACCTTCATATCGGTAACCGGGTAACCCGCCAAAACACCGGATTCAACGGCTTCCTTGACGCCTTTTTCAACCGCCGGGATATATTCTTTTGGAATGGAGCCGCCGGTGATTTTGTTCTCAAACAGGATGCCGGCACCGCGCTCCAGTGGTTCCATTGCAAAAACAACATGCCCGTACTGACCGTGCCCGCCGGATTGTTTGACATACTTGTAGACAACTGAACTGACTGGTTTCGTGATGGTTTCGCGGTAAGACACCCGAGGCTTGCCAACATTTGCCTGCACCTTGAACTCGCGCAGCATGCGGTCCACCAAGACATCCAAATGCAGCTCGCCCATCCCCTTGATGATGGTCTGACCGGTATTTTCGTCAGAATGCACCTGGAAGGTGGGGTCCTCTTCAGAGAGCCGCTGCAAGGCATTCGCCATTTTATCCTGGTCTGCAGTTGACTTCGGCTCGATTGCAATGGAGATAACGGGTTCAGGGAAGGTGATGCTCTCAAGCACCACCGGATGTGCAGAATCGCACAAAGTATCGCCGGTGAAAGAGTCTTTGAGACCCAACACTGCGCCAATATCTCCGGCATAAACTTCATTAATGTCTTCTCGGCGGTCGGCATACATGCGCAGCAATCGCCCGATGCGTTCCTTGCGCCCCTTGGCGGGGTTGTAGACCATCGAACCAGTGGTAAGCGTTCCGGAATAAACCCGGATATATGCCAGCCGGCCCACGTACGGATCACTTACGATCTTGAAGACCAAAGCAGTCAGCGGGGCAGTGTCATCCAGGGGTAACTCGATTTCATTCTCGTTCTTGAGATCGGTTGCCTTGGTTGCCGGAATATCCAGGGGCGATGGCAGATAATCGATGACGGCATCCAGCACCAGCTGAACACCTTTATTCCGCAATGAGGACCCGCAGAACACCGGGGTCGCCTTGTTCTCGATGGTGGCCTTGCGTAATCCGGCTTTCAATTCTTCGTTGGTGAACGACTCGCCTTCCAGGTATTTCATCGTCAGGTCGTCGTCCAGCTCAACGATCTTCTCGATCATTTGCTGGCGCATTTCATTCGCCTGGTTCACCAGGTCAATGGGGATTTCAATATACTTCGGCTCTTTCCCCAGTTCGTCCTCAAACATGATTGCCTGCATCGTCATCAGGTCGATCATGCCTTTGAATGACGACTCGCTTCCGATGGGCATTTGCATTGGAATGGCATTTGCACCAAGGCGTGATTTAATGGTTCCGAGTGTGTACTCAAAGGATGCGCCAACGCGATCCATTTTGTTGACAAAACAGATTCGCGGCACACCGTAGCGGTCAGCCTGGCGCCAAACTGTTTCACTTTGCGGCTCAACCCCCTGCACGGCATCAAAAACAACAACACCGCCGTCCAGAACTCGTAAAGAGCGCTGAACTTCGGCGGTGAAGTCAATATGTCCGGGGGTATCGATGACGTTGATCTGATACCCATTCCATTCTGCGGTTACCGCAGCGGAAACAATGGTGATCCCTCGTTCACGTTCCTGAACCATCCAGTCTGTGACGGTCGTGCCATCGTCGACTGAACCGATTCGGTATGTGCGGCCGGAATAATACAGGATACGCTCAGTGGTGGTGGTTTTACCGGCATCGATGTGAGCGATGATCCCAATATTGCGGCATTTTTCTAATGGAAAAGAACGAGGCATTGCTACTCAGTTTCTATCAAAATGATCTACATACGGAAGTGCGAGAATGCGCGGTTCGCCTCAGCCATTTTGTGGGTTTCTTCGCGCTTACGCACTGCAGCACCCTGGTTGTTGGAGGCTTCCACCAATTCGGCTGAAAGTTTCTCAGCATAGGAATTGCCGGTTCGTCCAGTGGCTGCATCAAGAATCCATCGCATGGCTAAAGTCATCTTGCGCCCAGCGGGGACTTCCATTGGCACCTGGTAGGTGGCACCACCCACACGACGCGGGCGGACTTCCATCTGAGGTCCAACATTCTTTAAGGCCATCTCAAGAACCTCGATCGGGTTCTTGCTGGTCTTCTCTTTTACAATATCAAGCGCATCGTACATGATCCGGGTGGCTGTGCTTTTCTTGCCGCGCTTCATGATACGGTGGATGAAATAGGAAACCGGTACGCTGTTATAGCGTACATCCGCCAATACTTCTCGTGGTTCTGGTTTAGTTCGTCGCATTCAAACTTCTCCCTGACTAATCTTTAAGCTTTTGGTTTCTTGGAACCGTATTTTGAACGGCTCTGGGAACGTTTGGCAACACCGGTTGTATCCAGAGTTCCACGAACAATGTGATAGCGCACACCAGGCAGGTCTTTTACACGTCCGCCGCGCACAAGCACCACGGAGTGCTCCTGGAGTTGATGCCCTTCACCGGGGATGTATGCCGTGACCTCTAGACCATTGGTCAGGCGCACACGGGCGATCTTGCGTAACGCCGAATTTGGTTTCTTGGGCGTCGTTGTTCTCACCACGGTGCACACGCCGCGTTTCTGCGGAGAGCCCTTATCAAGGCGGGTGCGGCGAAGCTTCATGGTGTTAAACGTGTATTGTAAAGCCGGCGCTTTACTCTTGGTTCTTTTGGTCTCGCGACCCTTGCGAATCAGTTGATTGATTGTTGGCACGACTATTGCCTCCGAAAAAAATAAACCTTCTTGACAATTTTTCTTAATAGCACGAGGCCATCGACTGCAATGATGGCCCCGCTGGAATTACTCCAAAGCTGAGGTACTCACATCACCACTTCATTTGGGCAACGGCTGAAAATTATATCACGAGGGTTAATCATGGTCAAGGAAAATGACCACGCTCGCACCAGGTTGCCCGGACTATTCTTTTTTTTACAATAACCCGTGCAGCTCCTCGCCCAACCCTAACAAACCGGTATCAAGCTTGGGGGGTTTGATCTTCTCTTCGTCCTTGCCAAAGCGGATCACTTCCTTGGATTCCATAACCGCTTCCACCGCCAGCCCAAGGCTCTGCAATTCTTTCACCAACACCTTGAACGATGCTGGAAGGCTTGGATCTTCTATCGGTTGATCTTTGACAATTGACTCATAGGTGTTCACACGACCCTGCACGTCATCCGATTTGACAGTTAACATCTCCTGCAATGTGTATGCGGCGCCATAAGCCTCAAGCGCCCATACTTCCATTTCTCCAAAGCGTTGACCGCCGAATTGTGCCTTACCGCCCAGGGGTTGCTGTGTTACCAGGCTGTAAGGTCCGGTTGAACGTGCATGAACCTTGTCTTCAACCAGGTGGTGCAGTTTGAGCATGGTCATAACGCCCACGGTCACCGGCTGGTCATAGGGCATGCCTGTTTTGCCATCGCGGAGAATCTGTTTGCCGAGGATAGGCAGCGGCTCGCTTGTTTCAACTGACAATTTATGGGCAGCAGATAAAATACCTTCTCCGGTCAGCTTTTCAGTCCGGATGCCATGCTCATCAAGCCAAACCTTGAGGCAGATTCGGATGGCTTCGTCATCTTCTCTGCGAATTTCCGGTTGACCTGTCAGGTTGGCTTCGAACTTGATCACAGGATCCGGGTCAAGTCCCTTGTCGAGCATCCAGTGCTCAAGATTGACCAGGCGGGCATACGGAAGATCCGTTGCCATGCGTCCAATATCGTAACGGTCACCCAGGACCTGCTCAAGGTAAAGCAGGCGAACTTCTTCATCATCCCTGATGGATTGCGGATCGTATTCCTGCTGGTTCATCCATTCCCAGGATTTCTCGCCGGCTTCTTTCCAGGCCAGATCCATCAGCCATGCGCGCGCCAGTTCAGCCTCGATCTCGTACTCATCAGCGCCATCGAAGACCGGGGTGACTGCTTCAAAACTTAACTGCTTGGCAGCCCAGCCCAAATGGGTTTCCAGTACCTGGCCGATGTTCATACGTCCCGGAACGCCTAACGGATTCAGGATGATATCGATCGGGGTACCATCTTCGAGGAAGGGCATGTTCTCCACAGGGACAACACGGGAGACAACGCCTTTGTTGCCATGGCGTCCTGCCATCTTGTCACCAGCGGTGATCTTGCGGCGCTGCGCTACAGAGACGCGAACCATCATATCCACGCCGGCAGGCAGATCCACGTTATCGGCGCGGGTGAAGATTTTCACATCCACCACCTTACCGCGTTCACCGTGCGGCATACGCAGCGAGGTATCTTTCACATCCCGGGATTTTTCGCCAAAAATCGCCCGCAGCAAACGTTCTTCTGGGGTCAGTTCCTTTTCGCCCTTGGGAGTGATTTTGCCAACCAAAATATCGTTGGGTCCGACTTCAGCCCCGATCCGGATAATCCCCTGCTCATCCAGGTCTTTGATGGCATCTTCACCCACATTGGGGATATCCCGGGTGATCTCTTCCGGTCCAAGCTTTGTATCCCGTGCTTCAACTTCATACTTTTCAATATGAATTGAAGTGAATTTATCCGCTTGCACCAGGCGTTCTGAAATGAGAATGGCGTCTTCAAAGTTACCGCCCTCCCACGAGAGGAATGCCACTGTGACATTCTGACCCAGCGACAGCTTGCCATCCACGGTTGAGGAAGAATCCGCCAGGATGTCTCCCTTATGCACACGATGTCCTTTGATCACCGCGGGGCGCTGATCGATGCAGGTGCTCTGGTTGGAGCGTTGATACTTGCGAAGGTTGTATTCATGAATGCGTCCTTCGGTATTGCGCACAAAGATCTGCCGCCCGGTGACCGAGGTCACTTCACCTTCTTCTTCAGCGACCAATACCTGGCCGGAGTCAATGGCAGCGTATTTTTCCATTCCGGTTGAAATAAGCGGGCTATCCGGATTTACCAACGGAACCGCCTGCGCCTGCATGTTTGAACCCATCAATGCCCGGTTGGCGTCATCGTGCTCGAGGAATGGGATGAGCGCTGCGCTGATCCCCACTACCTGGTGGGGGGCAACATCCATATAATTGACACCCTCTCCATTTGAGGTGATGAAGTCGCTGTGGAAGCGGCACGAGATCTGTTCCTGGGTGAATTCCTGGTCTTTGCTGATCTCAGTGTTCGCTTGGGCGATCACAAATTTATCCTCTGCATCCGCCGAAAGGTATTCAACCTCTTCAGAAACAAAGGGTTTGACAAAGATGGTCGATTTCTTGGTCTTTTTGATGGCAGACAGCATTTTGGCGGTGATGCGCTCGCCTTCTTTAACGATGACCTCGCCGCTCTTCTCATCTGTGAGCGACTCGCGGAGTAAACGCCCCTCGAGCCGCGGGTCACTGGAGCCAAGAGCTTTGATGACCTTGCGGTAAGGCGTCTCAATAAAACCATATTCATTGACACGGGCAAAACTGGCCAACCGGCCGATAAGTCCGATGTTCGGACCTTCAGGGGTTTCAATCGGGCAGATGCGGCCATAGTGGGAGTGGTGGACATCCCGGACATCAAACCCGGCGCGTTCGCGGCGCAAGCCGCCCGGACCCAGTGCTGAAAGGGTGCGCTTGCTGCGCAATTCCGCCAGCGGATTGGTTTGGTCCATGAATTGCGACAATTGTGAAGAGCCAAAGAATTCGCGCAGCGCTGCCACAACGGGGCGGATGTTCACCAGGCTCACAGGCGATACCTGGTCCTGGTCGCGGATCGACATGCGTTCCTTGATCACCCGTTCCATGCGGCGCAAGCCAATACGGAGTTTGTTCTGGATCAGTTCGCCGTTGGTTTTCACCCGCCGGTTACCCAGGTGGTCAATATCATCCTTATCCTCGATCTCATTGTTAATGAGGATCATCCGGCGGATCAGGTAAACGATATCCCATTTGGTAACGCTCCGGTGAGAAACCGGGATGCGATCCATCAGGTCAAGTTTTTGGTTGAGCTTATACCGTCCGACCCTTTCCAGGTCATAATGGCGGCTGTCAAAGAGCTGCTCTTCGAGGAAGTTGCGGGCGTTTTCCAGGTTGGCCGGGTCGCCGGGGCGCATGCGCCGGAAGAATTCGATCAGGGCGGCTTCAGCCACGGTCTGCCCGTTGCTGAGGTCCCATACGGGTTCTTCCTTCAGCGTGGAGGGGATGAGCAGCCGGTCAGGGTTGTTATCAATATCGCTGAAGAGGGAGATGATCTCCTCATCTGAACCGACCTTTAACGGCGTTTCTCCGGGGAGGGTGTCATCCACCGCAGCCAGGGCGCGTAAGAAGATGGTGATGGGCACGGTGCGCTTGCGGTTGAACTTGAGGATCATGTAGTTCTTGCTCTTGGTCTCGAACTCCATCCAGGCGCCGCGGTCGGGGATCAGCTTGGCCATAGCCAGGCGATGCCCGGTAGCCCGGTCAATCTGAGCTTCAAAGTACACACCCGGAGAACGGATCAATTGGGAGACAACCACACGTTCGGTGCCATTGATAATGAAAGTGCCATTCTCCGTCATCTCAGGGAAATCCCCAAGGAAAATATCAGATTTTACCGGCTGCGGGATATCCGATCCGGCCAGGAGAACCGATACGTATAAGGGGCTGGCGTAGGTCAGGTCGCGTTCAACACATTCTTCCATTGTATGCTTGGGGGCTTCAAACCAGTACTTCAATCCCCATTCTTTGGCTTCCGGGCTGTGTCCCGGGAAATACAGTTTCATCCCTTTGTTATAAGACTCAATGGGAGAGATCTCGTGGAAGAGGTCGGTCAGGCTTTCTTCCTTTAGCCGTTTGAAAGAATCCAGTTGTACATCAATTAAGTTGGGTAGATTAAAAATGGTTGGAATTCGAGCGTAAGATTTGCTTGGTAAAACAGAAGCCATGGGTTTCTCCTAAAATTTCAGTACCTGGCAAAATTTATCAATATCCCACCTAGCTGTTCAGCCCGGGATGCGCAAACAATCATTATATCAACACATATGTATCCGGTCAAGAAAAATCGATTATTTCAATTTTTACTCATCCAAATACCTTATCCGCGTTTTTATGGAATCAGGAGAAAAGACAATCAGCCCCCACGAACGCCGGGTTTCCGGAGGCAAAGCAAAGGTCGCCGACCCCGGGTTGAAATAGAGTCTCCCCTGCCTTTGAATTTCTTCTGCACAATGCGAATGTCCAAAAATGTAGACTTCCGCATGAGGGTCTGCCTGGGTCATGCGCCGGAGATACCGGTCTGCCTGGTAACCGCGCAGCGCATGCTGTACCTTATCCAGCCAGTAAGAAGCCATCCCCATGTGACCATGGCTTAAAAACACCGGATGCCCGTTGATCTCCAATCGACGCGAGAGTGGCAGTTCACTGCCAAAAACAAGGTCGCGATTTCCTCTCACCGCGATCACCGGAGCCACCTCCTCCAGTTCCCGCAAGATCCGCGGCACGCAAATGTCTCCTGCATGAAGGATCAATTGGACTTTTTCCGCCGCCATCGATGGTATTAATTGCGGATGCAGGCTGGCTCTCCGATCCGGCACGTGGGTATCTGCCACCACCCCCACCACGAAATCTGTTGAAGAAGAAAATCTCTCGATCATTCCAGCGGTGATATAAGCGCGTTCACGTCCGCCATCGCCTGCGCTGTGGATAGGAACTGAATCCCGTGGATACCCACTGCGTTCGCACCTTGGATATTATCGAGGAAATCGTCCACAAAAACCGTTTCCTCTGCCTTAACCTCCATCATCTCCAGGATTCTCCGGTATATCCTCGCATCAGGCTTCCGCAAGCGGACCTCATAGGAAAACATTGAATACTGGAAGATCATCCCCAGCGGGATGCGCTGACTGAGACTCTGCCTAGCCCCAGACCAGGCATTGCTGAGCAATGCGGTTTTGTACCGCTTGTTCAAGCTTTTTATGAAATCAACCAATGGCGTATCGATGGCATCCTCAGCCCAGAAGCGTGTCTGCAATTCCTGGATGCGTGTGCGGGAAACCCCGAGAGCATCGGCAACTGTGTTCCAATGCTCCTCTTCAGAGATGAGCCCAACCGTGGCTTTTTCTGCGCTATCGGAATCAAACACCAGCTTGTACAGGTCATCCAAAGGGATCTTGAATTCCTCGCCCATTTTCAGCCGTGAGGTATCTCCGCCGGTTCGCAGAATAACACCGCCCATATCCCAAATAATCGCTTTGATCTTATCAGCCATAAAGTTTCCTCAAGTAAAAATATCACCGAGTATATCACGCAAAAAAAGAGCTCCGTGTTTTGCGGAACTCTTTTCTCGTTCAATTTTCCAGTGCCTGAAGAACTTCCCACTCCCTCTGAAGTATCCCCATGTTGAGTACATCCCAGCGCTTGTCCTCTTTGTAGATGAGCTCCCGGGAGGTACCTTCGTAACGGAATCCACACTTCTCATAAGATCGGATCGCCCGCTTGTTGAATTCAAATACACTCAGGTTTACCCGGTGCATGTTCAACCCCCGAAATGCATATTTAAGCAGCAGTTTCATCGCATCCGTGCCATAGCCTTTACCGCGGAAATCTGCCTCGCCAATGGCAATGCCCACCCACGCCGATCTCGCTGACCATTCAAGCCCGTCCAATTCCACAAAACCGATGATCCGGTCTTCCTTTCGCTCATGGATCGAAAACAGGGCAGAATTTGGGAGATCTTTTTCAAACCACTCCTTCATGCTTGTCGCAGAGAGCTGCAGCGCGGGGGTGATGCTCAACTGACGCTGATAATCACTGTCGTGGTTCCATTTCTCCCACAGCGGCAGATCGTTTTCCAGGTTCACCGGGGTTAATTCCACCAGGTCACCCACCAGGAATTTATTTTTCATCGCGAACCTCCTCCTGAAGTTTTTTCCATTCGTGTTTCAATAACCCGTATTCCAATTGGTCAAAGTGCTGCCCATCATAAAAAAGTCCTTCGGCGCGTTGAATCTCCCGCAAAAATCCGGCTTTTTCAAAGATCGCCAGCTTTACGGGGTTATGGTCAGAAAGTTCTGTCCAGAGGCGGTGCAAACTAAGTTCCATGAATGCATAACGCAAACCCAGTTGCAAGACCTCTTTCCCGTACGCTTCAAGGGCAGTGTCGTTCTCAAAAAACAGGAACAGACGCGCGGTTTGATGCGAATGCCAGATCCAGCCAAAGTTCAACAGGCCGATGATCTCGGTTTTTCCAATTGGCCGGATGGCAAAGTAGAAGGCACCCTGGTTTTCATCTGCCTTTTTTATCTTCTCGCCAATCGCTTTCTTGAATTCTGCAGCAGAATAGGGGCGGAAAATTCCTTCCATGAATTCCTTCACGAATTCCTGGTCAGAAGTCCATGCTGAAAGTGCCTCCACATCCTTTTCTGCATTGAGGGCAGTTAATTCAATTTGTTGCCCGATGAATAAAGAAGTTCCTATCATTTTTGCTCCTGTTTCTCGTTAGTCCATTTGGTTCAAAACCGGCTCGCCAATAAGCCGCAGATTCATTTTTGAGCGGCGCCATGAGATTACTTCCAACCCGCCAACGAGCCCCGCCAATTCATGCAGGTCCCGCATTGAACCCGGACAGCCGTTGAGCGCTCCTTCATCCAGCACCAAAATACGCCGGAAATAACCGGAGAGAATATCCCGTTTCATCTGCTGGTATGCTGGTCTTTGTAGATTCTTAAGGCAATTTACATCCAGGTAAATTCCCGCAAGATTCTTCAATCCTATAAATCGTTGGATGAGATCGAGACCGGCATATAACTGATGCTTGGCATCATGGCTGTAGGCCTGCCCATCTTCGACCTCTGCCCGGATATAGAATCCAAATGCGTCCGGATTCCCCTGGCTTAATCCTTCAAAATAATTCACTCGATATGCGCCGAATTTCATCAGTGTATCCAACATTTTCGGCCTCCTTCACTTCCTTACAAAACAAATTCCGATCCAATGCGACCCACGATCGTCCTGCTACCCATCCTCTTCGCGTTCACTCTTCATCATTCCCTCCGCAAAACAAAAAAGACCTGGTTCTCCCGAGGTCTTTGTGGCATAAAAAAAACCACGGGAGTGGATGCACCCGTGGTTTTCGTTTTCACGATTCAGCGTTAACCGAAGACAGGCGCATTACGACAAGGCAAACCAGCGATACCAGAAAGACTGGTGTTTTTACCAGCGGTCTGCATTTTGAAAACAAGGTTAACCATACCGTCGCGCTCCTTTCGTAAGATTAATTGCATATTTAATTGTACATACAACACGCGTTTCGTCAAGGACTTTCTGATCACAAAAATGGAATTGGTATAATCCGTTAATGGATATTGAACTTCAACCCCTGCTCGAATCCAATGGCTTTTCACTAAACCCCTCGCAGCAGAAAGCGTTTGCTTTGTTTGAAGACGAACTCGTTTCCTGGAATGAGAAGTTCAACCTCACCGCCATCCGGGATCGGGAGGGAATTCGCATCAAGCATTTTTTGGATTCCCTGACCTGCCTGAAGGCTTACCCGGATCTCCAGTTTCAAAAAGTGATCGATGTCGGCACCGGTGCGGGTTTTCCGGGCATTCCACTCAAGATCCTTTGCCCCGGCATCCGCCTGACCCTCGTCGAATCCATCGGGAAAAAAGCAGCTTTTTGCCAGCATATCGTAGAAACAATGGGGTTGAAGAATGTCACCGTTATCGTGAACCGGGCAGAAGAGCTTGGTCAATCACCTGCCCATCGTGAACAATACGACCTTGCGCTGGCCAGGGCGGTCGCAAGCCTGCCTGTCCTGGTGGAATACCTCCTGCCTCTCATCCGCCTTGGAGGAAAAATGGTGGCTCAAAAAGGGGATGCTGCTCCGGCGGAGGTTCACCAGGCGGAGAACGCCATAAAGATACTTGGCGGCAGGTTTGAACAATTGACGCCAATCACACTCCCCGCGGTGACTGGTGAAAGGTACCTGGTATCCATCAGTAAAATCGCTGCGACGCCTAAAAACTTCCCGCGTAACCCGGGTATCCCCCAGAAGAATCCTTTGTAAAGCAATTACGGCAGCACCACACTGCCGCTGTCAATCATCCATTTTTCGCAGTTCGCGGCAAATTCAGCCGGGAAAAGGTGCAGATCTGTTGTTGTCATGATCGTCTGTTCGGCATTCTCCAGGTATTCGATCAGGAATTTTCTCCGGTGCACATCAAGTTCAGCCATGATCTCATCCAGCAGCAATACCGGCCATTGCGTGGTTTTTTGTTTAAGCCATTCCACCTCGGCGAGCTTTAAGGAAAGCAATGCCGTTCTGATCTGCCCGCGCGAACCGAAATCGGTCAGATCGATGCCGTTGGACTGGATGCGCATTTCATCCCGATGCGGACCGAGCGTGGTAATGCCGCGGATAATCTCTTCACTGCGTACCGACCGGAGTTGCTCCAGGTATCCCTGCTGCAGTTGATCCAGTGAAAAGCCATCCCGATGCACAGGGGTTTGGATTGGAAGCGCAATCTGACCGTCCGGTTTCGGCAGCGGATCGTAGGAAGGATGATAGATCAACCGCAGCACTTCCTTTGCGCCGGTCAACCTGTCGTGGATGCGCGCCGCGATCTGATCGATCTCGCGGATTGCGGCGATTCTCGCCTGCAGTATCCTTGCCCCGCGGCTGGTCACCAGGTCGTCCCAGTATTCCAGTTGCGCCGGGTCTCCTCCCCTTTCAGACAGCAGTTTGAGCAGCGCGTTGCGTTGGGTGATCGCATTGTTGAATTCAGAGAGCGTCTGGGTATAAAAAGGGTCCCCCTGCGCGATTGCCAGGTTGAGGTAGCGGCGCCGTTCGTCTGGTCCTTCCTCGATGATTCGCGTCATCTGGGGTAAGAAGATTACCGCGCTAAAATGCCCCACCAGTTGGTTCGCCGGCGTTTTCACGCCATCCAGCAGCGTTTCCTTGCGCAACCGTGCTCCCCCATTGCCATTGGATTCCTGGATCAGACGGATTTCCAGTTTGTGATTCTTTTCCCCGCGCTGATATGTTCCCACCAGCCGGGTAACCGCAAGGGCTTCACGGGTCGCCACAAAATTCACCAGTTGCCGGTCGCTTTGTGCATGGAAAGATGCAAACGTTGCCAAAAAGTAGATCGCCTCAAGCAAGGAGGTCTTGCCCTGGGCATTTGCGCCTTGCAGCAAGAGAACCCGCCGAGGAACGTCCATATCCAGGCGGGAAAAGAGTCGGAAATTGGTCAGCGATAAATGTGAGAGATGCATAATTAGTCCAGCGGTATTTCATCCTCCGCTGTGGGCTTCCAAACCTTGTCGGTCAGGTCTGTATAAACAATGCCATTCAGGTGGTCTATTTCGTGCTGGAAGATCCTTGCCAGCCAGCCTTCAGCCTTGATCTTCACCGCATTCCCCTGGCGGTTTTGTCCCTTTACCGTAACTCGAATGCTCCGCTCAACTTCGCCGATCAAGCCCGGGACAGACAGGCAGCCTTCAATGCCAGGTTCCGTTTCAACCGAGCGTTCTACGATCTCCGGATTGGCAACAACGTACAGTTTTTTTGGCACGGTCTCATCTTCGTCATCCCCATATTCAACCACGATCAGCCGCAATGGCACCGCCACCTGGGGGGCTGCCAAACCCACACCGGGAGCCTGGCGCATGGTCTCGATCATATCCTCCACCAGCACCCGAAAATCTTTGCCAAAATCCGTGACTTTATGCGCTTTCCGGCGCAAGATGGGATTTGGCAGCGCAATTATTTCCATTAATGCCATCGTATACCTCTAGTAACAATTTTCCAATTTTACTCGTGTTGCTCCATTTCGGTGCTGCCATTTTGCTTGATGTGGTCATACGTGGTGATCCAATCAGCCATACGCTGCCCCTCCTCGCGCCGTTGTTCATCCTGGTATTTCTTGAGCTGTAAATAAACTTCCGCCTGGATTTGCGAAGGAGCGTACACATCATCAAACGTCAATTCTTCATTGCCGATTTGAATCCTTACCGTGCCGTAATTCAGCAGCAATCCAATCAATCCTTTGCGTTTGAACTCCACCGACTGGATGTTCTTGACGGGTGCAGAACGGCGGTCTTCATATCCCAACGGTTTACGGGATACATCCATTAACTGGTCCTTTGTTAAGATGTACTGGTCGTTGTACCAATCAAAATACTGGTAAAGCCACCACAATGACGAAACAAGGGTCATCACCAGCGTTGCTGCATAAAATGGTGTCTCAGGAATCGTGCTAAACAAACCTGACATCCTGCCGATAAACCCGCCAAAAAGCATGATCAGCAGCAGGAAGGGGATTCCGGTTTTCTTCA
This sequence comes from Anaerolineaceae bacterium, assembly GCA_041910365.1. GTDB lineage: Bacteria > Chloroflexota > Anaerolineae > Anaerolineales > Anaerolineaceae > UBA6107. Next base: position 6,395 of record JAYRQY010000158.1, on the reverse strand, counting down.
ATAGGATCCACCAATGAGTTCGATAGATCACCGCATTTCCCTTCACCTGGCGCAACTGGTAGAAGCGGGCCATCCAATCCAGAAAAGAGCCGCTCTGGTACATCACCGCTGTGGGAGATGTGGTGGTGGCACGCTGCGGAACGTTCCCTTCATTAACCACACCTTTCATCCGGTTGGATAAAGTCTCTTCGATGTGTTTTCGCTCATCGGAGCGCTTTTCCTTGTTGCTTGTCTCGCGCTGAATTTCCAAAAATTCAAAGATGGTCTGCGGAAATGGTAGTTTTTTGAATGAGATTTCGCCGGTGTAAGAACGCAGGTTCACCGTCCCGTATCCGATCAACCGCCCCATCAGGGAGGTGTCGAAACCGGTGGATAGGATTGCGCTCAACGGCGATTCCTGGCGGCTGTCAAAAAAGCCATACAACTGGCGCTGTGCGATCACCCGCAGGTTGGAGATGATGAAATAATCATTCGCCCACTCCACCGCCGCCCAAATGCTCACCATGATCCCTGCCAAAAGTACCAGGAATGCCAGGATCATTAACAGTTGACTGAAATCCTTTGACGAGAAAGCGGCGAAGAGCAGGAAAGCGAACGCGGTGATCCCAACCGTATTGATCAATACCAACCGTAAAAATGGGATGATCGTATGCCTTCGGCTGATCAACTGGACTCTCTCTCCCGCGACCAGCCAGGGAAGCACCAGGTCCGCTGCCATCCGCCAGGAATGCTCCATCATTTTGAATGCATTTTTAAGCGGAAGATGCTTGTTCATAAGGTCGATAACATCCCTGCTTTTAAGCACCAGCAGGCTGGTCTGCGCAGTACATTCAGCGCCTGTTTTGCGCAGAGTCCCCGGCCGAATTGCCTCTTCGCCAAAATGGTCCCCCTGGACAAATGCAGCGTTGCCTATGACAGCATTTTTCCTGTCACCTGTAACTTTTACGCTTCCATTGAGAATGAAATAGACATGCGCTGCTTTTTCTCCAGGTGAAAAAACCCTTGTGCCCGGTGCGCATTCCAGGTATTCACAGGTCTCCAGGCAATCTGCAATAGCTTGGTCGTCAAGCAAGTTGAAAGGGTAAATCGCCTTCAATGTTCCACTGTTGATGCCTGTGTGGTCGTTCATATTGAATAGTATATCCAACCTTGGAGCTTATTGCCAACACCCATTTATCGCCACAAAAAACACCGTTTCGGTCTGGTAAAATGAGGTGCTAGCAAGTTGCAGGAGAAATAAAGAAAATGCGTATCAAAAACTTTACCCTAATCCGCTGGATATCTCTGGGGTTAATTATTTCAGCAGTGTTATTATCGATTTTTCAACTGGCTGTCTATAGCCGGCTCCGTTCCACATTCGCCGAAGGCACCACCATCGGCGGCGTGGATGTCAGCAATCTCACGGAAGAGGAAGCCGCCACCCGCATCACGCAGGTGTACTCAGTCCCCGTTGAAATGCATTACGCCGATGATGTCATCCAGGCAAAACCCGCAACCCTGGGATTCTCTTTGGATTTGGCAGGAATGATGGCCGCGGCAGACCAAGCGCGGGCTGCCTCTCCCTTCTGGACGGGCTTCATTAATTATCTCTTTAACCGCCTGCCAGATTCCCAGGTGATTCCGCTGCGTTCAAAAATCGATCCTGCCGTCCTCCGTTCCTACCTGACCAATGAGATCTCCGCCCGGTACGACAGGCAGGCTGAAGCCTTTACCCCCATCCCCGGCACTGTCAACTTTCAGGTGGGTGACCCGGGTAGGATTTTAGATGTTGAAAGGTCAATTGAACTGGTGTCCTCTGCGCTAAAATCACCATCCTCCCGGGTGGTAAACCTGGCAACTTCACAATCCGGTGCAACGCGCCCATCGTTGGATGTCCTCAAGGTGCTCCTTCAACAGATTGTCGATTCAGAAGGGTTTAACGGCCAGGTGGAGATTTATTTGATCGATCTGCAAACTGGAAATGAAATGCAGGTTGCCTACCAGTTGGGCGATCAATTAAAACCGGAAATCGCCTTTTCTGCCGAGAGCACCATTAAAATCCCCATCCTGGTTGAATCTTTCCGCCGCCTCGGAGAACCTCTCACTTCAGAATATGCCGGGCTGATCGAGGATATGATCGTCCTTTCCGATAACACAGCTCCGGACAAACTGATGTCTTCGCTGATGTCTCAAACCCTCGGTCCGCTGGAAGTGACCCGCACGATGAAAGCCCTGGGTTTAAAGAACACCTTCCTGGCAGGGATGTTCTACCTCGGCGCGCCCCTGCTGCAAACCTATTCAACCCCTGCTAATTCCCGTACCGACGTTTTTACAGATCCTGATCCTTACAATCAAACAACACCAGTGGATATCGGGCTTCTGTTGAATGATATCTATGAGTGTGCTCAGAACGGCGGAGGCAGTTTTTCTGCCGTCTTTCCCGGAGAGATCACCCAAAATGAATGCAAGAGCATGATCACCTCCCTCACGCAGAACCACATCGGGGTATTGATCGAAGCAGGGGTGCCGGAGGGCACAAAAGTGGCACATAAACACGGCTGGGCAGTGGACCCAGTGGATGGATTGATGCACACGGTTGGTGATGCCGCGCTGGTGTACACCCCTGGCGGAAATTACATCCTCACCATTTACATCCACAATGATGCCCAGATCATCTGGAATAATGCCAACAAATTGTTTGCCGATCTCTCTGCTGCGGTGTATAACTACTTTAATCTAGAGGTGAGGTAAACCGGGTCCTCGATATTTTGCTGGGGATGCCAAATAACACACGATGAAATCTCCAAATAATCGAATTTTCATGGGATGGCTCTAATGATGGAATCTACTCAGTCGCAACCCACCACAATCAACACCTGGCTTGACAAACCGATCTCGCGGGTCTTCCCAAAAGTCACACCCGAGTTAATCTTCATCGCCACAATCCTCATCCTCACCATTCTCAGCCGCTTCATCGGGCTGGGCTGGCGCGTGATGAGCCACGATGAGATCAATCACGTCATCCCGTCGCATTCCCTGTACCAGGGCAGCGGCTACAGTCACGACCCGGTAACCCATGGTCCTCTGCAGTTCCACCTGGTTGCCGCATCGTATTATCTCTTCGGCGATACCGATTTCACCTCGCGTATACCAGCCGCGCTCTTTAGCATCGCAACCGTGGCATTTGTTCTCATTGGATGGCGGCGATACCTGGGAAGAACAGGCGCGCTGCTCGCTGGTCTTTTCTTTATGATCTCTCCCTACATGCTGTTTTACGGCAGGTACACCCGCAACGAAGCCTTCATCGGATTGTTTGGGGTGATTATGCTCTATGCCGTCCTGCGGTACCTGGAGCAGGGCAAACACTCCATGCTGTACGTCTACATGGCAACCGTAGCCCTTCATTTTTGCACGAAAGAAACGGCGTTCATCTACGCTGCTGAAATCCTCATTTTCCTGGGTTTATTATTCCTGGCAGACGTCACCAGGAAAAACTGGAAAAGCAATTCAAACCGGGATGTTTTCCTCATCAGTATGCTGGCAGGGTTGCTATTCCTGGTGGCAACCTTGGGCGTTGGCGTCATTTCAGCCAAGAATGCAAAAGCAGCCGCAGATGCTGTTACCGACGCCACCACCGCTGTTGCTACAGTTGCGCCCGCAATTGCCCCGCTGCAAATCGCGCTGTACACCTGCCTGGGGCTTGCCGTTGTTTCCCTGGCGATCGGATTGTATTTTCTATTCACCGGTTTTGGCATGCGCGAGTTGAGGAAGATGCGCTCGTTTGATCTTGTCATCGTCACGCTCACGGTCATTCTGCCGCTGCTGATTGCCTTCCCGATCAAACTGGCAGGATGGGATCCATTGGATTATTCTCAGCCTGGTTTGATCCGCACAAGCATCGTGCTGGTCATCAGCCTGGTGCTTGCCGCTGGTCTCGGTTTACTCTGGAAACCCAAATTGTGGGCGATCAACGCAGGCATCTTTTACAGCCTGTTCACCGTGCTCTACACCACCCTATTCACCAATGGCCAGGGATTCTTCACCGGGCTGGTGGGCTCTTTGGGTTATTGGCTCTCTCAACAATCGGTCAACCGGGGTACCCAACCCTGGTATTACTATACGCTCATCCAGGTACCCATGTACGAATACCTGGCAGCCCTCGGTACCATCCTCGCATTTTTCGTGGGCATTCGGCACAGACTCTTCACCTCGCGGCCGCTGCTTTCTCCTGCCCAGCAAGCCGATGGCTCTGAACCGGTAACACAAATTTCGCTTCCCCTTTCAGAGGATGGCGGTGAGCCTGTTGAAACAGAACAACGCCTGCCTGTTTTAACATTGCTCTTATTCTGGTCGATCATCAGCCTCGTCGCTTTCACTGTGGCGGGTGAAAAAATGCCCTGGCTGACGGTTCACATCACGCTGCCGATGCTGCTCACCTCCGGCTTTGCGGTTGGTTTCCTTGTGGACCGCGTAAAAGCCAAATCAATTGATCTGCGGGCTATGCTTGCCTTTGTCCTTGTTCCTGTCTTCCTTGTCAGTCTTTCAAAATCTGTTGGAATGCTCACTGGCACAAACAGACCCTTTGCCGGTCACGAACTCTTTCAACTCCAGGCAACCAGTACTTTCCTTTTTGCCCTCATTGCTGCCATTGTCAGCGGTTGGGGAATACTGAAATTACTTGCCAAGTGGGAGCCCATCGATTTGCTCCGCGTTGTTACCATCGGTATCTTCCTGGTACTTACAGTGACCACCGCACGGTCAGCCTACCAGGCCAGTTTTATCAACTATGACACCGGCAAGGAGTTCCTGGTATATGCCCACGCCGCCCGTGGACCAAAGGATGTACTCGAACAAGTTGAGGACGTTGGTGAACGCACCGGGGTTGGCAAGAACATCAAGGTTGCCTACATTGCAGATGCCCTTTATCCCTATTGGTGGTATTTCCGTGATTATCCGAACAAGGTCTGGTATGAGAAAGACCTCACCCGTGACCTGTTGGATTTCCCGGTCGTCATCTCAGATGATACGCAATACTCGAAAACCCAGGCAATCCTGGGAGATGAATACTTTGATTTTCCTTACCTGCGCCTGGTCTGGCCAATGCAGGATTATTGGAATCTATCGCTCAAACAGTTTTGGACAAATTTCAAAGATCCGCAATGGCGGAAAGCCATCTACCAGATCTGGGCTGACAAGGATTATTCGCTTTATGCCCAACTCAAGGACAGGTCGGATCTAACCGTTGAAACCTGGCAGCCTTCTGGAAGCATCCATCTCTTCGTCCGGAAGGATATCGTCAGCCAGATTTGGACTTATGGCGTTCTTCCAGCAGGCTCATCCACCGAGGAAGTGGACCCCTATGCCGGCAAGTATGAAACGCTCACCCCGGTTGCAGTGATCGGTGCCGCTGGTACTGAGAGCGGCCAATTCTCAGCAGTCCGCGACATCGCCATTGCGCCAGACGGTTCCATTTACGCAGCCGATTCGCTCAATCACCGCATTGAGCATTTCGGTGCCGATGGACAATTCATTTCGGCCTGGGGCAGTTATGCCAGCATCGATGCCGGCCAGGCTCCCGGCGGTACATTCAATGAGCCCTGGGGAGTGGCTGTGGGTCCGGATGGCTCAGTCTACGTCACCGATACCTGGAATTACCGCGTTCAAAAGTTCACCGCCGATGGCAAATTCATTACCATGTGGGGAAGATCCGGCCCTGCGGATTCTGAAGATTCTTTCTGGGGTCCGCGCGGGATCGTCGTTGATAGCCTGGGGCACGTTATTATCACCGATACAGGCAACAACCGGGTAGTTGTTTTTGATGAAAACGGAAACTTCATCACCCAGTTTGGCGTCAAAGGCATTGAGCCCGGTGAGTTCTACGAACCGGTCGGGTTGGCAGTGGACAATGCAGATTGGCTGTACGTCATCGACACCTGGAATCAGCGCATCCAGGTATTTGCCCCCGATACCTCAGGAATGTATTACCAGTTCCAGAAACAATGGGAAGTGGATGCCTGGGATGAACAATCCACCGCCAACGAGCCATTCATCGATATTGATGCCGATGGAAAAATCTACGTGGCTGATCCCGATAAATTCCGTGTGCTCTCGTTCGATTTGGAAGGTAATTTCCTCCGCGGTTGGGGACAATACAGCAGCGGCATTGATGGATTCGGAAAACCGGTGGGTATTGCCGTGGATGCAAATGGGGCGATTTGGGTGAGCGATTCCGAAAACAACTGGCTGCTCAAATTTGAAATCCCCACCGACGACTTCTCCACACTTCCACAGGGTTACCCTGCGCTTCCCGCATCCTCCATCCAAATCACCTACAACTTCTCCTCTGGTTTCGTGGAAAACCCCCTTGGCGAACCCGTTTACCGCATCAGCGAAGACGGTCAGGGTTGGGTGCCGGT